>NZ_JAGDVS010000114.1:0-2177 GCF_023255755.1 Acidithiobacillus sp. | reverse complement strand
GCCGCCGCCATTGGCGCCCAATGCCGCGCTGACGCAGATCGGCAAGGATATACGCCGTTGGGATGCCCGGGCCAAGGTCACCGGAGCAGCACGTTACACGGTGGACGTGCATCTGCCGGGGATGCTCCATGCAGCGCTCCTGCGCTCGCCGTTGCCCCACGCCCGCATCCGTTCCCTGGATCTCTCCCCGGCCGCCTCTGCCCCCGGGGTACATGCGGTACTGAGCGTGGTGGGGCCTGCGACCGATGGCCGCCCCGCAGTGCTGCGCTATGTCGGCCAACCCGTCGCCGCTCTGGCGGCGGAGACACCGGCACTAGCGGAAGCGGCACTGCGCCTGATTCGGGTGGAGTACGAGCCCTTGCCTTTCGTCGTGGACTTCGAAGGGGCCAGACAGGCGGATGCCGCCGTTGTTTACTCGGATGGCGGACTGGAGGATATGCCCTCGGCCGGACTGCCCGCCGCGGCCGGTGATCTTCCTGTCACCGGCAATATCCGGGGGCCGGAGAGCCGGGGCAGCCGCGGCGACATCGATGCCGGCTTCGCGGCCGCCGAGGTTGTGGTAGAGGGGACCTATCATACCCAAGTGCAGACCCATTGCTGCCTGGAGCCCCATGCCGTCGTCGCGGCCTGGCATGAGGGCGGTCTCGACGTCTGGATGTCCACCCAGTTCACCGCCGGGGTGCGCGCGCAGTTGGCCCGCCATTTCCAGTTGCCCCTTTCCCGCGTGCGGGTACGGGCCGAGGCCGTTGGCGGGGGGTTCGGCTCCAAGTCGCAGATTGGACTTTACGGGCGCACGGCGGTAGCCCTTTCCCGGCTGGCGGGGGCGCCGGTGCGTCTGGTCCATCGCCGTGACGAGGAACACATGGACACTGGCAACCGCCCTTCCAGCGAACAGCATCTGCGCATCGGGGCCCGGCTGGATGGCACCCTGACGGCGCTTTCCCTGCATTCCTACGGCAACGCCGGTGTCGCCTTCGGCGCCGGTGTGGGCAATGTGGCCACCGCCCTGTATCACTGCCCCCATGTGGAATCCCTGCAGTACGACGTTTTCACCCATACCGGCCCTAGTTGCGCTATGCGCGGCCCCGGCAACACCCAGGGTGCCTTTGCCCTAGAACAGTGTGTTGATGAACTGGCGGAGAAACTCGCGATGGACCCTGTCGCCCTGCGGGATATCATCGACCCCAGCCTCGTGCGCCGCGAGGAACGCCGTATCGGCGCCGAAAAAATCGGCTGGACGCGGCGCGGGACGCCAGGGGCGGATCAGGGGCCGGTCAAGCGTGGCATCGGCATGGCGCAATCCCTGTGGTCCGCCAATGTTCAGACCAACGCCGCCTGCGAATTGCGCCTGTGGCGGGACGGCCGCGTCGAAGTGCTTTCCAGCGTGCAGGACATCGGCACCGGAGCCGGTACGGTCCTGTCCCAGGTGGTGGCCGAAGAACTGGGTCTGCAGCCGGAAGATATCCAGGTGCGCATGGGGGATACCGAATTTCCCTCGGGACCACCGTCCTACGGCAGTCGTACCACCGCCTCCATCACCCCCCCTGCCCGCACCGCCGCCTGGCGGATCAAAGAGGCCCTTTTCCGCTCCGTCGCCTCGACCTGGCGGGTGGACCCGCAACGGTTGACCGTGCAGGACGGCTGGATCCATTTGCGCGATGCGCCGCAGCAGCGCCTTTCCTGGCGGGAGGCCGCCGCCGCCCTGCGCACCGACCGCATCAGCGCCTTTGCCGGGCGGAGCGATGACTATCCCGGTTTCCGCAGCCTTTCGGGCGATGGGGCCATGGCGCTGAACGACCTGGGTGGGGTCCAGTTCGCCGCAGTGGCCGTCGATACGGAGACCGGCGTCATCCGCGTGGAACGGGTGGTGGCGGTTCACGACTGTGGCCGTCCCATCAACCCTCTGCAGATTGAAAGCCAGGTGCAAGGAGGTGTGCTCATGGGCGTTGCTTATGCGCTGCTGGAGGAACGGGTCCTGGATATCCACACCGGTTGGATGCTCAATCCCAATCTGGTCGATTATAAATTGACGGGAGCGGGGGACACCCCCCGGATCGAGGTGGCGCTGCTGGAGAACTACCAGGGCTTTAGCGCTACCGATGCCTACGGCGTTGCCGAACCGGCCAACATTGCCACCGCCGCCGCCATCGCCGCCACCATCGCCTACACCAAGCGTC
>NZ_JAGDVS010000001.1 GCF_023255755.1 Acidithiobacillus sp. | reverse complement strand
TCCATGCAGAACCTCATGCCGACTGGAGGCATGCCATGGCAACAGCAAGGCAACTAGAACACACACCAAACCTCTATGAGCAGGACTTCCTGTCTTGGATCGAGGAGCAGGCGCAGGCCCTCAAGGCCCGCCAGGTTGTGGCTTTGGATTGGCCTGAATCCGTGATCCTGATAACCCGTCCAAGCAGATTTGTCGTGTCGCAGCCGTCATTTCTCCAGGAGTTGCCGAGATTGCCCCGCCATGCCCTGGGCTGGGCTTGTTTTTCGGGTCTCAGGACGGTTGTTGCACGCGTTGTTTGCTGTTGGCGTCGCGCCGCGCGCAACCGCCATCCCGCCGCCGCTATGGGCCCGGCGCTGATCGCAGGTGAAGGGGGTGGTTTCGCCGAGTCAACCGCTGGAGGCAAACTGCGCATGCAAGTGCATGAAGGCCGGCGCCGCCCGGTCATTGGCGCCCAGTCCAAGCCAGCATCGCCCGGCATGTTCGATGACACGCCCGGCGCGGTAGATCAGTTCCTGCATCACAGTCTTCATGCGTCGGCGCCGGGCCGCGTGTCGGATCGGAGCCAGCGGCCCCAGCAAGCCTTGCTGGCCGAGCAGACGCAGGATGTTCATCGTCAGGGCCGCGAATTGGCACACCAGATAGTTCGTGTCGAACTTGCCCGATGGCAGGCGCTCCAGATCCATGTCGGTCTTGAACTCCGCATGGAACTGCTCATGCGTGCCGTGGTCGGCATACAGGGCGATGAGGGTCGCAGCGCTGAAGGTCTCAGGCAGACTGGTGGTCCAGCCGTCGAGTTGCATGTCGGGGACCAGCAACTGCTGGCCTCTTGCATCGATGGTGCGCTCGGTCAGGCGCAGGACGCGGCGCACCGCGCGCTCGATGCCAGGCACTTGGACCCGGATCTCCCACACCGTCCAGCGCTTGCCCTCGCGGGGCTGGTGCCACAGCACCGCAGGCTCGGCTGCGCGCTGGCGCAGCAACGCCTGCAGGTCGGTGGTGCGTGGATTCCACTTGATCAGGAAGTCCACCTGGGGCCGCCCCGGTGCATTGCAGCGTTCGATGTCGGTCATCAGCGCGCTGGAGTCAAACCCAGCGTCCAGACGCATCAGAATGGGGGCCTTGGGGCCGGCTGCCGACAACTGCTGCGCCAGAGGAACGACGCGCTCGATGTTGTAGGTGGTCTCGCTGGCCGAATGTTGCGCGCCCGGACGCAGGGCCAACTCCAGGCAGAACCCATGCGCACCCAGATAGGCCGCCAGCGGACAGTAACCATCCACCCCTGCATAGGTGCGGCTCACGCCGTCCTTGACCGTGCCGGAGTTGTCCATGGCGAAGGTGTCCACGTCCAGCGGCAGCCAGCCGCAAGGCAGCACGCCATAGTCCGGCTGAGCCGAGCGCAACAAGGCGCTGTTGGCGTCAAAGGCCCAGTCGAACCAAGAGGCCGCCTTGGCATCCAGACGCTGGCGCAGTGTGGGCGAAGACGGCACGCCAGCCATGCCCAGCGCTTGCTTGAAGAAGCGATCCCCACGGAAGGCTTCGATGGCATCGAAGTCGCTCTTGCCTTGGGCCAGCAACCCCACGTAGCTGCGCACGATGTCACTGCAGCGCACGCCGCCTGGGGCGGGATGCTCACGGTCAAGGCGCTTGAACATCCCCTGCAACCGTTGCAACTGATGTCCGACCAAGGCCAAACCGGCGACGGGAGTCAGGTCGTAGTCAAGCTGTTTGATTTGAAAACCAAAACCCATTGGACACCCCGGAAAAGCCACCCGCAGGATGACGAAATAATCCAGGCATTTTACGATAAAGAACGATTAATTTCAACAACTTACGCAACTTTTACAGCCGCCTTGCTCACGGATTCAGGTTATATTCAACCCAGATTGTCCATTAGCCATTTTTCGTGAAGTTGAGGCAAGCCGTGAGCCTTCGCTCCGACGCTGGGGCGAGGTTGGTTCTAATGGATACCATTAGAGAAAGCCTTTGTGGATCAATTGGATAGGTGATGATCATGGCCGGTTCGGTGCTACAGGGAGAAGGTTTTGCGGTCAGTTTCAGCAACCGGGAGGTCACAGCCTGGGGTGGCCTGGCCCTGTTCAAGCAGATGCTTGACAGCCTGGGGTTGCGGCAGGCGTCTGCTGGGTGGGGGTTGCCGGAACCGAAGTCGAACCGGGGCTACGCCCCGCTGCAACTGATCGAGCAGTTCATCGTCTCCATCTGGTGCGGCGCCTGCCGGTTTGCGCACGCCGAAACAGTGCGCATGGACAGCACGCTGGTGCGTCTGTTTGGCTGGACGAAGGCTGCCGGTCACAAGGCCATCATGCGGCTGTTCGCCCGCTTTGACATGCTCACCAACGAACGGGTACAGGCCGAGGTCTATCGCTGGTTTTTCGGCAAGATCAGCGCCTTGAAGCAGGTGACGCTGGACATCGACTCCACGGTCATCACCCGCAACGGAGCGCAGGAAGGCGCAGCGCGTGGCTACAACCCTAACCGGCAGGGTCGGGCCAGTCATCACCCGCTGTTGGCCTTTGTTGCCGAAGCGCGCATGGTGGCCAACTTCTGGCTGCGGCCGGGTACGGCGCACAGCGCCAACAACATCCTGCGATTTCTCGAATCGACCCTGCACCATCTGGGCGACAAGACGGTCGGTTTGCTGCGCGCCGACAGCGGTTTCTTCGACGAGGCCATCCTGGCTGCCCTGGAGGGCAAGCGTATCCCCTACATCATCGCGGCCCGACTGACCCAGCCGCTGCAACGCACGATCTACCAAGCCACCGGCTGGTGGGCACTGGAAGCCGGGCTGGAACTGACCGAGTTGCGTTATCAGGCGACCGGTTGGGACATCGAGCGACGGCTGATCGTCGTGCGCCAATCGGTCAAGCGCAAGACGGCCCCAGGCAAGACGCTGTCGCTGTTTGCGCACGATCCGCACATCCAGGGCTGGCGCTATGGTGCCTTTGTGACCACGCTCGACCTGCCGATGGTGGAAGTCTGGCGCACCTACCGGGGCCGGGCCGACTGCGAGAACCGGATCAAGGAACTGAAGGCCGACTTTGGCCTGGATGCCTTCAACATGCGGGACTTCTGGGCCACCGAAGCCGCGCTGGGCTTTGCCATGCTGGCCTACAACCTGATGAGCCTGTTTCGTCAGGCGGTGCTGCGCTGTCGAATTCAGCACACGCTCTCTACGCTGCATGGCCTGGTGTTGGCCGTCGGCGGCTCCTGGCACCAGGACGCCAGCCAGAACAAACTGATGCTGTCCGTTCCCCGCCGAAAACGCGCCTGGTTCGCAGGACTCTGGGCCAACGCCTCGGCCCCGCCTGTCATTCATGGACTGCAGAGTGGCTAATGGACAATCTGGGTTGAAAACTATTCGCAGGGGGTTCTGACAGCTCGCGACGCATGGTGCTACAACGCTTCCAAGTCAGCCGTGAGCGCCAACATGGCGCGCATGATCGACTTCTACAACGCAGAGTCAGCGCGCTTCCAGCAGGCACACGGCCATCTGGACAAGAAAGCGCGTGATGCCCTGGTGGACGGTTTCATCGACACCGATTCCGCGCAAATCAGTTGGACGCGTTCGCTCAAGGCGGAATTGAGCAAAGGACGGCAATTCATATTTGAAGCCGCCAGTCTGATCCCCAGCCTGTACCGGCCTTTTACCAAGCAATGGCTGTATTTCAACCGTAGGTTTAACGAATACGTCTTCCTGATGCCGCGGATTTTTCCGGATGCGGCGGCGGAGAATTTGGTGATTTGTCTGACTGGGCTAGGAGAAACGGCGGGGTTTAGCTGTTTGATTTCCAGCGACGTGCCGAACTTCCATTTCATAGCTGGCTCGCAATGTTTTCCGCTCTATCTCTATGAAGCCGCAGAGGGAACCGAAGCACTGGACGCGCCCGAAACGCCAAAGCAAGACCTGC
>NZ_JAGDVS010000031.1 GCF_023255755.1 Acidithiobacillus sp. | reverse complement strand
GCGCGTAAGCGCGCCGCCAGCCAGGCCGGATGCCCGAGATCGCGATCGGCCAGTACCGCATCCAAAGCCTCCCGCTCACGCAGATAACGGCGCAGAACGGCATTCATCAGACCGCGCGCCCAGGGTTTTTTCAGGGCCTCTGTCATCTCAACCCAATCATTGACCACGGCGAAGGCGGGCCGTTGCCCATGGCGCAACTCAAAAAGGGCCAGACTCAGCAAAAAACCCAAATCCGCATCTTCCTCGCGCCAGCCTTTGCGCAGCAATTGAGCGGCCAGGGCCTGCAAGGGCAGATACTCGCGCAGCGTGCCCAGCACCAGCCATTGCAAGGTCGCCCGATCCGCACCGGTCAACGCCACCGGCAGCAGGGCGGCATCCACCGTCTGCCCGCTATCCACGCCCCGCAATACGGCAATAGCCGCCTTGCGCACTGTCACACCCGATGTGCTTTTTGCCCGCTCAATCCCCGTCCGCCCTTCCCTCATCCCAGCACTTCGCCAACTTGCGGGCGATAACCGCGGGCGAAATCACTACCACTGAGTACGCCCTTGCCCGCCGGTTGCACCGCCAGCAACTGCAATTGATCTTCGCCACAGGTCACCACTATCCCGTCTTTTTCCACGGCAGTGATGGTGCCGGGCGCCTGCTCGCCCCGGACAGGCAGCACCCGCGCCTGCCAGACCCGCAAGCCTTTGTCGCGAAAAAGGGTATGGGCGACGGGGCTGGGATTGAAAGCCCGCACCAGACGCTCCAGCGTCGCCGCGGGAAGCCGCCAGTCGAGCAGCGCCTCGTCCTTCTTCAACTTGCGGGCATAGGTCACCAGTGCCGGATCCTGGGGCACGGGTTTGAGCCGATTCGCCCAGAGCCGGTCCAGAGCCTGACGCAAAGCATCGCTGCCCAACCGTGCCAAACGGTCATGGAGACTCGCCGCCGTGTCATCGGGCGCAATGGGCACGCGCTCCTCCCACAGCACCGGACCGGAGTCGAGTCCGGCTTCCATCTGCATGATGGCGACACCGCTTTCCTTGTCGCCCGCCGCGATGGCGCGGGCGATGGGCGCCGCACCGCGCCAGGCGGGCAGGAGACTAGCGTGGACATTGATGGCGCCGCGCGTCGGCAAGTCCAGAATCGCCTGGGGAAGAATCTGACCATAGGCCACGACAATCAGCAGATCCGGCGCCAGGCTCCGGAGCAGGTCCAGGGCCTCGCCCGTCTTACAGGATTCCGGCTGAAAAACGGGAATGCCTGCGGCCAAAGCCTCCTGCTTCACCGGGCTGGCCTGCAACGCCCGCCCCCGGCCCGCCGGGCGATCCGGCTGGGTAAATATCCCGACGACTTCTTCCGGCCCTTGCAGCAATTCTGCCAGAATGAGGCGCGCGAACTCCGGCGTCCCGGCAAAAACAATGCGCTGTTTTCTAGTCACCGAGCCGCACCCTTTTGTCCGCCTTACGGCGAATCAGGTTTTGCTTGAGGCGGGACAGATGATCGACAAAAAGGGTACCATTGAGATGGTCGATCTCATGTTGCAGGCAAACCGCCAGCAGCCCATCGGCCTCCAATTCAATGGTCTTGCCCAGTACCGTGGTCGCGCGCACCGTCACTTTTTCGGCACGCCGCACCGTCTCCAGCACGCCGGGTACCGACAGGCAGCCTTCCTTCATCTCCTCTTCACCCGTGCGCGCGATAATTTCCGGATTCACCAAGGTCAGCAGATCATTGCGATTTTCTGAAACATCCACGACAATCAGCCGGTGACCAGCGGCCACCTGCGGCGCGGCCAGGCCGATACCGGGTGCATCGTACATAGTTTCCGCCATATCGTCGGCGAGTTGCTGTATCTGTTTGTCCACCCGGACTATGGGTTGGGCCATGCCCTTGAGGCGGGCATCGGGGAACTCCAGTATCTTCAAGAGGGGCATTTCGTCACCAAATTATTACCATCCGGCAAAAATCGTATCTTGAACTAATACTATGCCCTGCGGAAGTCCAGCGGAGATCATTCATGAAGAACATCTGGCGCAACACCCTATTTTGTCTCGGCCTCAGCGCCATGGCCCCGGCAATGGCGCAGGCTGCGCCGTCCGGCATACAGCTACGCAGTGAACACAGTTATACCGTCAAAGCCGGTGACACCCTCTGGGGCATTGCCGCACATTTCCTCAAAAATCCCTGGGACTGGCCACAGATCTGGCACCGGAATGCCTATATTAAAAACCCCAATCTGATTTATCCGGGTGACCGCATCGTGATTATCCGCGGGTCCAACGGTCAGCCAGAACTCCGTGTCATCTCGCTGCATCCGCAGATGACTGCGGGACCCTTGCCCACGGTGGCCACCGGCGAAGTAATGCCGTTCCTCGGCACACCTGGTGTTATCGCCAACAAGAAGGCTTATGACCAACTGCCCTATCTTGCCGCCAGCGCCAGTGAGCATATCGTCTATACGGTGGGTGACAAGCTCTATGCCTCCGGCTTGGCACAGGCGCCCATTGGTGCCCGTTACCAGATTGTCGCCCTCGGACCGAAACTCTATCGCCACGACGGCAAAAAAGCCCTCGGTTATGCGCTCCGCGATCTCGGTAGCGCAGTCGTGCGCAGCAACGGCACACACGCCGCCGTAGAAATCACCAATGCCCTGAAGGAAATCTCTCTGGGCGACCGGTTGGTACCTACCACGGACCGTAGCGCGCCCCACTACTTCCCCAGCGCCCCCTCCCACCCGGTAAATGCCCAGATCATCGCCAAAATGAGTAGTTATCCAGAACTGATGGTCGGCCAAGTCGTTATCGTGGATCAGGGCCGGGACAGCGGCCTGAGCGCTGGTAATGTGCTGCAGGTTGACAGGCCCGGAGGAGAGACGAAAAACGCGGTGACCGGCAAACCCTTCGTTCTGCCGCCGCAGAAGGTGGGTACCGTCATGCTGTTCCGGATATTCCCCACGGTCTCCTACGCCGTGATTACCACGGCGACACATGGCATCCTGGTGGGTGACCAACTGGCCAGTCCGCGCCCTGTAACAGCCAGCGACCGCTCTGCAGGAAACGGGTGACAGACCGGGCCTGGCTCGCCCTCGGCCGTATCCCCGGCCTCGGCCCGGTCCGCCAACGCGCCCTGCTGGAGCGCTTTGGTGCGGTAGAGCGCTGTTTTCAAACCGGCGCCGGCGCCCTGCAGGACCTCGGTTTGCAGGCCGCGCAAATCGCCGCCTTGCAGAAGGCGCCCGAAGACATGCTCACGCCCGCAGACCGGCACTGGCTGGAAAGTCCCGATACCGATCTCTGTCGCTGGACGGACAGCGATTACCCACCCCTGCTCCGCCATATCTCCGACCCGCCCCTGCTGCTCTATTTACGCGGGCAGCGCGCCTGCCTGAACCAGGCCATGCTGGCTATCGTCGGCAGCCGCAGCCCCACCGCGACCGGTGTCGCGACGGCCGAAGCCTTCGCCCAAAATCTGGGTGAGGCGGGCCTTATCATCAGCAGCGGTCTGGCCCTCGGCATTGACGCCGCCGCCCATCGCGGCGCCCTCCACAGCGGCACCGTCGCCGTACTTGGTACCGGCGCCGATCTCATCTACCCGCGCAGCCACCTGCAGCTCGCCCGTCAGATTACCGGGCAGGGCCTCATTCTCAGCGAACAACCCCCCGATACCGGTCCACGCAGCGGCCTCTTCCCCCGCCGCAACCGCATCATCAGCGGCCTCAGCCTGGGCGTACTGGTCGTTGAAGCCGCAGAGGGCAGCGGTTCACTGATTACCGCCCGGTTGGCAATGGAGCAGGGCCGCGAAGTCTTTGCCATCCCCGGCTCCATCCACTCACCGTTGTCGCGCGGCCCGCACCGCCTCATCCGCGACGGCGCCAAACTGGTCGAGAGTGCCGAAGACGTGCTCAGCGAACTCGGTCCCCTGTACGCCGTGCTGCGGGACGGTCAGGCGACAGCACCCGCAGCAGACTGGCGGCCCGAAGATCCGGTCCAGGCCAAGGTC
>NZ_JAGDVS010000008.1 GCF_023255755.1 Acidithiobacillus sp. | reverse complement strand
AAAATCCTGGGCGAAAATGGGCGGCAGTCGTGAGCTAAGTCCGACAGGCTGCTAGCGTTACTAAAGTTTGCCGTTATACATGGCCAATTCGCTCTGGCACAACGATTGACTCAAAGGTAGAGCATGGTCACAGTCTGTGCGATGCTGTCAGCAAGCCTGAACTGAAGAGGTACCCATGCTATTGACAACTTACGGGGCCACGATTGTAACGCTGATGATGCTGTTTTACGCCTTCGAATCGCGCTCGCACTGGTTCACGCTGGCTTTTGCGGTGGCCTGCCTGGGGTCTGCGGTATATGGATTCCTTGCGGGTACCTGGCCCTTTGGGATCGTCGAGAGTATCTGGTCGCTGGTGGCGTTGCGCAAATGGCAGGGAGTTCGTGTCCGGATTCCACTTCAATGAAAGCTCATGAGCGTCGCTCACCGCTCTCTGCTTCCCCTCGCCCATTTCAGCAAGGTTTCGTGACGTGTCGCTGAACACCAGCAGCGATCGGCTCCGGACGGCAGCCGGTGGCATCCGGTGGTTGCTGGTACCGATGGGAAGCATCGGCACTGTTTACCATGTGGTGCAGCGATCGGTTGGACCCATGGCGGATCTCCTGATCCGGTTATGGCTGGCGAAGGTCTTCTTTGTGTCTGGTGTGTTAAAGATTTTCGATCTGAGCGTCGCGCCCTATCTGTCTAATGTTGCCTATCCTGTGCCTTGGGTAGAGCCGCTAAGTCCCACCTACCTGGGCGCAGCGATACAGATGGTCATCCCGGTATTACTCGCGCTGGGGTTGGCAACACGGTGGGCAGCATTGTACATGCTCATTCTCGTGCTGGTGGTCCAGTTCAACTACCTCGCTATCGATATCAACCTGTACTCCGCTGTGCTGTTTGGGTGGTTCGTGATATGTGGCGCGGGGCCTTTGTCGCTGGATCATCTTCTCGCGCGCGGATTAGGGGATACCGCGCTGCCTTTCGCCACTATTCTGACCCGCCTGGCAGACGCCATCACACGGTATCTCAAGCCATACTATCAATTATTGATACGTCTGTGGCTTGGTTTGGCACTACTGGCGGCAAGCACGGGAGTTTCAATACCGACCGGTCTGGTACAACTACTGCCAGAAAAATCGCTGGCTCATTTTGCACCAACGCCTGCGATAGCGCTGGTGTGTGCGGTGCTCGTCGCTTTCGGCTTTGTTGCCCGCCCCGCCGCGCTGGTGCTTATCATGAGCGTTATCGGTATGCATATAACCGGCTCGGATGGTCCGGCGGATGTATATTTCGTGATGACGCTCGCACTCATTGGCTTGTATGGACCCGGCAATCTGTCGCTCGACAAATGGATCCTGGGTGTCCTTCCACAGATCAACGGCATGCAGATATTCCCGCTGGAGGGCGCGCCGCGCGTGGTGATCGTGGGCGCAGGCTTCGGCGGGCTGGCTTGCGCGGCGAAGTTGGCGAAAACACCGCTGCAGGTGACCTTGATCGATCGTCATAACTACCACTTATTCCAGCCGCTATTGTACCAGGTCGCCACAGCATCACTGTCCCCTGCCGATATCGCCGCTACGGTGCGCGGCCTGTTTTGCGATCACCTCAACGTGCAGGTGCTGCTGGGTCAAGTGACCGGGATCGATACGGCGCAGCAGGAGGTGTTAATCGGCAAACGACGTATGCCATACGATTACCTGGTGCTCGCCACGGGCGCATCCCACAGCTATTTCGGGCGGGACGAGTGGGAACCTTATGCGCCAGGATTAAAGACCATTGATGATGCGGTGGAAATACGGCGACAGATTCTCTCCGCTTTCGAGCGGGCGGAATCTGCCGAAGATCCCTCCGAGCGGCGGGGTTTGCTCACCTTCGTGATTGTGGGAGGCGGTCCGACGGGGGTCGAGTTGGCAGGCGATATTGCCGAACTGGTGCGCCACGGCATGGAGAAGGAGTTCCACCATTTCGATCCGGCCAGCGCACGCGTGGTTCTGATCCAATCGGCTCCGCGCATATTGCCGACCTTCCCCGAGACATTATCAGAAAAAGCGAAGCGGTCACTCGAACAGTTGGGCGTCGAGGTCATGCTGAAGAGCAAGGTGGAACATATTGATCAAGAGGGGGTACTCATCAACGGCAAGCGCCTGGCATCTCACACCGTGCTGTGGGCGGCGGGGGTCGTGGCATCGCCGGCGGCGCGATGGCTCAATGCTTCAGCCGATCGTAGCGGACGGGTGAAAGTCGAACCGGACCTCTCGGTAACGGGCCTACCGAACGTGTTTGTTATCGGGGATACGGCGCTTGTCAATGCCTGGAAAGGAAAACCTGTGCCCGGCCTGGCACCGGCGGCGAAGCAGGGCGGAGCCTATGTAGCCAGAGCAATTCGCCGGAAACTGCAGGGACGGCCTGCGCAACCACCATTTGCGTACCGTCATATGGGCAGCCTTGCCACCATCGGCAGGAAAGCAGCCGTGGCAAGCTTCAACGGCGTAAACATGAGCGGGGCACCCGCCTGGTGGCTATGGGGTGTGATCCATGTGGCGCTCCTGGTGGGTTTGCGCAATCGAATCTCGGTGATGTTCAACTGGTTTTGGGCCTATCTCACTTTCAAACGGGGGACACGCCTGATCACGGGGGACGAGTTGCCCCTGGAAGACGGTATAAATACTACCGTAAGGACCTTCGACCAATCCTAAAGGATCGCGGCGCCCTGGTCGCGTTACTGGAAGTCGATTCCGAAGCCGTGGGGCTACGCCGCCTGTATCAGGTATCAGAGCTCCTGCTCCGCCACCATCCGGTCATCAAGCGGGGTCCCTTTTACACCTATCGACGACCTCTTTCATCGATAGGCGCCCATACGGCGCTGTCCGCGCACCAGTAACCAGCGACCGATCAGTATCAGGATTAATACGCCTGCGGTAATCAGGAATGCCGCCGCAAATGCGAGCATATGGGATTCCGCAAAAGGTTCGTTGATGAAGGTCCAGATGACGTAAGTCAGATAGCCGATAGGTTCTTTAGTAAAATGACCATTCCACATATAATTAGACCAACCTGCTGTATATAACAGAGGGGCAGTCTCCCCCATGGACAGGGCAACTGCGTAGAAAAGTCCCGTCATAATCGCCGGTGCTGCGCCAGGCAACAGAATACGCAGTACGACGCGTCCCTCCCCTGCACCCAGCCCATAACCGGCTTCGCGCACCGCCAGAGGAATATTGGCCATTGCCAGCTCCGTGGAGCGGGCAATGTAGGGTAGCAGCATGACGGTCAAGGTGATGATACCCGCCGCCACAGAGAACTGCCAACCCAGATAAATGACCATGGTGATATAGCCGACATATCCCAGGACGATGGACGGTATGCCAACCAGCACGTCCGATAGAAAGCGCAGCATTTTTCCGGCACCGCCATGACCATGCTCACTCAGGTATATGCCGGAGGCAATGCCGATCGGTGCCGCCAGGAGCAACGCCCCGACAGACATGACCATGGTTCCTTCGATAGCATTTTTGAGACCACCGCCAATACCATTCGTAATATCTGTCAGCAATTTTGGGGTCAGCGCCGGCCAGGCGTGAATGAGCACGTCTCCGATAATGGAAATAAACATCGCTGCGACAAAAAGAAATGAAAAGAGGACGAACATCCAGGCGAATGCCGTCATCACGCGCCGTGATAAAGACACTTTGAAGCCTTTCGTACTTGCTCTGACGCTGACACTGCGCTCGATCGCCCTGACTGCCATCAGCGCACCCTCGCCATCCATAACAACAAACGCGCCGCAATATTCACCGCCACTGTAATGAGTAGCAGCACGAGAGCAATTTCAGAAAGGGCCTCCACGGCCATATTCGTCGGATCCTGCAGCGCGCTATCCAGTTGCGAGGCAATAAATGCAGCCATTGTGGAGATCGGCGCGTAGATGTTATTGGGCAGATAATTCAGGGCGTTGCCACTGACCATGAGGACAGCCATAGTTTCTCCCAGGGCCCGGCCCAAGGCGAGAATACCCACACCGATCAACACCGTCTTCAGTTTAGGCAGGGTGATATGCCAGAAAACCTCCAGGCGATTTAAGCCCAGGCTCAGGCCCGCTTCTTTCAACTCGGGCTCGGTCATCCGGATGGATTCGCGCAGGGTGGCAGAAATCAATGGAATGATCATCACCGCCAGCACAAAAGCGGAAGTCAGCAACCCATAGCCACTACCCGGATCACCATTCAGGAAAGGAATAAAAGAAAACGTATTAGCCAGGAAGGGGAAAATTGTCTGGCCAAAAAGTGGTACGAGCAGCGCGTACCCCCACAACCCATAAACAACGCTGGGAATAGCGGCCAACAAATCCACGAAAAGAGATAAAGGGCCTGCCCAGGATTTGCGCACGCCTTCACTGAGGAAGTATGCCGCACCAATGGCAACAGGCATCGCCATCACCATGGCCAGCGCCGAACTAACAATAGTGCCGACGACCAGAAACCAGATACCGTATTTGGCTCCCGGCATAATCTGCACACCATGTACCGTGACCGGGTTACCATAAAGATTCCCCAAATTCCAGTCATTGGTCCACAAAAAATGAAATTGATTAAAGTGAATAGCTGGCCAAGAATAAATCGCCAAAAATACAATCAGTGCAATTAATGAAAGTGGTAAAAAGCTAGCCGTAGCAATCAACCCTACCCTGAATACAGGAATTTTCATCCCACAAATCTCCCGGCACTTAGAGTATCTGAATAGTCTGCATCAATAATCATAAAAATATACAGAGGGGTCCTGCATTGGATATGGAAGAGCCGGGGACCAGCCCCGGCTCCGGCACAACCTTTACTTAATTTCTGCGATCTGCTTGCGGGAAAGCTTCGCAGCACTATCAGGTAGCGGCACAAAGTTCACCGCGGTGATGAAGTGTGGCGCATTACCACCCTTCGGATCAATAGCCCAGTTCAGAAACTTACGCATGGCCGCAGCCACTTCAGCATTAGGCTGCGCCTTGCTGACGATCGCATATTCGTAGTTGATGATGGGGTAAGAATTGGCGCCTGGCGCATAGACCAGACTGATCCGCTCGTCGGCCGGGGTCTTGTTGACCATTTCACCCGCCGCGGCCTTGGCATTCGCCACAGTCGGCAGCACGAACTTGCCGGCGCGGTTCTCCAGCATGGCCATCCCCAGATGGGCGTCTTCCACCGGTTTCTTCCAACTGATGCCGATATAGGCGATGCCATAGGGCGTCGTCTTCAGGGCCTGAACCATGCCGGGGTTACCTTCCGCACCGATGCCACCAGGAACTGCCGGCCAGCTTACCGTCGTGCTGTAACCCACGCTATTGCTCCATTCTGGCGTGGTGTCGGACAGATAGGTAGTGAAAATGAAGGTATCGCCGGAACCATCGGTACGATGCACCGGAATAATCTTGTGGTTGGGCAGCTTCATGCCGGGATTCAGCTTGGCAATGGCCGCGTCATCCCAGTTGGTGATCTTGCCGGAGTAGATGCCCGCGAGCACCGGACCGGACAGCTTCAGATGCACGTTGTTCAGACCGGGAACATTGTAATTGATCATCTGAATGGAGATGGCCAGCGGGATGTTCAGGATATTGGGATGCTGCTTGATCTGCGCATCGCTCATGTAGGCGTCAGAAGCACCGATCTGGGCCACGCCAGAGATCGCCTCAGCGATACCGGTACCGCTACCCGTGCCCTGGGTGGTGATCTGAACGCCGGGGTTCATCTTGGTGTATACAGGAACCCACAGATTGAAGAGCGGGTACAGCAGAGTGGAGCCGGTTTCCAGCAACGAGATGGTCGGAGCCGCCGAAGCGGGCAGGGCATACAGGGCAGAAAGGCCCAGCGCGGATAGGATTACAGCGCCTTTGACACTACGCGATACGTCTTTCT
Source organism: Acidithiobacillus sp. (assembly GCF_023255755.1). Taxonomy (GTDB): domain Bacteria; phylum Pseudomonadota; class Gammaproteobacteria; order Acidithiobacillales; family Acidithiobacillaceae; genus Acidithiobacillus. The sequence continues at coordinate 17,121 of NZ_JAGDVS010000008.1, read as the reverse complement.
TCAAGCGATACAGCATATAAGGCCTCCAAAGATGGCAAATACGTTGATTTACGGCTTACCCATTGAACATTCCGCATCCAGATAGCACAAAAAGCTATTGCGAGCGAAACTCGAAGAGCAATCTAACACAGCAATATGACACTTTAATGAATCATTTATGACACTTTTATGACAATTAAGATACCAGCGTCGTAATATTGCTCTCGGCATGCGATGGATATAAGCAAAGCCCGTCAACAGAACGGGCTCCAAGGTGCTTAAACGTACCGATTGATCCCGGTTACCAAGTCAGAATCCGTCCGGCGGCGGCCAGAGACGGTAAAGCAGCGCTCGGATTCATCATGGGAATGGGCTTGGCCAGGTCATCTTTGGTCATGCCATTGAGTTCCAGGGATTGCAGGCAACCGATGATCTGCACACCGTTGTCCTCAGCCAATTTCATGAAGTCAGCGACACTCTTGCCACCGGCCATGGGAAATATGGTCTCGGCCTTGCCCTTAGCCAGCAATTCCGTGGCTGGACCAGTGAAATACATCACCACTTTTTGCTCCGCTGCGGCAGCCGTGGCAGCGAGAAAAAAGGCGGAAGGCAGACGCTTGGGATTCTCCGGACCGGTAATAAGGATAATAACGAGATCAGCTGCTTCGGACATTTTATACCTCCTGACGAACGGTGAACAAGGCGGGCGCAAGAAGCCATTGCCCGTAACTCTGCACATTATAGCGCAGGTCACCCCTGATGCCGAATTTGTCCCAGACGTGCCAAGGCCACGGGCTGTGCATACCAGAGTAATTGTCCGCCCGTACCAGAACGATCCAAGGCGATCGCTATGACGCTGACTTTTTTAACCGGGAGAGATATACCCATCAACTGTGCGCCCCAGATCCCGAGATGCGGTTGATGGCCCACCACAATCAGGGTACCGGGCTGCGGGGAAAGGCTTTGCCAGTCATGGCGAAGTTGACCGAGATCGCCTGCTGGTATGGCGTCGTGATAACTTGACACTTCCACCCCCAAAGCCGTCGCAAGATATGCCGCCGTTTCTCTGGTCCGCACCAGAGGGCTACTCCACAATGCGACCTGGTTACGGACGCAGAGCGCTAGCCCATCGGCCATTTCTGCCGCACTCACATGACCGTGCGCAGTCAACTGACGTTCAAAATCAGATCCACCATTACCCGCATCTTCCGCCTCAGCGTGGCGGACGAGCAACAGGTCCACGACGAACCACCTCCTGACCAAACCATAACCGCGTGATGGCAGCGGGTAAAACACGGGCAAGAATGGCGACCCCAGCGATGCCGATGAGTGCCGTCATCCATTCGTCCACTCGCACCTTCGTGCCAGGCCCAGCCCCGATAAAGATTTCCAGGCCCGAGAGTATCGCACCCAGGAAGATGGTCACCGGCCGCCAGCCATAGGGCGTCAGGGCCGGAAAGAAGCGGGCAATGGCACCCAGCGTTAGGGCGGCCCAGAGCGCGTACTCGCCGGCCCGCACCCAGATCATCTGCGGATTAACGGGTATATAACGATTACTTACCAATATCGCCATATAAATGCACACGGCCACCACTGCCCAGCGCCACCAGCCGGAGATGCGTTCCGTCATTCAGTGTTTCCCTTTTTTCGGCTGCGGATCGTAGGGATTTTCTCCCTGCCGGAAGACCAGACGCAAGGGTACGGCTTCCAAATGCAGCGCCCGCCGAAAGGCACTCTCCAAATAACGCTTGTAAGTACCGGGCAGACGCGTCAGTTGGTTACCGTGAAACACCAGGGTGATAGGGTTTTCTCCCCCCTGATGACAATAACGCAGTTTGATGCGGCGCCCGCCGACCATGGGTGGCTGATGGGTCTCGATCACATCGGCCAGCGCGCGATTCAGCTCGCCTGTGGAAAAATGACGGCGAGAATCAATCCATAGCTGATCAATACTCTTATAGAGATCACCCACACCCGTGCCATGGAGAGCGGAAATAGTGTAGATCGGCGCGTATTTAATAAAGTCCAGCCGTCTTTCCAGTTCTTGCTTTACCGCCTTGCGCTGCTCGGGATTCATCCCATCCCACTTGTTGACCACCACCACAATGGGCCGCCCCAGTTCGACCGCCACACCTACCAGGTGGGCGTCCTGCTCGGCGATACCCAGACGCGCGTCGAGCACCAGCAGCACCACATCCGCTTCACGCAGAGCACTCAGGGTCTTCAACACGCTGAGCTTTTCGAGCCCCTCGCCCACCCTGGCGCGGCGCCGCATACCCGCGGTATCAATCATGACGTAGGGCTTACCCTGGCGCTCATATGGAATGCGGATGCTATCCCGGGTGGTTCCAGGCTCATCAAAAACGAGGACACGCTTTTCACCCAGCATCGCGTTGACCAGCGTCGACTTACCCACGTTGGGCCGACCGAGCATGGCAATACGCGGCCCCTTCCCCGCCGCCTCGGCGGCTTCTGCTTCTGGTGTAGGCAAGTCGGAAAAAATTGCCTCCAGCAGCGGTTCAACGCCGTGACCATGAGCCGCAGAGATGGTGTAGGGCATGCCCAGACCAAGACGATGAAATTCAGGCAGCTCGCTCACAGCGCCTTTCGCATCCATCTTATTGACAACCAGATAGATGGGCTTACCACTGCGGCGCAGCTCTTCGGCGATTTCTGCATCCTGGGCCGAGAGACCTTCTTTAGCATCTACCAGAAAGCAAACGGCATCGGCCTCAGTGATAGCGAGGCGAGTCTGTGCGGCCATGGCCGCTACCAGGCCTTCCCGTTCTTCCGGCTCAAAACCGCCGGTATCCACCACCAGATACTGGCGCCCTTCAAATTGCGCGGTACCATAATGGCGATCCCGGGTGAGCCCCGGGAAATCCGCCACCAAAGCCTCGCGGGTGCGCGTCAGGCGATTAAAAAAAGTGGATTTACCCACATTGGGGCGCCCCACCAGGGCGATAACTGCAGTCATGAATTGGGCCTTAGCGCTTTGCCAGCTTGATTCGATACAAGGTGCCCGCATCACTGAGGGCAAGAATCTGGCCATTTCCCAGACAGACGGGCGTACTCTGAATACCGCTGTCGGACAGCCGCGTCTGGCCGATCCGGTGCCCCGTCAGAGGATCAATGACATAGAGATATCCCGCATTATCGGTCGCCAGCAAGTCACTGCCACACCGACCAAAACCGGTCATGTAGTGCCCGCTCAAGTGGTCATTGCGCCAAAGCACATTGCCGGAGCTGGGGTCTACAGAGGATATCCGCCCATCGGCATCCGCGACAAAAAGATGACCATCGTCCAGCACGGGAGTCTGGTAGACGGACATCGGCACACTCCAGTTCTGGGTACCGCCCTGCAACGCATAAGCGGCCAGATTCCCCTGATAGGCGGCAGCAATGACCTGATCCTTCGAGATCACCGGGCTTGCGGCCACATCTACCATACGTGCCAATTCATTGCTGCCATGCGCCAAGGCGACCTGCGCCCGCCAGAGCTCTGCACCAGATGACAAGCTGAGCGCCACCACCGTTCCGTCAGCAAAACCGGCATACACCACCCCGTCATGCACCGTAGGCGTAGCCACGGCGCGCAGGATGAGGGACGGTTCATTCACGGAGAACGTCCATTGCACCTTGCCATCTTTAGGGTCGAGTGCCCAAAGATGACCATCTACCGTCTGTACCAAAAGATGTCCATCCACAGCGACCACCGGTGTGAGCACTTCAGAACTCATCTGCACAGCCCAAAGCTTGTGTCCGTCTTTAGCGGTAAACGCATAGACCTTTCCCGCGTCGGTACCCGCATAAACCACACCATCCGCCAGCGTCGGACCACGCGCTGTTCTGCCATCCAGGCTGCGCATCCACATCTGGTGGCCGCTATCCGTCATACTGACCAGATGACCAGAAGCGTCGGCAACTACGATCTGCCCTTTGCCATGCGCAATCAGCGTTCCCTGATACGGATTGACTTGCCAAATGCCATATAGGCGGGACTGCCATTCCGTAGAGAAAGATACCTTATCCTGCCCTTTGGCGAGGGGTGGGGGTGCCTTGGGGGCTGGAGTGGAATGGAACCAGGACATGATGCCACAGCCGTTCAGCAGGATCGCCAAGGAACCCAACACCATCAGACGCCAGGAGGACGAGAGGGAAATTCGCAAGGTCATGGCGCCACTCCGATATTAGCCATCTTCATCTGCAGGTAGCTGCGGTAAGGATCAGCGGCTGGAAGCGCCGCAATAGCCGACTGATAAGCCTGCATAGCTTTACCGTCCTGATGGAGCGCCACATAGGCGTCCCCCTGGATTTCATCCTGCAGGATGGCGAAGGCCACATCCGGCGCCTTCAGTAAACCCAGTGCCTTTTGTGCCTGCTTCTGCTCCAGATAGAGACGGGCCAGACTGAGCCTCGCCATACCCTTCAGGCCCCTTGGAGCGCTTTCGGTTTGGATGATTATATTCAGCTCCCTTTCCGCCGCAGGGATCTGGTCGCTTTCGCTATCCATACGCGCCAGAAAAAAGTGGGCGAAAGTGGCGTAGGGCGTACGCCCATATTGATGCACCAGGGTATCCGCACTGGCGCGCGCCGTACTGGTCTGCCCGGCGACGAGGGTATCTACCAGTTCATTATAAAGTACGGCAGCACGCTGCACTTGATGGCGCTGGTATTTTTCGTAGCCAAAAAAACCCATTGCCGCAAGCAGTATAATAATAGTGCCCGCGATGAGGGAGATGCGATGGCGATAAAGGAATTCGGAGAGTTCTGGACCGGTCACGATGGGGTTCTGGCTGTGGCAAAATTGCGTACAGTATGGGGGGCAGACTGCGGGAAATCAACGCCAAGGCAGTGCAGACCCTCGTGCAAGGCGTCAAGATTACCCTGCCAGCGGCCCTCCCCTGCCTGTTCCTTAAGGATCAGCGCCTCGCCAGCGAGTTGTCCCGCGCCGATAATGGCCTGGAATCTGGCGCGGGAACGTTCTGCCTGCTTCATGATGCTCTTGAAGTTGGCGGGGCCACCAGTCACGACGGAGATGCCCCCATCACGCAACTTCTCGGCAATTTGCCAGGTGCGCGCTACCGCAGCATTCTCCAAAGCACCGAGGAAAAGCAGGGGGATCGGCGCTTCCACTGCCCTCCCCTGCAACGCCTGTAAAGCGAGTAATCTTTCGAGCCCTACTGCAAACCCGATCGCCGGCGTCTCAGCGCCACCCAACTGTGCGACCAAGCCGTCATAACGACCACCGGCCAGTACCGTGCCTTGCGCGCCAAGTGCATCCGTCACCCATTCGAAGACCGTGCGGTTGTAGTAGTCCAGGCCACGGACGAGGCTATGATTGACCTGGTAAGGGATATCGAGCGCCGTCAGCAGCGATTGCAACATGGCAAAATGTGCTGCAGAGTCTTCGTCCAAATGGTCCGCCAGATGCGGGGCCGTGTGTGCAATGTCCTGGCAAGTGGGTACTTTGCAGTCCAGCACGCGGAGCGGGTTGCGCTCCAAACGCTCCTGACAGTCGGCACAGAGTACCGCACTTCTCGGGCGCAGATAGTCCAGAAGCAAGGCTCTGTAGTTGGCACGCGCAGCCGGGCTTCCCAGAGAATTGACCTGCAACGAAGCGGTAACGCCAGCCGTCCGCAAAATCCGCGCCGAGAGGGCGATAACCTCCGCATCGGTACTCGCCGCCGACAGCCCGAAGACCTCCACGCCCAGTTGGTAAAACTGCCGGTAGCGGCCCTTTTGCGGGCGCTCATGACGAAACATCGGCCCCATATAATAATAACGCGGGGTCTGGCCGCGCATGCTCTGGGCCTGGATTGCAGCACGCACACACCCCGCCGTCCCCTCCGGTCGCAGGGTGAGACTGTCACCGTTTCGATCGGCAAAGGTATACATCTCTTTCTGAACGATATCGGTGGCGTCGCCAATGGCGCGGGCAAACAGTTCGGTCGATTCTAGAAGAGGCAGACGCACCTCACCATAGTCGTAGAGCGCCAGCAGCGTCCGCAGATCGCTTTCCAGCGCCTGCCAACCCGCGCTCTCTTCCGGGAAAATATCATTCATACCACGTACCGCCTGCAGCACTTTACCCGCCATGACTGCTCCCGGTTTGCGGCGCAGGAAGAGGCTCAGGCCTCATGCCGCGCTGCCTGCCGCTCGGCGATTTCCGCGCGAATGCGCTTTTCCAGCACGTCGACAATGTCGTTGTTCTCCACACGGTCGACCTGTTTACCGCGATAGTAGAGAATGCTGCGTTTATCACCACCCGCCAGACCGATATCGGCCTCCTTCGCCTCGCCGATGCCGTTCACCACGCAGCCGATCACCGAAACGTCCATGGGTTCGAGAATGTCTTCCAGACGCGCTTCCAGGGCATTGATGGTGGTGATTACGTCAAACTCCTGACGGGAACAGGACGGGCAGGCGATCAGATTGATGCCTTTCTGACGCAGGTGCAGGCTTTTCAGGATATCGAAGCCGACGCGAATCTCCTCGACAGGATCCGCCGCGAGGGAAATCCGGATCGTATCGCCGATACCATCCCGCAGGAGCAGACCCAGTCCAATGGCGGATTTGACGGTGCCGGAGCGCAGGCCCCCTGCTTCGGTAATACCCAAATGCAGCGGGTAATCCACCCTTTCCGAGAGCAGCCGGTAAGCGCTTACGGCGAGAAAAACATCGGAGGCCTTGACGCTGATCTTCACGTCGTGAAAATTCAACTCGTCGAGAATACTGACGTGGCGCAAGGCGGACTCCACCAGTGCTTCTGGCGTCGGCTCCCCGTACTTCTCCTGGATATCCTTTTCCAGCGACCCGGCGTTGACACCGATACGGATGGGGATGCCCTTGTCCCTAGCCATTTCCACCACCAGCCGCGTTTTATCCAGAGAGCCAATATTTCCGGGGTTGATGCGCAGACCATCGACACCATCTGCCATCACCTGCAAAGCTATGCGATGATCGAAATGGATGTCGGCGACCAGAGGGGTTTCCACCTGTGCGCGGATCGCTTTGAAGGCTTCGGCGGCGTCCATGCTGGGTACGGACACCCGGACGATATCGGCACCGACTGCCTCCAGGCGCCGGATTTGCGCGACCGTGGCCGCAACATCGCGGGTCTCCGTATTGGTCATGCTTTGCACGCTGATCGGTGCATCGCCGCCGATCGCTACCTTGCCAACGTGAATTTGCCGGGTCTTACGACGCCGAATGGGAGATTCATGGTGCATGGGAAGCCTCGCTGGAAACGGCTGCGGTGCCGGATACCGCAACAGGTGATGAAACCACACTGGCTACCGGCCGTGCGGGGGATGGTGTCAGACTGTGGGTAGCGGCCATAACATGGGCACTACTGAAAGCTGGCGCGGTGCCGACGTGCAACCTGGCCACACCCAGAGCGTTGGCTGGCAGTGGCACCGCCTTATCGTTATAGCTGATGGCAACAGCGCTGGCCTTTCCTACCAGAACGTGATAGGGCGGAGTTCCGGAATCGACGCGTAAGACATCGCCACGACGTCCGAGGACAGCCAGCAGGGTTTTCCCGGAAGCGTCTTTGACCTGCACCCAACAGGCCGCGCTGAACTGAAACGCCAGCCCATGATTCATCGCTACCGCTACAGATTGGGTTGCTGCGACCGGCGTAGCGGACTGGCTGAGCGCCACCGCCGGGGTCTGCGTCACGGTACTCGGCGCCAGGGCGACAGGTGATGCGCTGGGCGCGACTGTCACCATCGGCGCAGGAGCGGCCGGTTGCTTCTCCACCGTCGGCGGAGCTTTCGCGGCGGGCAAGCTCTGTGCCTGCTGCTGACTCCAAAACCACCAGGCTGCCACAATAATGGCTACCACAATCAATACGGAAAAAAACAACATGCGTCGACTATAATCCAGCAGCGGGCCTTCACTACCGGGCAGCACGTTTTCCGATGGATGCAGCCCTGAACCTTCATTGGAGGCATCATATGTCTTCAGCAGAGGTTCCGGATTCAGGTCCAGCAGACGCGCATAATTCTTCAGAAAACCGCGTGCGAAAGCCGCGCCGGGCAGTGCGGCGTAGTCACCTTCTTCCAAACCTTTTACCTGTGCCTCAGTGATATGCAATCGCTCGGCAACTTGGCGAAGACTCCAGCCACGAGCCTCCCGCGCTGCCCGTAAGTCCTGAGAAGTCCCATTTTCTGTCGTCGGATCCATGGCTTCGCCGCCTCAACCGTTTTGCAGCAATAATTGCTGCGCCCGTTTACCCGCCGCAGAATAGGGCGAAGCAGTCACGCAACGCTGCCAAAGAGACTGCGCCTGCGTTGTTCGCCCCTGTTGGGCGGCGATCTGCCCCGCCAGCAAGAGTGCATTGGCGTTATCGGATTCTTGCGCCAGGACCACCTGCAAGTGAGCGAAGGCTGCATCTGCATTACCGTCCTTAAAATCCAGCTCGGCGAGCATTTGCAGAGCAGGCGGATAGTTGGGTACCAGATAAAGTGCCCGGTTCAGGGCATCGCGTGCCGCCGACAAGTCCTTGAGCCCTGCGTAGGCCTGTGCGAGGTTGGTCCAGGCAAACTGCGGCGTGCTGTACAGAGGATCGGCCGTGGCCCGTTTCAACTCGACGAGTGCTTCCGCATAGCTACCGGAGTTGACGAGAAAAGCACCATAATTATTGAGGTACTCGGGATTTTTTGCATCTATAGAGAGCGCCTTACGAAAGGCAGCACGTGCCAATGCATTCTGCTGCAACTGTGCATACGCCAGCCCCATGACATTATATGCGTCAGCGTAACTGCTGTTATCGGCGATCGCCAACTGCAATTCCCGGATCGCCTGCCGGGGATGACCATCCTGCAAATAAGCCGCACCAAGAGAGCTGTAGATGCTTGCCTTGGCCTTATCGGTGTTGGCAGGTGCTGGCTTAAAGCCTGAAGAGGAGGCATTGGCCTTATGCTCATGAGCAATATACGCGGCCATTTGCTGGTCAGGCGTCAGCCCCGCCCCTTTACCGCCAAAGAGCCCGCACCCGCTCAGCAGGAGCGCGCCAACGCCCAATCCCAAAAGCCTTCTCATGAATGCAGCGCCAAGGGGACACTGCGCCGGCCATCGCGCACCTGCCCGGCCAACTGGCCGCAGGCGGCAGCGATGTCATCGCCACGCGGCCGGCGCGTAACCGTCATCACGTCACCCAGCAGGATAATGTCGCGGAAAGCATCGATACGCGCTTGTGGCGATCGTTTAAAATCCGAACCGGGAAAGGGATTAAAGGGGATTAAATTTACCATAGCAGGGATGTCTCGCAGTAAGCGGAGAAGTTCCCGGGCATGGGTGTCGGCATCGTTGATACCATCCAGCATCACATATTCGAAGGTGATGCGGCGTCGGGGCAGCAAGGGATAGCGGCGGCAGGCAGCGAGCAACTCCGCCAGCGGGTAGTGGCGGTTTACTGGCACGAGAATATCGCGGATATCGTCGCGGCTGGCATGCAAACTGATCGCGAGATTGACCGGGCTTTCCGTACCCAGCCGATCCATGCCGGGCACCACACCTGCCGTGCTGACGGTAATGCGCCGCGCGCCAAAGCCGTAGGCATAATCGTCGCGCAACAAATCCAGCGCCGGCAATACCTGGCGCAAATTGAGCAGCGGTTCGCCCATACCCATGAAGACGATATTGGTGATCGCGTCTAAGCCCAAAAAACGGCGCGCCACCCGCACCTGCGCGATGATTTCATGGGTTTCGAGGTTGCGACTGAGCCCCTGGGCGCCGGTAGCACAAAAACTGCAGGCCAGAGAACAGCCCACCTGCGAGGAGATGCACAGCGTGCCACGATCTTCTTCAGGAATAAAAACAGTTTCTATGGCATTGCCATCGAGCAGCCCGAGCAGCCATTTACGCGTGCGGTCTGCCGCCAGTTGGTCAGCAATAATTTCCGGCTCGTTGATGCAGGTTTCTGCGGCGAGGCGAGCGCGAAGGGCTTTACTGATGTTGGTCATGGCTGCGAAATCCGTCACCTGACGGGTATGTAGCCATTGCAAAATCTGGTTGGCACGAAAGGGGGATTCTCCCCAGGAGCGTAACAATTCAGCGAGGGACTGGCGATCCAGTCCCAGCAGATGTGGCCTTTCGGCCTTGGTAACTACAGAAGAATCGCCCATCATTCAGCGCGAAAAAATCTCCCGTTGACCAAAAAAGTAACTGATTTCCCATGCTGCGGTCTCAGCACTGTCGGAACCATGTACAGCATTGGCATCAATGCTGTCGGCAAAGTCTGCACGAATCGTCCCTGCAGCGGCATCTTTGGGGTTGGTGGCGCCCATCAGATCACGGTTTTTGGCGATGGCACCCTCCCCTTCCAGCACCGTAACCACTACCGGACCACTGCTCATGAAGTCGCACAGTTCGCCGTAAAACGGTCGGGCCTGGTGCACCGCATAAAACCCACCCGCGTCATCGCGGCTGAGGTGCAACATCTTGGCGGCTGCGACGCGCAGCCCCGCCTTCTCGAAGCGACCAAGAATGGCACCGATGGCATTTTTCTGAACGGCGTCGGGTTTGATGATGGAAAGAGTGCGCTCAACGGCCATAAGATCCTCAATGGGGGTAGAAGTCAGAGTGGCCATAGGCTAGCATTCTGCGTATTCGCTGGCAATCCGGTGCGCTGGCGTTGGGTGTCAGGAGTGCGCAGTATCCTGCGGCCCGGGTCGGATGACCATCTGCAATAGTAGGGATGGTGCGTCGTCGCTGGATGGATCGAGATAATAATGCGCTGATTCCCTCTTAAACCACGTATCCTGGCGCTTGGCCAGTTGGCGGGTCGCCGCCAGTGCCGCCTGGTAAGCCTCTGCCGCACTGCAAAGGCCGTCATGCCAGGCGAAGTATTGGCGGTAACCCACGGCGCGCATGGCGGGTAACTCCGGCGCGTAGCGACGCGCGCGCAGGTCGGCAATTTCGTCCAGAAATCCCTCGTTCAGCATGACGTTAAAACGCTGCGTGATACGCTGATGTAACCAGCTTCTTGGCGGACGCAGGATGATTTTGCAGAGCGGGCCGGGGAATGTGCCCTGCCAATGGCGCAACCCGCTGATCGCCTGCCCCGAACCGAGAATGATTTCCAAGGCGCGTTGAATGCGTTGCCGGTCATGGGGGGCGATACCCGCAGCGGTTTCCGGATCCAGGGTCGCGAGGCGCTGGTGTAGTGCGGGCCATCCCGCCGTCTCTGCTGCCGCCATCAGACTCTGGCGCAAGGCGGGATCGGCGGGGGGTAACGCATCAATACCGCGCTCCAGCGCGCGAAAATACAGGCCCGTGCCGCCGACCAGCAGAGGGATGCGACCGCGTTCCCGCGCCAGCGCAATGCAGCGCATGGCATCTTCCCGAAACAGGCCCGCCGAATAAGGCTCGTCGGGCTCCCGGATATCGACCAAGGCGTGTGGGTATTGCTGGCGCAGGGCCGTGCGGGGTTTGGCGCTGCCAATATTAAAATGGCGGTACACCAGCAAAGAGTCGACGCTGATAATGTCTACGGGCAACGCATCAGCAAGCCTTAAGGCCAGCTCAGTCTTGCCGCTGGCGGTCGGACCCATCAGAAAAATGGCGGGAATCATCGCCCGCGGAGAAAGAGCCGGTCGAGATCGGCCAAGGAAAAATGCACTACCGTCGGTCGACCGTGATTGCACTGCCCGAAACGCGGGGTGGCTTCTAGTTGGCGCAGCAGGCTGTTCATCTCTTCGAGGCTGAGGCGACGGCTCGTCTTAATGGCGGCACGACAGGCCATGTCGGCGAGGACAGCGTCACCGTCTCCCTCGGCCCAGGCGGGCTCTTCCGCAAGAATATCGGCGACAATCTGCCCATAGGTGGCGGCGGCGACGGCTTTGGGGGCCGCATGAATGGCCAGGGTGCCGGGTCCCGCGACGCTGATTTCCAGCCCGGCGGCTTGCAACTCGGCCTGTCGTTCGTCGAAGCGCGTTATTTGCGCCGCTGTTACGTGCACATATTCCGGAATAATAAATGCCTGTTTATCATTTTGTTGCGACGCGCTCTTCATCTTCTCGTAGAGGATGCGCTCATGGGCTGCGTGCTGGTCGACAAGAATCATACCCTCACTATTCTGGGCGAGGATGAAACGTGCGTGGATTTGCCCTACGGCCTGCCCGAGGGGGTAGTTCGGGGCCAGATCCTCGGACCCGGCAACCCGCACCTCTGCGGTAGGCACAGGGGACGTTGCAGTAGCCACCAGACGTTCCCAGTAGGCGCCTGCCCCATCCCGCACGGCGCTCAGCGGCCGCTGTGTCGGGTAGGTGGCGGGCGCCGGACTTTGTGCAGGTGCCGACGCTCTGGACAAAGGCTGTACCGGTATAGTGACGTGCAGATGCTCACCACCCTGCCCTGCAATGACCCACCGAAGCGTGTGGAAGAGAAAATCGTGTATCTCGCGGCTGTCGCGAAAGCGTACCTCCGCCTTGGCGGGATGTACGTTGACGTCTACCCGCTCTGGCGGCAAAGCCAGATAGAGCACATAAAGCGGGTGGCGGTCCTGAAACAGCACGTCATTATAGGCAGCACGCAGGGCATGGTTAATCACTGGATCACGAACCGGGCGCCCATTGACGAAAAAGTACTGCTCGTCACCACGGGCGCGGTTGTAGGTGGGCAGGCCCAGCCAGCCGCTGAGAGACAAGCCCTGATCTTCCTGTTCGATATACAGGGCGTTGGCGAGAAAACCTTCCCCCAATATGGTGGCCACTCGCGCTGCCCGACTTTCTGCATCCGTAGCCGCAGGAAATTGCACAAGAGAACGACCATTCTGGGTGAGCTGAAAAGCCACCGGGAAATTGGCCAAAGCGATCTGGCGCAGCACCTTTTGATTGCGCGACAACTCGGCGGCCGGACTGCGCAGAAACTTACGCCGTGCTGGCACGTTAAAAAAGAGATCAGCCACACGCACCGTGGTTCCTGGTGCCCTCGCTGCGGGCTCCGGGGCGGCAGTCATGCCCCCCGTTACCTGCAGCCGTGCCGCCTGATTCTGGCTGCGCGCCCGCGAGAGGAGTTCCAGGCGCGAGACGGAAGCAATCGCTGGCAAGGCCTCACCGCGGAAACCCATGGTCTGGATCGCCTGCAGATCCTCCCAGGTGGCCACTTTGCTGGTCGCATGGCGCTCCAAAGCCAGAGCCAGGTCTTCTGGAAGGATGCCAATGCCGTCATCTTCTACGCTGAGCAGATCTATCCCGCCGCCTTTCAGATGAATGGTAATCCGCGTCGCGCCAGCATCCAGACTGTTTTCCAGAAGCTCTTTTAGGATCGAGGCAGGACGTTCCACCACCTCGCCAGCCGCAATCTGGTTAGCGAGGGTACTATCCAGACGATGAACGCGGGGCACATGTTCATTCCCCATGGCAGATTTTCCGGGTGGATGCGGGCGTTAAGAAAGAGGCCCAGTCCTGAACATGGGGCTGATGCCCCTGCCACTCCAGACGGTGACTGGCGTTGTCCAGAATACGGAGGGTGAGTGACAAATCGGCAGGGGGCAGGAAACCCGCACCCCGCTCCGGCCACTCCACCAGCCACAGGGCCGGTTCTGTCAGATAATCGCGGATACCGATAAATTCCAGCTCTTCCGGCTCTTGCAGACGATACAAATCAAGATGCAGAGCGGGTCCGATGCGGGTCGGATACTGTTCCATCAGGGTATAGGTCGGGCTTTTAATGTTCTGGGTAACGCCCAGCGCCTTTAAGATAGCCTGGGCCAAAGTGGTTTTACCGACCCCCAGATCACCCTCAAGATAAATAACCGCAGGGATATGAATGCGCAGGGCAAACTGTCGCCCCCAGTCCCGGCAGGCTTCAGCATCTGCGAAATCCCAGTGCATCAGATCCCCAGTTCAGGGCTTCAGCAGATGCTGGAGAATGTCCGAACGGCTAACGATACCCAAGAGCTGGCCCTGGCTGTCGACCACTGGCACCGCATGCACGTCTTTCCGCAAGAGTTTCTCGGCGACCGCGTCCGTATCCTCATCGGGGGCTGCGGTAATGACGTGGGAGCTAGCCAACTGACTGGCGGTCACCGCCGTGACTTTGCGCAGTTCTTCCTCGTATTCATGCATACCGCCCAGAGGAATCAGACCATCAAGAATAGTGAGCATGGTCGGCAGATGCACCTTGCGGTGGGCGTCAATCAGATCCCGTTCACCGATCATCCCGACCAGATGACCATCACCATTTACCACCGGCAGGCTATGATGCCTGGAACTGAGGAGCACATCCCCCACTGTATCTACCGGGTCGTCGGCCAGCACCGTAACGACCTCGCGGGTCATAATGTCTTGGGCCGTTTTCATCAGGATCGTCCTTCCGCCATGGCGTCATATAATACATTGAGGATAGTGTCTATTTCTGCTGCTGTCACCGACAGCGGCGGGACTATAGTGAGGAGATCGCCGAGAGGGCGGCTGTAAACGCCCATTTCCCGTGCCCGCCGGCACACCGCGTATTCGACGCGATCTCCGTAGGGATAAGGTGCATTCGTCCTGGGGTCGCGCAAGGCAATGGCGGCCATCAAACCGAACTGGCGGACCTCTCCTGCCCACGACTGGCCGTGAAAACGCTGCAGCCCGGCTTGTAACTGGGCAATTTTCCCAGGCAAAGCAGCCAGCACACCGCCTTCCGCAAAGAGGGCCAGGTTCTCCAATGCTACCGCACAGGCCAGAGGATTGGCGGTGTAGGTGTGCCCATAGTAAAACTGCCGGGCTTCCCCGAATGGCGCAAGGAAGGCGGCATAAACGTGTTCTGCGGCGAGGGTCGCGGCCACCGGCAAGTAACCACCGCTCAGCCCCTTACCCAAGGCCAGCAAGTCTGGTTCGACAGACTCCCACTCACAGGAAAAAAGCTTGCCGCTGCGGCCAAAGCCGGTCGCGACCTCATCAATGATCAGCAAGACCCCATAGGCCCGGCACAGACGTTGCGCACCCGCCAGAATGCCGGGAGGGAAAGGCAATATGCCTGCGGCACCCTGCACCCCGCCCTCCAGGATCAGGGCGGCAATCTCATGACCCTGGCTTTGCAGTATAGATTCCAGCGCCGCCAGCCATGCCGCTGTTGCCTGCTCCGGATCTCCCTCGCAGTCTTCCCACTGCAATACATAGGGGCTCGGCAAGCGCAAAGTCGGGAACAGGAGATGGCCGTACACCTCATGAAACAAGGGGAAACCGCCCACCGAAACAGCGCCCACAGTATCACCATGATAGGCATTGTCCAGAGTCAGGAAGAGGTGTTTTTCGGGGCGACCCAGATTGCACCAGTATTGAGCCGCCATTTTGATGGCAACCTCAACCGCTTCCGACCCATCCTCCGAAAAGAAACAGTGTTGCAGGGAGGCCGGAGTAATTTCCACCAGTGCCCTGGCGAGGCGAATAGCCGGGGGACTGCTCGCGCCCAGCGCCGTGCTGTGCGCGACTTTACCGACCTGCTCGACCAGAGCGGCGTCCAGTCGGGGATGGCGATGGCCGTGGATATTGCACCAAAGGCTGGCAATGGCGTCCAGACAGCAATGACCTTCCGTATCGTACACGTAATTGCCTTCGGCACGCTCAATGATCCACGGATCATCGTCCCCATAACACTGCATCTGGGTGAAGGGATGCCAGAAATAACGGCGATCCCATTCCCGCAATACTTCAGTTTCCGTCATGATTTTGCGTTAACTCCTGTAATGCGCGGGGCACTGCCGCCAGGATATCACTGGCCAGCAGGCTGGCCTCGCCCATCTGTGCGGCGGCGAGGTCGCCCGCGCGGGCATGCAGACACACGCCGAGGGACAAGGCCTTGTCTGCTTCCAAATCTTGGGCGAGCAGACCCGCGAGTATACCGGTGAGGACATCCCCGCTGCCGCCCGTCGCCATACCGGGATTGCCCAGAGGACAAAGCCAATGACCGCCACTACCCAGTAACAAACTATGGTGGCCCTTGAGCACCCAATGCCCGCCATAGCGGGCCTGCAATCGGCAGATGGCCGCGGCACGATCGGCCTGGACGGCGGTGGCCGTCACCCCTAACAGGCGCGCCGCCTCCCCGGGATGTGGGGTAAACAGACGAACCGCATCGGCGGCCAACAGTTCCGGACCAAAACGCGCCAGAATGTTCAGGGCATCGGCGTCCCAGACCTGGGGACAGGACAGCGTACCGATCTCCAGCAAAAGATCATGGGCGGCCAGACCCTGACCCAAGCCCGGGCCAACGGCCAGGACAGCTTGACCCGGCAAATCTCCGAAACTCGCAGGCCAGTCCCGCCAGGTAGCTTCTGGCAGATGTGCCGCCAGATAAGGGATGGCCGAGGGATGCCCGACGGCCGTCACCAGTCCGGCACCCACCCGATAGGCGGCGGCACAGGCCAGCGCCAGCGCCCCGCCCATGCCCGGCCCTCCGCCTACCGCGAAAACGTGCCCGAAGCTCCCTTTGTGCGCCTGCGGGCTGCGCGCCGGCAAGGCCGGGACTGTCCGCCAGTTTAGGGCAACAAAGGCTTCATTCATGGTCACGCCCTCTCAATATCCTCTTCAGGATACGCGCTGACATGGTGCAAGCTCAAATCCGCCCCCGCATACTCCGCCTCGGGATCAAGACGAATCCCGATAAAATACTTGATGCTGCCGTAGACAATGGCGCTGCCCGCCAGGGCGACCAGCACACCCAGCGAGGTGCCCAGCAACTGGGACCAGAAACTGACTCCACCGGCGCCGCCGAAGAACTGATGCCCAAAAATACCGACGGCCAATCCACCCCACACACCGCAAACACCATGGAGCGGCCATACGCCAAGCACGTCATCCAGACGCAGGCGATGCTGCACAAAAGTGAAGAGGTAGACAAAAATAATGCCTGCAATAGCGCCAATGGCCAAAGCCCCAATGGGTTGCACCACATCGGAACCGGCGCAGATCGCGACCAGACCCGCGAGAGCGCCATTGTGTACGAAGCCCGGATCGCCCCTCCCTACCGCCAGTGCCGCCAGCATGCCGCCCACCAGCGCCATAAGCGAATTGAGCGCTACCAGACCCTGCACGGCAGCGAGCTGCTGCGCACTCATCACGTTAAAGCCAAACCAGCCGATAATCAGAATCCAGGAACCCAGCGCCAGAAAGGGAATGTTGGACGGCGGCATGGCATGCACTGCAC
>NZ_JAGDVS010000157.1 GCF_023255755.1 Acidithiobacillus sp. | reverse complement strand
CGCGAATACGCTCCTTGAGTTCCTGGGTGGCGGCACGGGTGAAGGTCATCACCAGGATATCTTCGGGCAGGAGGGCGTGTGCGAAGTGCTCACCCTCTGCGCCGTGTCCAAGGATCAGGCGCAGATAGAGGGCGGCGATGGTCCAGGTTTTGCCGGTACCGGCGCTGGCCTCGATGAGGCGGCTGCCGTGTAGGGGCAGGTGCAGGGGGTCGAGGATCGTGGTCATGGGTGCACCCGCCATTCCAGGGTTTCCAGCCAGTCGGCGAAGGGGCGGTAGAGGGCTGCAGCGTATTCTGCGAAACCGCGTCGTTGCGGCCCGGTTCGGGCGCTGCTGAGGGCGGCGAAGTCGGGATAATCGCGGAACAGACTGAGGTCTTTCTGGACTTCACCAGTCAGGCGGTCATTGCCGTCGTAAATCAGAGCCGGGTTTTTACCCTGCAGGCTGACGAGGGCGGTTTTGAGGGTAACCGGCAGGGATTGGCAGAGACCTTCCTGCCAGAGATCCAGCAGATCGTCCAGTGCGGCAATGGCGTCCAGTTGCAGCGGCGCGGCGCGGATAAGCACATCCCGGCCCACAAAAATGCCACCGCAGTGCAGGCCGATAGCGTTGGCGAGTAATTGCTGGAGCCAGAGGGTTGCGAGTTTATTCCCTTCGGGTTTTTTGCTGTCTTTATTCAGCAGGCGACTGGCGCGGAGCTGGACGAAGGCGAGGTCTCCCGCGTTGTTTTGGTGCAGGGTAGGTAACCAGTCCTCCAGCAATATCTGGCCGTGGGCATGGGTAATAGCCTGTCGTTGTGGCGCTGCGGTCCATTCCGCGCTGATCTCCTGCCAGGCGGTAAGGACGGGAGTGACGTCGTCGAGCAGTGCGGCCGCGGTTTTCGCCGCCATGCCCGCGAGGGGATACCGACCGCTGCGCTGCTGTGCCCGCACTTTTTCGGTAATGCCGTCAGGGCCGTTTTTTCCCGCGGCGCTGAGCAGGTCTTCGAGCAGGCGATAAGTTTCGAAACCGTCCAGGGTGAAGGGTTCGTCGTCCTCTTCTGCCAGATCTTCTTCGTTGAAGTCCGTGCGCAGGCGTTGCCGGTAAAAGGCGCGTGCAGGCAGGCGGAAAAACTCCATCAGTTCGCGGATGCTGCGGGGGGTGAGCTCGGCAGGGTCAGAAAGCGCGGTGTCTTCCGCGGCACTGTGCGGAGATGGATACCATTCGCGGGCCCAGGTGCGTAGTCCAGGTTTGCCGAGCAGATATTCCAGGCTGAAGGGCTGTAAGGGGTGCGCGAAAGTGCGCTTTTCCAGGGACAACGGCCAGCCATCGCGAATGGCATCCCGCAACTGTGCCACCAGCAGAGAGGGCGCCCTATCGTGGTTGTTGCGCTGATCCTTTCCGGCCCAACTGATATAAAGCTCCCTGCGGGCGGCGAGGAGGGCCTCCAGCATCAGATAGCGGTCGTCATCGCGGCGGGAGCGGTCGCCGGGGCGGGCCATTCCGGGCAAGGCCATGAGGTCAAAGTCTAGGCGGGGGCTGCGCCGAGGGTAATCGCCCTCGTTCATGCCGAGCAGGCAGACCAGCGGGTAGGGCACCGCGCGCATAGGCAGAAGGGTGCAAAAGGTGACACCGCCACCGAGAAAACTGCGCCCTAAATCCGGCGCATCCAGCATTTCCAGCCAGGCGCCGCGAAACACGGCGAGAGGAAGTGCTTCGTTAAAATCTGCCGCCGCGCAATCCGCCTGCCATTGGCGCAGGACCTCTTCCAGGTTTTGCAGGAGGGCTTCGTCGTCATCATCGCTAGCGCTGAAAAAGTCCGTGAGCAGGGTGCGAGCCGCTTCACCCCAGCGTTCCGGCATTAGAGGCCTAGCGAGAATGCCATGCCAGTGCTCCAGCTTCTCCAGCAATTGACTGAGAGGGCCGAGGAGCGCGGCGTCCAGCCCACCCACCTCGCCGTAGGCCTCGATCCCGGCGAAATGGCTGTCGTCGCCGTTGGCATAGCCGAGGCAGAGGCGTTGCAGGGAAAATTCACCACTGTTCTGGGGACCGCAATGGGGCATGCCCAGCGCGGCCCGTTGCTCTGCCGAGAGCCCCCAACGCCAGCCGGCGCCCGCCAGCCAGTGCTGCACGATGGGCAGGTCCTCCAGTTCCAGACCAAAGCGCTGGCGCAGGGCGGGGCAGTTGAGGAGATCGCGAATTTCGCTCTGCCGACAGCGTTGTTCGGGCAGGCGCAGCAGCCAGTCCAGGGCCTGGAGCAAGGGCTGCTCGTCGCGGGCCTGCAAGTCGACAATGTGGTAGGGAATGTAACGCCTATCCTCTCGGTCATACTGATCGAAAGTGGCGCGGATGAGGGGCGCAAAGCTGCCGATTTCCGGTACCATGACAATCACGTCGCGGGGCTGCAGCTTGCCGGTGGCAAAGCGGCCCAGCAGTTGATCGTGGAGAATCTGCACCTCGCGCAGGGCACTATGGGCGATGTGAAAGACCACGGAGTGATCGTTATCGTCCAGCGCTGTGCAGGTTTCCGGACTGATACCTTCCAGATCGCGGATTTGCACCTGCAACTGGCGCAGGAGGGTTTTGCCCTGACCTTCGCTGAAGAGATCGATACGCGGGATGTCCATCTGCTGCTGCAATGCTGCCGTTTCATCGAACTGGTCCAGCAGATTGAGAAAATCCCGGCCCTGACGGCCCCAGGCGGCGAGCAGGGGATTGCCGAACTGATGTAAGTCTTCTGCTGCGGTGGCGGAGAGATCGTGGCCGTTGCGCGGGGACTGGCGACGGCGTTCGCGCTTGAGCAATTCCCGTCCCGAGGCGATGTCGGCCCAGTGGTAGCGGCAGGGGTTGGGCACCGCAAGGATCACCTGCATCTGCTGGCCCAGTGCGGCCAGCGCGGTCAAGCTCTGTTCCGGCAGTGTGGCCGCCCCGAAGAGGATGACGCGGCGGGGCAACGATGTTGCAGGGGGGCGCCCGGCGTTCAGGGCGGCGAGGAACCGGTCATGCACCTGCGCCCGGCCCAGGGCCTGACCCTGTTCGCGGCTGTGCAGGTTCTGCCGTAACGCCTGCCAGAGCCGGGGTTGCCAGCGCTGGTCTGCGGGCAGAGTCACCCGCTCGCCATCGCCCCGCCGCAGCAGGGACTGGTCTGTGGCCCAGTCCGCCAGCCAGTCGCCACGATAGACCTGATACTGGTCGAAGAGATCGGCGATCTGCGCGGCCATTTGCCAGCGCCGCTCCAATGCGCCGTCCGGCCGCTGTGACTGGCCGATAAAATGCCGCAAGGGAGTGAAATCGGCATGGGACAGCAGTTCCGGCAAGAGCCGCATCAGTCGCCAGGTGAGGGGGGCCTTGTCCAGCGGCGAGCGGGCCGAGACGATGCTGGTGCCCAGCACCCGTCCATAGCTTTCCCAGAGAAAACGCCCCGGCAGAGCGACGCGCACCGCGGCACAGATGCCCTCATGGGCTGCCAGGGTCCATTGCAGCCATTCGGCAACGCCGTTGCTCTGGACGAGAAAGATTTCCTCTTCCAGTGGCCGAAGCGGGTGCTCGCGCAGCCATTCCAGAACGGCATCGCCGAGCCACTCCAGACGGTCGCCGTGGAGGACGATAAAGCCCGGTTCGATTTCCGGATGACTCATGCGGGGGTGGGTACCGAGCCGATGGCGTTGATGCAGCAGACACTTACCGCAATCAAAAGAGCGCTCCTGTTGCCGTCCCGAAAATAGTGATTAATGTTGCGTTCTCCCCCGCATGAGTCGTATCCAGCAGGCTATTGCCAGTAAGAAAGGCAGCGTAACCACTTTTATGAAGAGGGTCGCCACAGCCTGTCCGGGCACAAACAGGAATAGAGAAAACCAGAGGCCCAGCGCCAAGCCGATCGGCGTGATTCGGTACAGATCCTTTGACTGTTCGCGGGCATTTGCACGAAAGCAATCCAGTAAACATCTGCGCAGGCTCATTCCCGCTTCCTCCTACGACTTCGCTAAGGCTATACGACGCTTTGTCATGGAATACTCGCCACGCTTACCAACGTTGGTCTTGATGGTGGCATGGCTGAAGAATGACGGCCATTGCCTGCTCGTGAATGGCCGGGAGCCGCCGCGCTCAGGACACCGATGTCCCGGCGTACTCCAGCCCCACAAGCCCCCAATCCTGCCCGTGTTGCGAGTATATACCAGAAATCCGGTAACAAACCGTCCCACTCCTCAACCTATAGTATATTTGTGAGCTGGTTAAACCCTATATTCAGGAGATAGTCATGAAAAAAGTGCTGGGTGTTTATGATGCACCGCATTCCCACTGGGTGGGGGACGGTTTTCCGGTGCGCTCCATGTTTTCATATCACAGTCACGGCAAGGCGCTCAGCCCCTTCCTGCTGCTGGACTACGCCGGTCCCATGGCCTTTACGCCGACACAACAGCCGCGGGGGGTGGGGCAGCATCCGCATCGCGGCTTTGAGACGGTGACGATTGTGTATAAGGGAGAGGTGGCGCATCGCGACTCCACCGGGCAGGGTGGGGTTATTGGTCCCGGCGATGTGCAATGGATGACCGCCGGATCGGGGATTCTGCATGAAGAGTTCCACTCTCCGGCCTTCACGGCGGCGGGTGGCGAGCTGGAGATGGTGCAGCTCTGGGTCAATCTTCCAGCTAAAGACAAGATGACCGCGCCCGGTTATCAGGCCATTGTCGATCAGGATATTCCGGAGATTGTGCTGCCTGACGACACCGGAACGCTGCGGGTTATCGCCGGTGCGTATGCCGGACAGCGTGGTCCGGCCAGCACTTTCTCGCCGATGCACATATGGGACCTGCGCCTGAGGGCGGGCGGTGTGAGTACGTTATCCGTGCCCGATGGCTGGAGCACTGCGCTGATCGTGCTCCGGGGAACCGTGCTGGTGAATGCCGATACCGTAGTGCGTGCGGCGCAAATGCTGGTGCTGGACGCGGCAAGCCAGGAGTTTTCCATTGAAGCTAACAGCGATGCCAGCGTCCTGCTCTTGAGTGGTGAGCCGATTGACGAGCCCATCGTTGGCTACGGCCCCTTCGTGATGAATAGCGAGGGTGAAATCAAGCAGGCCATTGCGGATTTCAACAGCGGGCGCTTTGGCCAGATGACACCGTAGTGTCTATAATCTTGTGGGGTCAGTAAGGCCGTTTGCGCGGTGCGGGCTGGTCCTTGAAACGGCGATGCACCCACCAATATTGCTCAGGTGCTTTGCGAATGGCGGTTTCCATGCAGGCATTCATGAGGGTTGCATCGGCCACTGCATCGCCGCTGGGGAAAGTGTCGGGCAGCGGTACAAATTCAATTCTGAACCCCGACCCTTGCGGCAGACGATAGGCAAACATGCCGAAAACCGGCACCCGGTCACGCGCTGCCAGCCGCCCCAGCACGGGGGTTGTGCAAGCCGGATACGCAAAAAATGGCGCAAACACACCTTCTCGGGGATCGACATTCTGGTCGGTCAGGATGCCGATGACTTCTTTTTTCTTGAGGAGGCGGCACAAGGGGCGAATACCTCGTTCTTTGTTGAGCTGACGGGCCCCGCTGCGCTCTCGGCTGTGCCGCATCAGAGCATCCATGCCCGGATTTCGCAATGCCCGATACATGCCGGTAATCGGCCAACGCTGGCCGGTATAAAGCACCGCCGCCTCCCAGGGACCCAAATGCGCGGTAAACAGGATGACCCCACGGTCCAGGGCGAGGGCGTGATCAACAGCCTCCGCGCCCTCCACCTCCCGCACCATCCCCAGCGTCTTCGGCAAGGGCCGCGCCCAGATCGGCCCCAGTTCCAACGCTGTGCGCCCCAGTTCACGAAAATTACGCCGACGCAACTGCTGACGGCCGGCTAATGACCAGTCAGGAAAGGCAATCTCCAGATTGATGTCTACCACCCGGCGTATCTTGGGGAGTCCCGCCATGACGATCAGCCCCAACCAGCCACCACAGCGTGAACGCCATGTGTCCGGCCATAGTGCGGTCCACTGCAATAACCACTTTACTGCGAAAGTGCCCAGTCGTTGCCCTCGCGTTCCTGCATCATCCTGCATCTTGGTCATGGGGCGCGTTTCCAGCACAACGTCGTAGTCACTTTTGGTTCATTCTGGCAACCTGTTTATGGAGAGCGGTAGACGCGACGCCACCTAATGGGGGTGGCAAGAGTCGCCAGGAAGCATAGGCGAAAGCAGCGCAAAACAAAAGCTTGAGACTGCGTAGTCCCCCAGGTTGGATCACCGGTCAGCAATGCGGCATACTCATCAGACGCGTCATCAGCTATCTGGGAAAACCTGGCCCAGTGATCAACGTACATTTAGCCCGCAGAGAGGTGCCTTGGCCATGATTCGTCTGCGTCTCTCCCTGGCGTTGAGTTATGAAGTGAATGCACCGGGAAGTGACTTCATTTTTAACATCCATGCCGCGCACACGAACCGGCAGAAGTGGTCGATGAGTCGCTGGTGGTCAATCACAACGTGACCGCTGACGGTAGAGACTGATCCGACGACGGGCAAGGGATCCCCATGATTGAATCCCTGCTCTTAACCATGGCCCGCGTGTCGACGTTTGATAATGACCGGTTGCTCACCCGCGCCAGTGGTTTCTTTTTCGCACGAGACAAGCGACTATTTTTCGTCACTAGCAGGCATGTAGTGACTGACAAACCCAGCAAACACTTCCCGAACCGTATTGAAATTGAACTCCATACACCGATGCCGAGAATTTAACCCGCGCAACCGTGTTGTCGGTTTATCTTTACCGCGATGGCAAAAGTCTCTGGCGCCAGGGCAAAGATAGCGGAGGAGAAATTGATGTTGCAGTGATTGAGATTGATCGCAGTGATTTACCGGAGTCGGTAGTGATCCAGTGCTTTACACCGGCGCATTTGCAAAGCGCATTTCAAGAAATTGAAGTAGGTAGTTTGTTGCTGGTGGTGGGCTTTCCGCTGGGCTTTCATGACACGCTCCATCATCTGCCAGTGGTACGGCAGGCAGTCATTGCCTCTTCCTTCGGCCTGCGCTTTCAGGGGCAAGGATATTTTCTTACGGACGCGCGGACGCACCGTGGCAGCAGCGGCGCGCCTGTGGTGCTGCGCTGTGCTGAGGGCGACCAGATCTTGCCGTGGAAGCTGCTGGGCGTGCATTCCGCGCGTATCGATATGGGGGGGCGAGACGCGGAAGTGGATGAGTCGCTGGGCCTCAATTGCGCCTGGTACGCCGATATCCTTCTGACGCTAACGGCTGCGTCATGAAGAGGTAACTGCGCGGCTACCGGGGGTCCGTTTGTCCAAGGGCGCTGTTTACAAATCCCCCCAATCGGGCTCGGCCAGGCGGAAGCTATCCTCCTGATGCTGGTAACGCCGTTCCCAGGGCCGTGGCGTCAGCTCGGCACCGCCCTGTTTGACGGCCAGCACCTGGTGCAGGGCCGACCAGTTGCGCCAAAAGGCATAGGCGCAGCCCGCCATGTAGATTGCCCAGATGCGATAGCGCTTGTCACCCACCATGGCGATGGCTTCGTCCTTGTGTGCTTCCAGGCGTTGTACCCAATGGATGAGGGTTTGGGCGTAGTGGGGGCGGAGGTTTTCCACATCCAGGACTTCCAGATCCTGCCCCGCCATTTCCCATACCAGACGCCACAAATGCGGGATTTCGCCGTCGGGGAAGACGTACTTATCCATGAAATCGCTGCCGGAATGATGCCCGTCTTCGTCATCCTGCTGGCTGGCGGTGATGCCATGATTCATCACCCAGCCACCTTCCCTGAGCACCCGGTTGATGACGCCAAAATATTCTCCAAGCTTGGTGCGGCCGACGTGCTCGAGCATCCCTACCGAAGAGACCTTATCGAAATAATCCCGTTCGGGAATGTCGCGGTAATCCTGTAGGCGAATTTCCACGCGGTTCGCCAGGCCCTCGCGTTCTATGCGTTCCTTGGCGTAGGCAAACTGCTGCTCGCTAAGGGTGACCCCCACGCCCTGAATCCCGTAATGTGTTGCGGCCCAGCTCAGCAGGCCACCCCAGCCGCAGCCGATATCGAGAAGTTTTTCACCGGGCTGCAGATGGAGTTTGCGGCAGATATGATCCAGCTTCTGCTCCTGCGCGGTGTCGATATCTTCTACGCCGGTCTTGAAGTAGCCGCAGGAGTAGACCATGTTGCGGTCCAGCCAGAGCTTGTAAAAGTCATTGGAAACATCGTAGTGGTAGTGAATCGCTTCGGCATCCCGGGATTTACTATGGGCGGCCTGATATTTGCGGAAAATGCCGCCTCTGGGCTTTTTGGCGGGGAAGGCGTCGCTCAGCCCTTCCGCCACCGCGAGAATATCCTGATAGCGACCATCGATGCCGATGGTGCCCTCCACATACCCTTCGCCGAGCACGTCCAGGGCACTGCCCATGAGCATGCGCGAGATGAGTTTGGCGGAGCTGATGCGCATGGTGACGCGGATCTCCTGGTTGAAAGCGTATTCATGGCCATCCCAGAAGAGTATGCGCAGAAACAGCGGTTTTCCGTTGAGACCCTTTTTGACGTGGTCCAAAAAGTTGGTGCGTAGATCTTTCACGTTGCGACTCCTGTTCTCTCAAAATGAATGGCAGAAATACCCAGTCATAAGCGCGAACACCTGCCCTCTGTGAAGTATAGAACACCCTCGGCTATTCAAACGTCTGCATAATGATGCTTCATTCGCAACCGCAATCGGCTTCCCAGCGCAGAATGTGACCCGGTGGCACCAATTCCCGCAGGTGCGGCATCACCGCATCCACGGTCTCCGGTTCGTCAAAAAATTCCAGTACCAGCGGCAAATGCACATTGAGGCGCAGAACATCGTCGGCATGCACTTCCCCATTGCTGCCAAAGCCCGCGATACCACGAAAAGCGGTGACACCAAGCACTTTGTGCTGATCATGGAGCATGCGGAAAATCTCCTCCATGAGATTGTGGCCGCCATGCTTGTCGCCTTCCTTAATATAAACGCGTACTACGGATACGGTCGTCATGATGCACCTCTCAGATACTGCGGGAAACCCAGGCCCCGGCAAAAGCGGCACCGACGCAAAGAAACAGCGATGTAAACATATACAGCAGGCCCTTGACGGCCTCGCCATTTTCAAAAAGCACCAAGGTTTCGAGGGAGAATGTTGAAAAAGTGGTGTAAGCGCCCAGGCCACCGGTGAGCATGCCCGTGCGCAATTCCGGACTCACAGAAATACGTTCCAAGGTCTCAAAAAAAAGAAAACCCATGACAAAACAACCAAGCACATTGATGCTCAGGGTGGCCCAGGGGAAGCCGCGGCCGAATACCGTCTGCACCAGCAGGGTCTGTCCATAACGCACCCAGGCGCCGAGGACGGCAAACAGGGCAATGAAGCCGAAAGTGGCGAACATCTTTACCCCCTCATATTAAAAAAACACGGGCAAAAATAACAAGTAACAATATCCGGATATAAGCATTGAGCGGGCTGGATGCTGGAGGTCTATACCAGCAAGGCGATAGCTTCCTCCGAGGGCTGGTCGGTCACGATGGCCAATATCGGAATCAGCATCGGCACGATGAGCATGGCGGTAAAGGCCACCACCGGCGCCCAGAAAAACACCCAGGACGCAGATTCCGGTATCAGCAGGGTTTTGTGGAAGAGTTTCCAGAGATCCCGATAGGGCTGGAATATGGACCGCCCCTGTCCGCGCTCTTCCGTGGTGACAACGAAGCCGTGCAAGAGCGGTGATAACCATATCACCGTCAAGACCTGTCCACACTGCAGGACGATATCGTCGAGCATGCCTTCCCCTTTATATGGTTTCCAACTCCCCACCGCCCGATCTTGCGATCAGGATCAGTAGCAGTCATTAGCCTATAAAGGCGGTTATTGGGCGGACTCCATCGCCACATATTTTGCTTATGTTAGTAAGGCGCGATGGCATGGTCAAGATTTTTCGTGCGCGGGCTAATCTGCAACAAGGCGATGTTTTCGTGGTTATAGATCTCATAGCGCAGCATGATGGTCTGCTGCTGGTATGCTGCGGGCACGGCGGCACGGACTGCGGCAACGGCGTTTTCCGGGCAGACGAGATAAAGCGGTTCTGGACCGAGTACCGCTGGCAACTCCGCCAGCGCCTGCAGATGGTGAATGGGCATGTTGCCACGCCCGGCATAGAACAGAAAATTCGGCTGAAACCATTGCCAGGAAGCCAGCCGATAAGGTTGTTGGCCTTGCAGGGCGGCAATACGTTGTCCCATCTCCCGGGAGGGCTTCACCCCATTAAAGGGCGGGATAATGACAAAGACCAGTAGTGCTGTTAGTGCTACGCCGCCGATGCCCAGCGTTACCCACGCCTGTGCCCAGCGCTGGTGCCAGAGCAGGGCGCCAGCAATACCCGCGGCCAGCAGATAAGGCACGCCGATCTCCACCATGTTCGGCAGACGCGGCTCCACCCGCGGTACAATCCAGCCGGCAAAAATACTCAGTGCCAGCCCGATCAGGAACAACACTCCGAGTGAAAGGACTAATCCCCAGCGCGCGGGGCGGCTGGCACCCGCCCGGACTTTCTCGAAATAAGCGGCCAGCAGAATGAAGAGTGGCGGATAGGCCTCCCAGACATAATTGGGGAGCTTGGTCGCAGACAGGGTGAAAAAGCCGATCCACGCCGTCCCCCAAACCAGCAGAAACAGCGTCTTCGGTTGCCGGTGCAAAAAATGCTGTCGCGAGGCCCAGATGTCGCGGAAAGTTTGCGGCAAAAAAATCGACCAGGGCAGCATTCCGAGAAAGGTGCTGAGCAGATAATAGACCCAAGGCCCGCGATGCCCCTGCATGCTGTCACTGAAGCGGCCGATGTTTTGCTTAAAGATAAAAGCGCGATCCCAGGCCCAGTGGGTTTCGACACCGACGGCAAGATACCAGGGCAGGGTAATGATCAGAAAAATCGGTACCCCCAAAGCCAATCGGCCTTCCCGCCAGAGAAAAGACAGATCCCTACGTAGCAGCAAAAACAAGACGATAATCAGTCCAGGCAGTAGGAACCCGATGGGGCCTTTATCCAGTGTGGCGAAAGCCATGGCGGCATAGGCAATAAGTAATTCGCGGTTGCGTATGTCCGGGAACAGATAAGCGCGCAGGTAACTCAGCAGGGCAATCGTTACGGTCAGGATCAGCAATGGATCGGGGGTGGCGCCTCGGAAAATCACGGTGCTGTGCAGTGCCGTGGCGGTCAGCAGGCCGCTGATCAGGGCGATATTCTCACCGTACAGGCGTCGCAAGGCCATGATCAGATATAGGATTAACAAGGCGCCAACCACGGCGGAGCCAATCCGCAACCCCCACGAATTCATCCCCAGCATTTTGACGCCGGTCCACATCAGCCAGTAGTTCAGCGCTGGTTTGTCGGGCATCAGTCGCGCGTTGAACGTGGGGACGACCAGGTTGTGCTGTGCAATCTGGTCTTTCAGCGATTGCGCGTAAATGGGTTCATCAATATCCCAAAGACTGGTATTGCCTGTGCCCCAACTGAAGAACAGCACGGCCAGCAGAAAAACGGCGAATGCCTTCAACCCAAAAAATCGGTCGGTCGCACTATTCCGGGAGAACATGGGCAGCTCCCGGCGGGTTTATACGGGCATTAGGCGGTGACTCGGCAGACCAGGATGGGTCATAGCGTGAAACCATAGGCAAAAAGGCAGCAATCAAGGCGAATAAGGGTTCCAGAGCATCTGCGACAGGCAGTATAAGCCGTTCAGCCTGATTTTCAAAAATGGGCGACTTTGCTAAGTACCACGAATCTTATCAACCAAGATATCAGCAGCACAGGATATTATAACAAAATAACGGGCCGTGACGGCGTTGAAAAATCAGGGCAAGTCCGGGGTGCAAAAGGTTTGCGCGTGACGAAGCCGTTGCCTGAACCGCTTTGTTACATGATTTTCTGGTGCCGCTTTTGCCCTTGCAGCGAAGACTCGCCTTGCCTACTCTTGGGTCAGTACCTTTCCGCGTCCGTCCCGCTCTGCGCAAGGAGTTTTGCCGTGTCCGCACCCCTGAACACATCATCTGCCTGGCATGAGTTACAGCAGCATCGGCAAAGTTGGGAGGGGGTGACCTTGCGGCAACTCTTTCATGACGACCCGCAGCGCGCCCGACACTTCTCCGCCGAGGCTTGTGGTCTTTATCTGGATTATTCCAAACAACTCGTCAACCCGGAGACCCTGCGTTTGCTGATGGCCCTGGCGCGGGCGCGGCATCTGGAAGAACGCCGTGCGGCGATGTTCGCGGGCGAACTGATCAATCACACGGAGGGGCGGGCGGCTTTCCATGCGGCCCTGCGCGCGCCCAAAGGCAGTGTCATGCGCACGGCGGGGGTGGATGTGGTGCCGGAAGTCCATAGGGTACTGGAACACATGGCCGCCTTCACCCGATCCATCCACGATGGCACTTGGCGGGGAGCGACCGGTCAGCCTATTCGCAAGATCGTCAATATCGGCATTGGCGGCTCCTACCTGGGGCCGGAAATGGCTTGGAAGGCCTTGCGCGCGCACCGTCACCCCGGTATGGAACTGCGTTTTGTCGCCAATGTGGATGGCGCGACTTTTACCGACGTTACGGCGAATCTGGACCCCGCCGAAACCTTGTTCATCGTCTCTTCCAAAACCTTCACCACCCTGGAGACCATGACCAACGCCCAGCAAGCACGCCATTGGGTTACCTCGGCCTTGGGCGATGCGGCGGTGGCCAGGCATTTTGTCGCGGTCTCTACCAATGCCGAGGCAGTCACGGCCTTTGGGATGGACATCGAGCACATGTTCGGTTTCTGGGACTGGGTCGGGGGTCGGTATTCCATGGATTCGGCTATCGGTCTGTCCACTATGCTGGGCGTGGGGGTTGAGCATTTCACCGCCTTGCTGGCGGGTTTTCATGCCATGGATAAGCACTTTCAGGCGGCGCCCCTGGAGCAGAACCTGCCGGTGCTCATGGGTCTGCTGGCGCTCTGGTATAACAATTTCTGGGATGCGCAGACCCTGGCCATATTGCCCTATGCCCACGATCTGGCGCGTTTCCCGGCTTATCTCCAGCAACTGCAGATGGAAAGCAACGGCAAGAGCGTGGATGAGGACGGTCACCCGGTTGCCGTTGATACGGGCACTGTTATTTGGGGCGAGCCCGGCACTGATGGGCAGCATTCGTTCTATCAATTGATCCATCAGGGTACGCGGCTGATTCCCTGCGATTTCATCGGTTTTTGTCAGCCGCTCAGCCCTTTGGCCGAGCAGCATGAGTTGCTGATGGCTAACCTCATCGCCCAGGCCGAGGCGCTGGCTTTTGGCAAGACGGCGGAGGAATTGCGTGCCGAAGGGATCGCCGAGGCGCAGGTACCTTTCCGCGTTTTCCCCGGCAACCGGCCCAGCAGTGTTCTTCTGGGCGACCGCCTCGACCCCCATACTCTGGGGGCATTGGTGGCGCTCTATGAGCACAGCGTCTTTACCCAGGGTATTATCTGGGGTATCGATTCCTTTGATCAGTGGGGCGTGGAGTTGGGTAAGGTGTTGGCGCAGCGGATTGTGGCGGAACTGCAGGGTGCGGCCAGTCATCCCCACGATGCCTCGACTACCGCTTTGCTGCAGCGCTATTTGCAACGCCGGAGCGCTTAGTCCCGCTGTGGGGGCGGTACGCCCGGCTGATGGAGGTAACCGCACCGATTGGGAACTTTCCCTGCGGGTGGATTTCCAACAGGGTATTCTTCGCCGGATAAAGAGCCGCTCGACACGATGAAATCGCCCAAAGTTCTGGCCCTCGTGGCTACGATTGCATGGGGGAGCGCCAACGCGGTCACCCCGAATTTACCCCCATTACCAACACTGCCCCCGCCACCACCCATGCCGGCGCCGCAACTGACGGGCGTACAGGGCGCGGTCCTCCTGGATGTGAATAGAGTGGTCAGGTACTGATGGCGGAGAACGCCGAAAAACCCCTCAACCCCTCCGGGCTAGTCAAGTTAATGACGGTCTACGTAATGTATCAGGCGGAAAAGCAGGGGCTGGTGCAACCGCGGCAGCAGGTTCATGTCTCCGACGAGGCCTGGCATGCGCAGGGTTCGCGCATGTTTATTCAACCCCGTCTGCCGGTGACCATGGCGCAACTGGAGAGTGGTCTGTTGATTGATGGCGGGAATGACGCGGCTATTGCCATCACTCAAACAGTGGCCGGCAGTGTCGGTGGTTTCGTCGATCTGATGAATCACGATGCGGCGGCGATGGGCCTGCAACGCACCCACTTTACCAACCCCGACGGCTTGCCCCAGCCGGGCCAGACCAGTACAGCGCTGGATATTGCCCGTCTCTCGGAACGCTTGATCCAGGCGTATCCGCAGGTATTACAGGTGGCGGGGAAGGCCTCTTACACTTACAACCATATCATCCAGTACAACTACAATCCGCTCGCCGGTCAGGATAACATCAATGGCCTGGGCGTCGGCCTGGCGGCAAAGAACAGTTGGAATCTGGACGCCAGCGCGACCCGCGACGGACGCACCCTGGTGGCCGTCGTGCTGGGCGCGCCCTCGCGCAGTGCGGCGGGCAGTGACGCGAGCGCGTTGCTGCACTACGGCCGGGATGGCTGGCGGGATCGCCCGCTGTATGCGGCCGGGCAGGTAGTCGCGCAACTCCGCCATGACGACTGGAGCCCGGAAGTGGTGCAGGGGGTGACTACCCGCGCCGTGGTGGTGTCAGCGCCCAAGCAGCAACAGGGTGTCAGGCTGCACACGCGGTTTGTTCCTCAGGCTAATCTCAAGGCGCCCATTGGCGCCGGTGAACCCATTGGTACGCTGTCTGTTAGCTGGCACGGCCATCTCCTGCAGACCATCCCCGTTGTTGCCAAGGCCGCTGTGCAACCCGCCGGATGGTTTACCCGTCTGTTACATGAGGGAGAATCATGGCTCTGAGGCCAAGGCTATCGGGCGCGTTCATGCCCTTGGGTAGAATCCGTGCCGTGGGTTTATCCAGTTTTCAGCCCGTCGTTACATTTTATCCCGCAGCAGCGCCAGGAACACCCTGGCGCTGTGGCTGGGCGTGCGTCGGTGCAGCACCGAGAGCTTGTGACGGATGACGGGTGTAGTGGCCAGTGTCGCAAGACACGGTTGCTGGCCCGCATCATTGAGTGCGGAGACAAAGCTGACGCCCAGTCCGCAGCGCACCGCATCCCGAATGGCCGCCAGGCCGCTTAGTTCATAGCGAATATCCGGATAAAACCCCTCCGCTTTCAGTGCCCGCAAGGCATGTTCGCGGATGCCGGACCCTTCTTCCCGCCATACCAGAGATTCTTCCGCGAGCGCTCCTAAAGGCACCGGCTTCTGCTCCTGCAACCAGCGATGCCCGGCAGGCACGAGCAGGACGATTTCGGTTTCCACCAGCGTCTCTTGCAGCCAGTCGCTAACGCCAGCGAGCGGCACATCATCTTCCACAAAAATCAGATCGGCCTGATCGCGCATTTCTTTGGCCGCGCGGCTATTAGTGGTGATCAGGCGCACCGAGACGGCCGGATACAGGCGCCGGAAGCTGGCGATGGCGCGGGGGAGCAGGGTTTCGGCATTACTGTGGCTGGCGATGAGGGCCAGGGAGCCGCGTAGCAGTCCTTCCGTATCCGTGCACAGGGCGCGCGCATCCTCCAGCGCGGCCTCGATTTGCTCCGCAATGCGGAGCAGGGACAAGCCCATGGGCGTGGGGGCGATCCCATGCCGGGCGCGGCGATACAGCGGTTCTCCCACCAGTTCCCGCAATTGTTTCAGACGATGGGAGACGGCGGGCTGGGTCATGAACAGTGCGTCTGCCGCCACATGGAGATTGCCACTGCGCGCGGCCTGTGCCCAGACTAGCAAAAGGGCGGGGTCTATGCGTCCCGAAGCCATGGGATTCTCTCCATTAAGAAATTACTGTGGTTTATTTCTCATATTAGAAAATAGCATTGGAGTGTTATTCTGCTCAAGTCTATGCTTTATGACAACCGGAACGCTACAGCGAGAAGTCGGCTATGAACCTGTTTGCAGATGCACCCAAAAGTGATCCCTGGGAAATTATCCGCCACTTCACGCCCAACTGGTTCGCCGCCAACATGGGTACTGGCATTCTGGCGCTCATGCTCGCCGAATTTCCCTACGGGCATTGGGAGCAAAAGCTGCTGGGGCAAGGCCTGTGGAGCATTAACGTCTTCTTTTTCGTGATCTTCGCCCTGCTTTTTCTGGGGAGAGCGTTTTTCTATCCAGATAGTTTTCGGCGCTTACTTCATCACCCCATTCAGTCCTTATTTATTGGCGCCATCCCTATGGGTTTTGCCACCATTGTTAACGGCATGATCATCATCTGGCCGGTCAGTGCAAGCTCCGTAGCAATTACGGAAGTGATGTGGTGGGTGGATGTGGCCTTGGCTGTAATTTCGGTGCTGCTGGTACCCTTTTTCATGTTCACTGCGCACGAACACAGCATTGAGCAGATGACCGCCGCCTGGCTATTACCCATTGTTCCGCCGGAAGTGACGGCAGCCAGTGGTGGCTTGCTGGCACAGCATCTGGCACCTGCCGCCGGTGCGGCGGTGATTTATGTCAGTTATGTGTTGTGGTCCATCTCCGTGCTGCTCTCCATGGGTATTTTGGCGATTCTGTTTTTGCGCCTCGCCCTGCACAAGCTGCCGCACCGGGATATGGCCGTATCGGCATGGTTGCCGCTGGGACCTCTGGGCACCGGTGCCATGGCGATGATTACCCTTGGTGTTGCCGATCAGCACGTTTTTTCCGGGACCGCTTTGACGGGGATGGCACAATTCGGCGCAATGGCGGGTCTTTTCGTGGCCGTGCTGCTTTGGGGATTTGGTCTGTGGTGGATGCTCATGGCGGCTTTTTTTACCCTGCGTTATCTGGGTGAAGGCTTGCCCTTCAATATGGGCTGGTGGGGGTTCACTTTTCCCTTGGGCGTCTTTAACGCCGCTACCTATCTGCTCGCCAGAGAAACGCATTTTGGGGTTTTCCTGCCTCTGGGCGCGGCTTTTACGGTCATGCTCAGCATTTTCTGGATTATCGTGACCCAGCGTAGTGTTGCGGGGATGTGGAGTGGGCGTTTATTTCGCGCTCCCTGTTTGTCCGCGGAAACCGGCTTGCCGGATTCCTCCTGCGCCGAGGCAGCGCATCAAGAGAACTCAGGTCTTATGGAGTCTTTGCGCAAGTAATCGTGCTGGTGGGGCGTGTTCATTATTCGGCTATCCGAATCTAAAGAGGAGAATGGTCGTGAATAAAACACATAGAGCCACTACCTACAGCAGGCTATGACCGGAAGTCCCGTTCAAAAGAAGTACCAATCACCCACAAGGAGAGTCATGCAATGATCAAACGCACAAACAATACCCTCACCCGGCGCGATGCCATGAAGCGTGCCCTCATCGGCGCAGGCGCCGTAGCCTCCGTCGGCCACAACACCAGCGCCATGGCTGCCGGGATGGGCGGAGATCCAGCCAACCTGCTACCCAGTGGAGCCAGCACCCTGCAGGACTTGAGCGACCGTTTGGCCAAAGCGCCGCGGCGGCGGGATTTCAAGACGGTGCCCATGATACTGACGAGCCCGGATCAGTGGGATGACGTAGCCCTTACCGAGATTCTTCGTTATGCGCCAAAATCGAAGCAGGTCTGGGATAACACCGCGTTAGAAAGCCCGTGGCTCAACCTGATGCGCAACGCAATGAATGCTCAGATATGGTCCTTCAAGCACCCCGATTTCCTTACCGTATCGGCCACCCATGGCACAGCCCATTTGGCCCTGTATGACAACTACATCTGGAACAAGTATCTATCTACCTTCACCAAAGGGAAATGGGCGAGCAACATCTGGCTGAAACAGCCCCCGGCATCCACCGCCAATCCGGCCGATTTCAATGATGTAGAAGGCGTCTACTCACCCCACGACAACAGCATCATAGTCCTGCAACGGCGCGGCGCCGTTTTCCTCGCCTGCCACAACGAGGTCTGGGAACTCACCATGGCCTTGCACAACAAAGGTATCAACCCGGACAAGCTCAGCCACGAGGAAATGGCGGCCGAGTTCACCAATCACCTCATCCCTGGTGTGGTACTCACGCCGGGAATCGTGGGCACTTTGCCGGAGTTAGAGCAAGCCGGATTCCATTACACCAAATAACACCGCACATCAGGAGCATGTTATGAAAAAAGATCATGTCATTATGAGGACGATTCTCGCAGCATCCATGGCAGCCGCCTTCGCCGGAATGGGCCTTGCCCAGGCCTCCGACATCGGATGGGGCGGCAAGGCTGAAGCCCCACGTTACCAATCGGACGTGTTTCCGCCTTGGCAGCATGGTGAAAATAACCCGGCCGTAAACAAGGGCCTCGATTTCACCGTCCCCGAAATTGACGACCTGCCTGACTTCCACGGCAGCATCGACAACCCGCAACTGACCATTTTCGTCGGCGGAAATTACTACTTCGCCATGGCGCCCCTGGTTCATGCCTTCGAGAAGCAATACCCCGAACTGAAAGGCAAAATCTACTATGAGACACTTCCCCCCGGCATCCTGATCCAGCAGATGGAGCATGGCAACACCATCACCATCGGCAACATGACCTGGACGGTCAAACCCGATGTCTATGCGGCCGGCCTCAAGAAAGTGAACCAATTCATTCAAAAAGGATTGTTGCAAGGTCCTGCAGTGCCCTACGTGACCAACGATCTGACCATCATGATCCCCAAGGGAAATCCGGCCCACATCGAAAATCTGCAAGATCTGGGCAAGCCCGGCGTGCGCTTGTCCATGCCTAATCCGGCTTGGGAAGGCGTGGCACGGCAGATCAAAATGTCGCTCACCAAAGCGGGTGGGCCACAATTGGCCAACATGGTCTATAACACCAAAGTCAAAAATGGCGAAACTATCCTGACCCACATCCACCATCGGCAAACGCCGCTTTTCCTCATGCAGGGACTGGCGGATGCGGGTGTAACCTGGAAATCCGAAGCCATTTTCCAAGAGCAGGCGGGGCACCCCATCAGCCATATCTCCATACCGGCCAAGGACAACACCACCGCCATTTACGCGTCAGCCGTCGTGAAAGGTGCGCCACACCCCAAGTGGGCGCAGGACTGGGTGAATTTCCTGAAGTCACCGAAAGCGCTTGAAATCTTTGAACACTACGGGTTCAAACCTTATCAGGCGAAGTAAGTCCTTTAGGAGGAGCATGCTCATGTCGACAACCTTATCTGACAAAAGCCCGGTTTTAGGGGCTGATCGCGGGTGGCGCATAGCCGCTATCGCCCTGTTGGCGATCCGCTTTGTTCAGGGTTGGATTTATTGGGGCGGTGGAACCCGTCGCTTCATCGCTATGGGCGTTGCACTCTTTCTGGCCGGCAGCGGCGCCTATTCCATGGATAATTGGTTACTCGCCCGCAAGCCGAGCCGCGCCAACAGCACGCTTTTTCGCTGGTTTGGCGGTAGCCTGCCGCTACCCTTGCGCGATGAGGCCTTCAAAAATCTGGCTTTGGGCCTGTTTCTGATCGTGCTGGCCTTCGTTGTTGGAAGCTATAGCTATTATCGCGGTTCGGTCATCACGCCCTTCCACGGAGGGCCAGTCAGTCCGGCCAAGCACCACTGGCAAATCAAGGATGCTCAGTTGAGCGCCGATGGTGGTGTGCGCTTCCATGCCTACGTGGATGCCGGTGTCGCTGCCGAGCCTTCCAATGCGCTGGTGATACGTCTACTGGAGGCAAAGAGCGGAAAGGTAGTCGAACAATGGTTGGGTAAAGATCTCGCCCAGCTTCCGAAAAGCGCATTCCACAACGACTTTCCCTATCAACAACTGCATGTGGGGAAATTCGGCATCGTAGGGCCGGTGGGCGCTTCGGCTACCATTAGCCTGCCGGGCTCGATAAACGCTGGCGTAACATTGGCTCCAGGAAATTATCTGCTGGAGATCACCTCGGTTAACAACCACGTTTGGAAGCAGTCCGTAACCTACCCGTAACTTTAATTAACCAGCTCATCAACCAGCTGGTTAATTTACTTACTTAAAAGAGGTTTTATATGGTAAAAACTGTCGTGGCTGTCTTGATGGTGTTGCCGTGGGTTGCCCATGCGGAATCCATCCAGCAGTTCCTCGAGGCAACTATCGTCACCGGAATCATTCGTTCCTATTATTTCAACAAACTGTACGGTGATTCGGCATTACCCGACAAATATGCCTATTCCCTGGGCGGCATGATCAAGGCCCAGACCGTGCCTCTCTATGGCGTCATTGCGGGGTGGCACTTTACACCGCCAACAGTCTTGGCACCAATGATGTCGACATGCCGGGATATACCCATATCGATGCTCTGCCGTGGGCGGAAAAGATAGCCTGAATGTGCTGGGGCAGGCCTATTTGCAATATCAGAATCCGTGGTTACGGATGCGGGTCGGTGATCAGTTGATTAACACCCCGTGGATGAATACATCGGATATCTTCATGATTTCCAGCACATTTCATGCGGTTACGGCGCAAGTCACACCCTATGCCGGACAATATGAAGGGCACCCTGGCTTTTGGCGTGAAGGCCCATTGGCAGTCTTTAAATTCTGCGGCCTGGTTTTATCAGTTCTATGCTGGTTATCACGGAATCTTCATTTGTGACCGGCTAATGTTGCAATATCTCTTTTCGTGATGGTCATGCGGCTGGCCGCTTATAGTTAAGAAATATAGAAGCAGAGTCGCTGCCCTATGGTTTCAGCGCTTCGGGGAGTTTACGCTTCGTCCCCTGACACTCACAGAAACTGACCGGAGAAGAACATGAAGCTCGATAGTCTTGACCATCTTGTGCTCACCGTGAAGAACATAGAGCGAGCATCGCTTTCTACGTAGAAGTGTTAGGGATGAAAGCGCTGACCTTCGGGCCGGGACGTAAAGCCTTGGCATTCGCCAGCCAGAAAATCAATCTGCATGCACAGGAGTGTGAATTTGCGCCTAAGGCGTTGCAACCTACGCCTGGTTCTGCAGATCTGTGTTTTACCACCGCCGTGCCGTTATCTGACGTGCTCGCCCATATGGCGTCCCACGGCGGAACGGTCATTGAAGGGCCGATACAACGTACCGGTGCTACCGGATATCTCCGTGATCCCGACGGGAATCTCATCGAGATAGCTAATCGCGTATCGACGACATGAATCTCGTCCATTCACATCACGCCGCGCCATCATCAGACACTCTGCCCGATAGCGCCATTCATCACGGAACGACCGTGTCCCGAAGGACGAATCTGGCCCTGTTCGCAGCGGGATTCGCCACGTTCAGTATGCTCTATTGCGTGCAACCACTGATGCCCGTGTTCAGCAAAGAGTATGGGGTCAGTGCGGCGGGTAGCGCACTGTCGCTGTCCCTGACGACGGGAGTGTTGGCGGTGGCCATGCTGTTTGCGGGCAATCTGTCGGATCGCTGGGGCAGGAAACCGGTCATGGTGTTTTCCCTGTTTTTGTCAGTGCTGCTGGTGCTGTGCACCGGATTTGTGCCGAACTGGTACGGGTTTTTTGCCTTGCGGGCTTTGCTGGGCCTGACCTTGAGCGGTTTGTCGGCGGTCGCCATGACCTATATCAATGAAGAAATGCATACGGAGTCTGTCGGACTGGGTATGGGGCTGTATATTAGTGGTAGTGCTGTGGGCGGCATGTCCGGGCGGCTGATTGCGGGTGTGCTGGCGAATTATTGGGGCTGGCGCGTGGGTATTGGCGCCATTGGCGTGACAGGCTTGTGTGCCAGCGTGATAGTCCTGCGTTTGTTGCCAGCATCTCGCCATTTTGTACCGCGCGCCTTAAGCTGGCAGCGCAGCCTCGGCCATGTCTCCAAGATATTCAAAGACCCCGGATTACCTTGGCTATTTGCCGAGGGATTTTTTCTGATGGGCATGTTTGTGACGGTCTACAATTATCTGGGGTATCGCCTGATGGCGGCGCCCTATGATTTCGTTGCGCTCACTTGCGGATTTTTCGGGGGGCACTCTATCGCGAGCAGTTGGGTCGGACGGCGCACCCATATCGCCAAGGCGCGGGCCGCGTCACTCTATCTGTTTTTACTATATCGGCTCCGCTATTGTCGGAGCGAGTGGCGGCTTGCTCTATACAGCCTGGGGACAGAATGGAGTGGCCGTGTTGGTGGGCATCATGGCGCTCAGCGGTTTGACGATCGCGTGGAAATTGCGCGGGTTAGTGCCGTTAGCGGCCGCGAACTGGGTTCGGTTGCGTCCGGGTGGTTTTCAGCAGCCGTACCAGTTTCCCGACTAATGGCGAGTGTTCTGTGCGATGATAAACCACATGAATTTCTGACACTGCGGCAGAGGTGTCCAGTGGCATATAACGCACGTTTTCTACGCGAAAATGTTCACAGGAGGCTGGCAGTATGGACACCCCCAGCCCTGCGGCTACCAGTCCGGTAATGGTCGATGCTTCATGTGCTTCCTGCACAATGTGCGGTGAAAATCCGGCATCATGGCAAAGCGCATAAATCTGCTCCTGAATTCCCGAGTGCGCCGATTGCGCGAAGAGGATAAAGGGTTCCCGGGCGAGTGTCGCCGTGGGCAATCCTGCGCCATCGGTTAGGCACTGGAGGACCGGGTGGTTCGCCGGTAATACCGCTACCAGCGGGTCGAGATAAAGGTGTCGCGATTCCAGCATATCCGGTAACCGGTGAATGCGAGCGCCATCCCCGGCCCGGTCAGGGCAACGCGCCGGTTACTGCGAATAAACAGGCGTGCACCGAGCATCTCTTCCAGAAGATGAATCTGCTGACTGAGAGGAGGCTGCGAGATACCGAGCCGTTCTGCCGCGCGGCTGAAGTGCAGTTCTTCGGCGACGGCGACGAAATAGCGTAGATGGCGTAATTCCATGTTCATGAAACCCTTTGGGGTCACCTCCGGCTGTATGCTGGAGGCAGGCAGTGCATAGTAACCGATAATTGCACCATCATCAGCCGTGCTCACAAAGACCTTAGTGCTACCGCCACGGTGGCTGCGCCAGCCATAGGTCGCTGCAACGCTCTATAGGGCATTTCGAATAACAAAAATTTCACGACTTGAGAATGGAATATTCCCCTTT
>NZ_JAGDVS010000134.1 GCF_023255755.1 Acidithiobacillus sp. | reverse complement strand
GTGACACGGGCCGGCACGGCATCGGTCAGTCCGAGATCGTTGGCGGCAGTCATGCCATCCACCAGCAGACGCAACTGATCGCGGCGGGCGATAGCCTCGACCACAGCACGATAGTCCGGAATAGTGGGTCGCTTCGTCAGCCGGTTGAGCGTCGGTTTGTCGTAGAGGCCCCGGTCGATGCGGCGCAGATCACCGGCCTGAACCATGCGTTGCAGGGTTTTGTCGATGGCGTCGCGGTTGCCGAGCTGTGCAAAGTCGGTCGGCACCCAGACATGGCCTGGGCCGGCGGTATCGATTTGCGCAGCGATGTTGGATTTGAGATCAGACATGATTTTATCCTGTCCGATATTTGTACATGTTTTTCGGACTAATGACAAGCCATTCGTCCGAAAAATGGAGTTTTTTTTCGGACACCATCACCCAAGGCAGTCTGGCGTCCCGGCACATGGTGCCGTCGGGCTCGCGGGCGTTGCCCCGTGCCTCTCGCCAAGTCGCGGCCATGCGGCTTTGATCCCTGATACCTCTGACCCTTTGGGTCTGCGCGTGCCGCTTGCCGTTGAGGCAGTGGAGTGTGTGGGAGGCGGCCTTGCTGCTCCCTTCAACGTACCACGTCGTTCTCTCCGTCAAGGGCTGCGCGTGCCCGGCACGCTGATAGACAGATCGACTGGAGAAAATGTTTCAAGTAATCCGTCACCGGAACAGCAGGGCTGGACGGAACGTCCTATGGATGAAATCCGGGACATGGGTCCGGATGCCTGGGATCGAGCA
Source organism: Acidithiobacillus sp. (assembly GCF_023255755.1). Classification (GTDB taxonomy): domain Bacteria; phylum Pseudomonadota; class Gammaproteobacteria; order Acidithiobacillales; family Acidithiobacillaceae; genus Acidithiobacillus. The sequence goes on along the minus strand of NZ_JAGDVS010000134.1, from coordinate 3,340 downwards.
TGGGCAATACGGATGCCGGAGGGGAAAATGCATCTTCGGAGCAGGTATCATGAACGCCCGTTATCTGTTGATGATCGGAGCCTTGGCCTTGCCGCTGGCGGGTTGTGCCAATAACCCCTATGCCAGTAACGGGACAACGGCGGATGCCACTGGTGGCGCGGCCCTGGGCGCACTGGCCGGGGCGGTGATTGGTAACCAGACAGGCGCCCCACTGGCCGGAGCGGCGATTGGTGCTGGTCTGGGTGGACTTGCGGGTTATGGTGTGGCCCATGCCGGCCAGGCTACCCAGAATGAAGTTCAGCCCGGCTATTACGCACCGCCGACCAATAATCCCCAATGTCCCCCGGGTTATGTCTGCACCCCTAATCAGCCAGCGCCTCCACCGCCACCCCCGCCGTGTCCGGCAGGATATACCTGCACGCCGGACAACTGAGCACATAGGCAGTTGTATCTCCGCGCAACGATGTATTACCATTTCCATGAACGTAATACTTTTGGAGATACGCGATGCATTCAACGCTCACGCAGAAGGGACAGGTCACCATCCCGAAATACATCCGGGATACCCTGCACTTGTCGCCAGGTTGTGCAGTCGAGTTTGCTGTAAATCGAAATGGCGAAGTGGTGATAAACCGGGCTGAACAGCCGGATACTTCCGGAGTAAACCCCTTCGCGGCCGTACGAGGTAAGGCGGATATCCCGTGGCGTACCGATGATTTGATGAAGTTGCTGCGTGGTGATGATTGATCCTGGTAGACACCAACGTTCTCGTCGACATTCTGGAGGATGATCCCAAGTGGGCGGAATGGTCTTTATCCCAGATGTACGACCAATCAAAAATTCATCGACCCGTCATCAATCCGATCATTTATGCGGAGCTCTCCCTGACCTTCTCGACGCATGAGGCCCTGGATGAAGCGATTGGCGCGATGCGTCTGGAGATCATCGATATCCCCCGACCCGCCCTGTTCCTCGCCGGCAAGGCCTTTGCCCAGTATCTCCGACGGGGTGGTCAAAAGCAGAATGTGCTGGCAGATTTCTTTATTGGCGCGCACGCCGCCGTTTCGGGTTTTCCCATTTTAACCCGTGACAGTCGCCGATATCGGTCCTATTTCCCTGCACTGAAGATTACCTCGCCAGACCCATAGCATCGACCGGAATATCACCGTCCGACCGTGTACCAACAGTCCGACAAATCCCTATAACCCCTTTGTGACTTTCGCAAAGGGGTTTTTATGTTTTTGTCTGACGAGGATCTTGATATAGAGAATGCCTGGCGTTTCTCCAGTCAGGATCCCAAACTCTGGAAACTGGATGGTTCCGCCTTCTGGCCCCTGCTCATCCTGTTTTTCCATTTCAGCGTGCTGACCCTGATACTGGCCGTGGTCAGTATTGGCCTGTTTGCCTGGCTGCAACGCAAGGGCTACACCCCTGCCGTGGCCTGGCGAAGACTGGTGCGGTTTATCTTCGGCAATACCCGCCTGCGTGGCCCTGTATGAAGGACCGCCTGAGTTTCCGGACAGGGGATGTCTCTCCCTTTTCCCAGATACTGCTGGAATCGGTGGAAGACTATTCCAGTACAACCCGTTACGCCATCGATCATCTGAGCCGGGCGGTCCATCCCGTACTCATGATTGCCCACAAGAGTGGAGTACCCCTTTTTGATCCAGTCAACGCGGTCTGCCAACTTTCCTATGGTCCAGAGGAAATACAGGAAGCCACGCCACAAGTACAGTGGCCTTTCCGCCTGAAATTCCATGTTGCAGAAACTGTTTGTGCCTTGCCAGCTCAAGATCCGCTCCAGATAGAAGCGGCTTTCCCGCAGACGATACCCCCGGCCAAACAGAATGCGGCCCTGCTGGACACCATTGCTGCCGGCATTGATCGGGAAACCCATCCGGTCCAGAAGGAAACACAGACTTTCTCCCCACCGCTGCAGGCCGATATTTCCAAACCACTCACCCGGCAGGCAGAACCGATACCCTCCGATGACGCTCCTGAAGCACGGCCGCGCCGTCTGAATCAAAACATGCTGGACACGTTCGGCGCCGGACTGGATCGGGAACCCCCTACTGAACAGCAAATTGCCGAGGCCCGGGAACGCATAGCCGCCCGTATCGCCGCCAGCCATCCCCAGTTGCAGGACACCCAACCGCCTGCGTCTCCCATATCCACTCCCCTGAATGAGGACATCCCATGAAACCAATCTATGCCTGTGATGACGGCTACGGAGAAATCAAGATCATCCACCGGGCTGAAGGCATCCTGCAAAGCTTCAGTACACCATCCCGTGCCCAGAGCGGCGATTACCAGCAGATTGAGATCGGCGGCGCCACACCGACAGACAGCACGGTTTATGTGACCAAAGGGGAAGCCTACACCGTTGTCGATACCCTGCAGACCGAAGATACCCGCTTCGCCGGTTTTGCCCTGTCCAGCCTCAACCGGGTGCTGGTGGCACATGCCCTGCGCCAGGTAGGCGCTCCTGAAGCGTTTGAACTGGTCGTCGGGCTGCCCCTGCGTGATTTTTACTGGGATAACGGCACCCCCAACCAGGATCTGATTGCGGCCAAGCGCGAGACCCACCGGATTCCCGTGCAGCTGCGCACCCTGGAGGGTGATAGCGATCTGCCCGTACCGGCCAGAGTGCATGTGCTGCCCCAGTCGCTGGTCGTCGCCATGCAGTCACCGGGCGAAGATCCCGATCTACCCATCGCCGTGGTGGATATTGGCTCGCGGACCACCGATATTACGGTCGTACAGAATGGCAAGGTCGATTTCAGTCGCTGCGGCACTTTGCCGGACCTGGGCGTGGCCGCTGCCGTAGACCGGTTTCAGACGGCCATTGAGGAAAGGCGTGGCAAGCGTCTGCCCAACCGTAAAATTCTCCATGGTGCCCTGATCCAGAACAAGCGGATTCGCATTAACGGGGCCGAGATTCCCGAGGCCGATCAACAGAGCGCCCGAAAAGAGGCCTTAAAAGAAATCGCGGGGCGTATCCAGCGCGGCGTAGAGCGGCATGCCCGAACCCTGGAAGACTGCGATCATGTCATTCTGATCGGCGGCGGTGCCCTTCTGCTGGAGGGGCAATTCGACTGGCCCCATGCCCAGCTGCACCCACAGGCGGTCCATGCCAATGCCATGGCCTGGCTGGAGACCCTGGAGTCGGTATGACCCCGCCTGAAACGGACAATCCGCCAGCGGCGTCAGCGTCCACGGATACAGAATCCTCTATAGAGCAGGACTTTCGGGATCATGTGCTGTTCATCCTGCAGCATGAACGTGAAGAACGCGTCCGCCTGGATATGGCCCTGCGCGAACAGGTGCCTGTCTCTTATAC
>NZ_JAGDVS010000167.1 GCF_023255755.1 Acidithiobacillus sp. | reverse complement strand
GTCAGGTGGTGCCGTGCATAAAAAGCAAGTCACTACGATTAAGTTATTACCTGATACGCCGCCACCTCCACCGCCACCGGGACCGCCTCCACCAGGCCCGCCTCCACCGGGACCCGGGCCTTGGGGAGGGCCGCCACCACCGCCCCCACCCGGGCCTCCATCCGGCTATTACGCGGCTCCCACGCCTGTAGTGGGTTATGTATCTACTCCCTGGTAGGAATGTTGCTTGTATTTGCAAAACAGGATAAGAGAAAGGCCGTATTATTGGCTGATTGCGGGCACTTTATTGTTGAGCGGCTGCGCCTCAACGATAGCTGCCCCACCCCCAACACCTGCGTCGACGCACTATCGGCCTGAACAGATCTTACCTTATCCACCCGCCTCAACCATCTTGGCGCCCACGCATCCAATCCAGAGAACATCAGGACTACAGCGCGATTGCCAGCAATACCAGGCGCAGGTGCGTCTATTGCAACAAAAGCTGACAAAACGGCCGCACGCAGAAGGTCAAAGCGACGACCTTGACCAAATTCAGGCGGTCGTACAGCCGTTATGCACCAAACCGCTTTCTGGAACGTCCTATCGGATTGCCCGACAAGAAATTCTTCAGGCAACCCGGGATGTGGAACAACTATCCGGATCCCCTTCCACTACTACACCATAAGGAGCCTAATCCCCATGCAATATCCCCTTCGATTAAAATTCGGTCATCACCGGTACGGGTTAAAAGTTCTGGCGTTGGGTTTTTGTCTGATCGCCATGACTGGCTGCGCCAATATGAGCCCCACAGGACAACGCGCACTGAGTGGTGGGGCTATCGGTGCTGCGGGCGGTGCAGTGCTGGGTGCTGTTGTGGGTGGCAATCCGGCCGTAGGGGCCGCAGTGGGCGGTGCAGCAGGAGCAGCAACCGGCGCTTTGATGCACTGAAATCCTGATTCATGACCGGAGGAAAAGCCCCATTTCAGAAAAATGGGGCTTTTTTTAGACCTGTTTACAGAAAAATTGTCTGACTTTTACAAGACATACGCGCCCATAAAATCCTTCACGGAGGGGGTGGCGGGGGCGGCGGCCCCGGTTGCTGGTAATACGCCCCGGGACCCGCTGGCCCTCCGGGCGGCGGTGGGGGTGGGGGCGGTGCAGGATGCGCATAATATCCGCCAGGGCCCGGAGGCGGTCCAGGGGGATAGGCATAACATCCCGCCAACGCCATCAAGGTGCCGAACAAGGTCGCTACACGTAAAACTGGTTGCCAGACTTTACGGCGCTTCAGTGACTCCATTTCATGGAACATACGGTTCTCCTGTAGGAAGATCGGTTTTTTATCTTTCCCCGAACAAATGGCTCAGGGGTTACGGTATAAAAATGTGCATACCTCCTTTCCGCTTTGCGGTCACGCTTTTCGGACTTGTGTAGCGCTTTCCAATATTGAGAAAGCAATAAGCGTTCCAGCACAGCGGAAGGATCTTGCGACAGAAGCGACATACTGAGCCGTGCCCGATTCCAGAAGAGAAGAGATCCGTTTTTATGGTAAGGGCATACAACAGGGACGCTATAGAGTCATATTGTCGCTAAAGTACAACAGACCTGCTGAAGAAAGGGCCATCTAGTCGCACCATTTCGTGAGCAGACGGCGCAGGCCACTGATTACATGAAAAATCTATCCCACGGGAACCTTTGGCATAAATTCTGCTGTCTTAGTCTCTGGACTCGACAGGGAGATTGCCTACTTCTTGTCTATCCCGAGTGGCTTGATCGTAACGGTGTGACTTCGAAAGTCCTGCCATCACTTTCCGGCTGTTTTTTGACTCAACCAACAGGAGTGTTCCGATGATTCAGAAAAAAATATGGCTTACCGCATTGACCCTCGCACTGGCATTACCCCTGGGCGCAGAAGCGTCCGTATATGGCGTCATGAATCAGGTTGGTGTTTCCGGCAATGTACAAGGGGCCACCAATCGGTATGGGAACACCAACGGTGGACTCGGTCTACGGGCCAGCCTTTACAATGGTGGATTGTTCGGCACGGCGAAATACCGCCATGAGTTCGGGGCTACCTACCAGGGTTACACCGGTGGCAATACCAACACCATTGGGCTCAAGCTCGGCTATCTTTTCAACGCCAGCAATATCCTGGCTGTCGGGCCTTATGTCGGCTATGAGTATAACCGCTTTGCACAGTCCAATGCCTATTATGACTCTCACTCTTCGCTGAGCACCAACGGTCTGGGTGGTGGTCTTTATGCGGCAGCATCTCTGCCAGGCGTCAATTTCACCGGATATGTCGGATACCTTGGCGGTATTTCGGAAACCCAGCATCTCTCTGGATTCGCACCAACCACTTTCAATCGCACTTCAGACCTTCTACAAATGGGGGTGAACGCCTATTATCCCCTAATGGCCAATGTCTCCCTGTACGTCGGATTACATGATGATGATTTTACACAGCGAGGCGCGCCGAATATTCTTCGCGGCGATGTGGGCTTGGGTATGCAGTTTTAAGTCACCATGCGGGCAGGATGGTCTGAAGCATACATCAACCCAGAGACAGCGAACCGTGCTCTGGGTTGATGCCTTCATGATTCAGTGATTTTACTGAAAAGTAACGAAGCGTCTTTTAATTTCAGAAAATGCCCATACACCGTAATAGACCATGACTCTCAAGTCATACATATATGAAAAGACCAAACCACAATGAATTTCAGGACTATATCTCGGCGGAAATCAATACCTACTTGAAAAGTCGAGCAAAAGGAGTGCTTATTTCAGCAGAGGTATAAGTAAGGCGTGCTTGTTGATTGCTTGTGTGATCTGGATATTTGCGGGCATTCCGGCCGAGGCTTACGGGAGTTATTTTCGACCTGGGCCGAAAGGAAAGGACGTCACCATTTCGAACGGCGGCCTTTCGATAACTTTGAATATTCCTTGGGACGGAGTGGTGGTTTCGGTGTCGAATCGACACGTAGCCCATGGGCTGAACATTGTCGACACCCATGATCCGGGGCGTGAATTACAGGTGGACTAGTTTTGATTATTATCGGATGGAACGTCATCTGTTCTGCTTTTCATTGGAAATCATCACTGGACAGCTTCAGCCCGGAATGTCTTTTGTAGGATCCTCCCTGCGTCATGGCCACATCCATCAGAATTAGGATCTACAAATTGATACGTGGCCGTATTTCCGGGGTAGTTGTAGCTGTTGACAATATAACCAGGCGCTTGAACAGGGGCATCCCATCCGTAAACGGTTATCCCAATAGCATGCGCTGGGAGATATCGCTGAATAAAGTATCGGGTGATGGTCTGATTCGGATCATTCGGACAATGTTTGAGGCCCTCGTCCCATTCTGTAGCGATGACGGCGTGTCCACTGACTGCCAGATTTCCAAACCGTGTATTCCATGCGTGGATACTGTCGGTTAGATTTCCGCGCACCACATACTGATAGGGATGCACGCTGTAGGCTGAGTTAGGCGGCATTCCATGCGGCACAGTGAAGCCGGAGAAACCAAAATCCACACCGTCACCCATGAAAAGAAGGACATTTTCTGGAGCTTGCTGACGAAGCCATCTCCCTACCGTGAGCATGCCCTGATCGGGCTCTCTGCCACAGCCACGCGCCCAGGATTTCCAGTCAGGATGCCTGAAGGTACCGTCATCGCATGCGCGAGTCGTTGAAGGCTCGTTAAAGACTTCCAGTATCACGCCCTTATCATGCGTCAAACGCGAATCCAGGAGTTGTTTCCAGGCTTGTTCGGTCCGGAGATCGGGCAGCTTCTGGAGTCCTCCATCCTCATAAGGCGTACAACTGTATCGCTCGGTTTGCATACACAAGATAACAATAAGGCCGGCGCTTCGCGCCTGTTCAATCACGTTGCGCACCATGTCAGTGTAGGCAGAAAGCCCATGGGTATATTCGTACTGGAGTGCTCCCTGGCTGAGGTTGAAGCGTACCGTATTGGCGTGCCAGTCCTTTACCATCGCTTCCAAGGACGGGTTATAACCGAAACCAGGCATTGCGGTCGCCGTCATGGCGGCCTGTGCTTCCTGAAGATTGGCTGCTGCGGGAGAGGCACGAAAATGCCTGCTACATAAAGTGGCAGCGTACTGCGTGGGATAGGCCAAGGAAACCGAGGTGA
>NZ_JAGDVS010000168.1:17419-23251 GCF_023255755.1 Acidithiobacillus sp. | reverse complement strand
GCAGGCCTTTGAACTGCTCATCTCCGCCACCTCTGGCGCAGGTTGGCGCGCCCTCTCTCTGACGGGCGCAGCCGGATTCACCCTGATCGAACTGATGATCACCATTGCGGTGGCCGCTATTTTGTTATCCATAGGGATGCTCATGATCCTAAAAAACCGCCTTCGCGGGTTTCCGCGTCCCTTGTAGAAACACGTGTTCTATACTGGTGGTGTTCGGACAGTAGCCGTCTGCTTTTTGGAGGCGTTGACCCCGTTAAAAAACCTGGCTCAGGGAGTATGGTGGCCCCATGTTTGTGGCTACGGACAGCGGCGGTAATCGTCAGCCCATTTCCACCACGCCCATCGTCTCTCAGGACACCCAGGGGCGGATCGGTGTCATGTTCGGCACCGGCCAATGGCTGTTTTCCAGCGACACCACGGACAACCTGACCCAAAGCCTCTACGGCGTATGGGACGTGAATCAAACTTATCCGGGCACCATGACGACGCCCATCACCCGGACCAGTCTCGTGCAGCAGACCTTGAGCACCACCACGGCATCCAACACTACGGGCGGCACCACCTACAACACCCGCACCAGCACCAGCAATCCCGTCACCTATTCCAGCGCCCCAGGCGGTAAAATGGGCTGGTATATCGACCTGCCCATCACCGGCGAACGGGTCATTGTCAATCCGCTGCTGGTCTTTGGCGATGTCATTTTCACCAGCTACGTGCCCGGCACCACCAGCACCGATCCCTGCACCAGCAGCAATGGGACATCAAAGTGGTCAGATTGCTGACCGGATGTTGGGCACTGCGCCGTCGGACATTGCTATTCCGGCGATTGTTGTTTATGAAATCGAGACGGGAATCGCCAAGTCCAGAGATCCTGCCAAGCGACGTGGGCAGCTTGATCAGCTGATTGATCTTCTGAATATTTCACCATTCGACCAGACCGCCGCAAATAAGGCGGCAACGATTCGAGCTGTTTTGGAGGATACCGGTCAGCCTATAGGTCCGCTGGACACGTTGATCGCTGGCACGGCTCTGGCGTGTGATGCCACTCTCGTCACGCGCAATCTGCGTGAGTTTGGGCGGGTGCCAAATTTATCCGTGGTGAACTGGTTCGATTGACGAGTGCGGCTATGGGGTAAATTCATGTCACAACCTATTTCCACCGCTCACCTCGAAGCACCGATCTGCATTCGATGCGGACGACAACCCCTGCGATTAACGCCAACGGCTATCCTTGCGCTGCAATCTTCCGCGCCAGCACCCTCTTCTGCCACGCCATGATCGCGTCGATGACTTCCTGGTCAAAGTCCATGGTTTCGTGTTCTTTTACGAGCTGTTTCGCCGCCTGCACCTGCGCATGAATCTGCCAAGTCCGAGAAATGTTCTGGAAATAGGGGTCGGTATCCAGATAGCAGTTTTCCTGAGGTAAAGCACGTTTCAGCTTGAGCGGCTTACCTTCTTCAGCAAGGCACAGTACGGTTTTTGAATTAATTTCTGCTACAGTATACGCCCGTAGTGCCGTTACCGTCCCGCTGTAAGGCACATGCTCCACAACCCAAAACTTATCCCCCACTTCGGCATCGGCAAAATCCAGGTATTTGCCATACGCATTTCCCGTTGCAATTAACATAACTATTCCCCTACGTTGCGGATGCCCGCCACATACTCAGCGCGAGCAGCAGCCAGGAAAGAACCAGCAGGGTTCCACCCACAGGGGCGAAAAAAGCCCAGAATACGTCACTGGTCAGCGCCAGCAGGTAGAGTCCGCCGCAGAACAGCAGGATACCCAAGACCATCAGTCCCCCTGCCGCATAAAGCAAACGCCGTTTGCCATATTGGCGGATCAACATGCCGATGAACAACAGACCGAGTCCGTGATAAATCTGAAAACGATCCGCAATATCGTAAATATGCAGCCCCTCAGCACTCACCCGCCCGGCCACCAGATGATCCCCCGCCGCGCCGAAAATCACCGCCAGGGCCATCACCAATGCGCCCAGCGCCACAAAACGCCCGCCCAACCGCGATGCATTCTCTATCGAACATTCCGCCATACCATCCCCCTTATCAGCACCCCGCGTTTATAGCCTATGTGCAGGGCTCTGTTCAAACACAGGCCTACCGATCCACACCTTTCATAAGGCTGTGCTATGCTTGGCCGCATAATTTCAGGAGGTGTCATGGTAATACATAGGATTTGCATTCTCGGCGGAAGCGGTTTTGTCGGACGCCATCTGGCAGAGCGTTTAAGTCAGGACGGGCATTCAGTACGCATTCTGACGCGCAACCGCGAGCGCAACCGTGAAAACCTGCTGGTGCTTCCCGGCGTGGAAGTGGTTGAGGCCAATATCCATGACCCCATCGCCTTGGAGAAACAACTCGAAGGACGCGATGTAGTCATCAACCTCGTCGGCATCCTCAATGAAAACAACCCTGGCCGCAAAGATTATCCGCCCGAGCGACGTGGTGACTTCGAGAAGAACCACATAGAACTGCCGCGCCTGGTGGCCAACACCTGCGGCCATCTGGGCATTCCGCGCCTACTCCATATGAGCGCTCTGGGGGCCAGCCCCCTCGGTCCCAGTGCCTATCTGCGCTCCAAGGGGATTGGTGAGGAGATTGTCCGCCAGTCTGGCGAGAACAGCGCGAAAATGGGTCACTTTAACTATCTGAATGGCCCCAAGCTGCTCTGGGGTCGCGGTCTGAAGGTCACATCTTTCCGCCCTTCGGTAATTTTTGGCGAAGGGGATAGCTTTTTCAATCGTTTTGCCCAGTTACTGCGCAACATTCCCTTCCTCATCCCATTGGCGGGCATCAACGCCAAAATGCAGCCGGTCTGGGTAGAGGATGTGGTCAGTGCCTACGTGCAGTCCATTGATGATGAAAAGACCTATGGCAAGGCCTATGACTTGTGCGGTCCCAAGGTGTACACCCTCGGTGAGCTGGTGGCTTATACCCAGAGCCTGATTGGCACCCATCGTGCCATCGTGCCCCTCTGTAATTTTGTCGGCAATCTGCAGGCCAGTATCATGGAGAAACTGCCGGGCAAAGTGCTCACGCGCGACAATTTGCTTTCCCTGTCCGTGGATAACGTCTGTACCAGGAACGATCTGGCTGACGGTTTTCATATTCAGGCCACCGCCATTGAGAGCGTGGTACCCGGCTACCTGGGGAAAAAAGCCGCCCGTGCGGAGCGTCTGGCGGAAATCCGCACGCGGCGCCCCTAAACGCCAAGCCAGTTAGTGGGTGGGTGAGCCGGCATCGCCCCGCCCAAAGGTGTCCATAAGTTCTGCGGCGACATCTCCCGGCACTTCGCCGAGAATGGCCGTCATCCCGGCCTGTGCACGGCTATCCCCTTGCGCTGCGGCCAGACTGAACAGTTCGTAGGCACAGCGCAAATCCTTGGACAGCCCCATCCCCTGATAGAACATAAGTCCTAAATTAAACTGAGCAGGTGTATCGCCCTGATCTGCCGCCGCGCCATACCACTTGGCGGCTTCCAGATAGTCCTGTTGGACTTCAATGCCTTCGGCATATTTCACGCCCATATTGAATTGCGCCACTGGATCACCCGCACGCGCCCGTTCCTGCAAGTCGCGCAAGCTGCGGATACCCGCCAGAGCCATAAGATCCAGGGCGTTACCACCGTTAGTCATCGCTTACCCTCAATAATTTGTCCATCCGCCGATTACTGATCGTCGCCCTGCAAGCCCCAGACGGTCAAGCGCGTCCGATCAGCCGTGGACCAGACCGCACGATGCAATGCGAGCATGGAGTTACGATCACTGAGCAGTATGTTGCGTTCGCGATTGTTGAGTTCCTGCGGCCCCTGCTCCAGTGCTTTGTGGCAGAGATTCGCCGCGCGCGGCCAAGCCCCCGTGCGGTTTCGCTGCAGGGCGGTATGTATGGCGTTGAAGCGGGGATCGACTACGACCTGTATGAAGGGATCCCCCTCTATATGGGGCAGATAGGCCACACTGTCCGCGCTAAGTGCCTGTAACTCTGGCGGAACACGTACCTCTTCGGGGATAACGAAGAGACGATGACGCCGCGCCCAGCGTCCAAGTGCTGGCCGACTCGTCCAGGCTGCAATCGGCACCGCTGCCGTCAACCCCCCGAGTATGGGTACCAGCCAGACAAAATGCCAGATACCCAGAAAGGGGTACAGCAGTGCCGCAAGACTCAGGCCCAGCACAGAACACCAGCCAAAATACCGCAAGGCATCGGCCCAGGAGGTTTCCTGATCACCACGGACTTGCGCCCCCCAACGCACGCCACGCCCCATCAATGTCTGAATCACAAACTGACTATGAAAGGCCATGCGGATCGGTGCCATGAGTATCGAAAAAATACTCTCAAAAAACATGCTGGCCACCAGACGGAATAGGCCGCCAAAATTTTCTCTTTGGCCTCGCTGACGCACGACCCAGAGCACTGCCATAAATTTGGGGGATAGCAACAGTATAGCCGTCACCCCAAACAGCCAGAAAGGCATGGGCTCGGCCAGCCAGCCCCAGTTAAAGGGCGTTACGCTGCTGTCACCGATTGCATTAGCCCAGTGCAGAGAGCTCAGCGCACCCAGGATCAAAAACAATCCCCATAAAGGCGCTGCTAAAAATGACATGGCACCGTTGACAAAGAGAAAACGATGCGCGGGGCGCAGCCCCTCCCCCGCCAGCAGGCGCAGATGTTGAAGATTACCCTGCGCCCAGCGGCGGTCGCGTTTGAGATCATCAATCAGCGTCGGCGGCACTTCTTCATAGCTCCCTGACAGGTTGGGTACAAACCAGACTTCCCAGCCACTTTTGGCCATGAGCGCGGCCTCGACAAAATCGTGACTCAGCAGCGGGCCGCCGAGGGGTGGGCGCCCAGGCAACACGGGCAGCGCACAATATTGGGCGAAGGGTGCGGTACGGAGGATGGCGTTGTGGCCGATATAATGGCCGTCGCCCAACTGCCAGAAGCGCAGGCCAGCACTAAAGATCGGACCGTACAGGTGCTGCGCAAACTGCTGCAGGCGGGCATACAAGGTTTCGCGATTGACGGCCACCGGCTGCGTTTGAATGATACCGACTTGCGGGTTGCCCTCCATCATCTCCAGCATTCGGTAGAGCGTTTCGCCGTTCATCACACTGTCGGCGTCGAGCACGACCATGTATTCGTAATCCTTACCCCAGCGGCGGCAGAAGTCCGCCACATTCCCACTCTTGGCCTTATTGTTGATAGGCCTCCGCCGGTAATGGATGCGGCCAAAGGCATCTAAAGACTGACAGAGCGCCGACCACACCAGTTCTTCGCGCAACCAGATGGCGGGGTCACGGGTATCGCTCAGCAGGAAAAATTCGAAGTGCGCGAGCGCTCCGGCATGCTGCAGAGATTTGTAGGTGGCCTGGAGACCCGCCGCGACCCGCTCTACCTCTTCGTTGTAGATGGGCATGACTATGGCTACACGGCTCTGCGGACGCGGCTCGGCCAGACGCAGTTCGGGACTGCCCGGCGCAGTGTCTGTCCGTCCGCGCATGAGCAGAACAAATCCCACCAGTGCCGTCCAGAAGCCTGCGGATATCCACGCAAACAGTAACGCGAAGATAATCAGCATCGGCATTTCCAGCCACAGAGGCAGGCGATCTGTCAGCACCTGATCCAGTATCAAACCGGCACTGCACGCCGGAAGAACGATGAAAGCACTGAGCCAGTAGCGCCGGTACCGGCCGATGGCTTCCCATGGCCGGACGCCGCTACGACCCATATTCAGGCTTCTCCGGGCAACACGCGCCGATTCGCGCTGATCGCACGGCGGTTCAGCAAAGGCTGGATAAGGCGCAACAAGGCCGC
>NZ_JAGDVS010000168.1:0-17409 GCF_023255755.1 Acidithiobacillus sp. | reverse complement strand
GATTCAAAGGCCGCGAGGCCATGCTCGACCGCACAATAGCCGGGGCTACCTGACGCTGCAACCAACGGCAGGACTTGCCGTCATGGGTTTCGCCCACGGGCAGATTGAGAGACAGATCCAGACGCGCATCCAGTTCATCACCATCCGTCAGGGTCGCCAGGGCCATGTGCAGGCTTGCGAAAGCGCGCGCATAAAGCGCTTCGCCTTCCATGTCGGCGCCGCACTGCTGCGCGATCACCTGCCCGCGAATCCACAGCCGCTGGGCATCCGTCAAAGACAGGCGGGCGATATACTGCTCCACACGGGCCAGCACCGGGGCATTGCTTGCGACGACCATGGCCTCCGCTGTCAATCCCGCCAGCAGTTCACCCGCGGGATTGACGCTGTAGCTTGATTCATCTTTAAACATTACCTACTCCTTTGCCACATGTAAGAGATATGTCCAGGTATTACTCATCACCTGATTGTTCAGGGTTAAAAAACACCGCACGTTACTGGGTGAATCCGGTTGCGGCTGAATGACCGCAATCACCCGCCAGAAATGATCATCTTTCTCCCATTCCAGCTTCTGACTAAGAATTTTCGCGCCATTTCCCGCATCAAGATGGAGCTGCACGGGTGCAGTCCCCGGCAGTTTAGTGAGTGCACCACCCGCAAAATCAATCACCACCGTCCGCGCGCCAGGCACTTTCGCATCATCGCCCAAATAGGTACCCACTGGATGCGGCAGCGGGATCAGACCGTGGTTGTTGAGGAAAAAGCGCAGGGTATAGGCGAAGTGCAGGGGCGTTTTGGGCGCCGGCTCATGTTCTGGCACCCAGAACACCGCAATATTATCCATATCGCGGTTGTTGGTGGGCAGCTCCACCAAACGCACTTGCCCCTTGCCCCAGTCACCGTCGGGCTGAACCCAAACGCTGGGACGTCGCTGATAGTTAGTCTCAATCCCCTCATACGCGGAGAAGTGGCGATCCTCCTGAATCAGACCGAAACCCTCGGGGTGATCCATGTCGTAAGTGGTGGTCTGGATGTGCAGGGGGTTATCTATGGGCCGGGTGATCCATTCGCCATTGCCGTTGGCCATGACCAGGTCGCTGGAGTCGTGCTGCGCCGGGTGCCAGTCACCCGCAGTGACACCACGCCCATGCCCGTGCCAGTACATGCTGGTCAGGGGCGCCAGCTCCAGCACCTGTACCGGCTTGCGCAGGTAAATGGTGGCATCGACATGTACCGTGCTGCTGTCACCCGGCTGGATGGTGAAGCGATAGGCGCCCGTCGCTACCGGACTGTCCATCAGCGCGTAGACCACCATCTGGGTATCGCCCGCCTTGGGCCGCACCAGCCAGAATTGTTTGAAGTAAGGGAAGATTTCGCCGGAAGGCTGGGCCGTGTCGATGCCGAGGCCTCGTGCCGACGTCCCGTAGATGGCATCTTTACCCACAGCGCGGAAATACGTGGCGCCGAGGAAGGAGATGAACTCGTTGTGATGAGGCGGCGTATCGAGCGGTGCGAGCAGACGGAAACCTGAGTAACCGAGTTCGCTGGGGATATCTTTGGGTACGTTCAGATCGCCAAAACTGAAATGCTCCAGCGTAAAGGGAACTGGCCGCACCACACCGTTCACAACGCTGCGGATAACCACTGGGCGGTGAAACCAAGAGCCGGGCAGATAAAACTGTGCTTCAAACGGCACATTGTCGCCACGCCAGAGCGGCGAAACATCCTGAATCTGCGCATACTGTTCTGGAGTGAGGTCCTTCAGAAAAGCCGGAATGGGTAGCGGCTTCGCATCATAAGCGCTATCCACCAGCGCTTTGGCCTTAGTCTCCACCGTGGTCATGCTAAACTCAGCAGCATACACAGGCAGTGTCATAGCCCATCCTGCCAACCCAAGCAGGGCGGCGGAAAGTAGCTTTAGTAATAAGTGATTGCGGCGATAAATATTCATATTGAGGAGTTAAGCAAGGCCTGTGCCAAGTTGTTATCTATATGTTTTTATAATAATAATTATCACCCTGAGGTTATTTTTGTCGCCTGTGCCCGACGCTTTTTAGGGAGATAGGCCGTGAATCAATCGCTCGGGAGGATGCAGTTGTGCAGATAGGTTTCAAGCAGTCTTCATAGCTCACTGAAAATATTATATTATCGCAGAAGACTAATAGATTATGCCCATAAACGATGCATTTCCGCTATTAAAGATAGCGATGGGTGGTCGTCGCCGATAAACAACAACGCAATTTATGGTCCGATGGCTGCTCTGCAGCAGGGCTTATAAGCTCGGGAAATAGCGACTTGCGGTAAACATGAGCAATAACCTGATAAATGATTCTTACTGAATTGAAAAAGAGGAACTAATGAGCACTAGTAACTATGACATCACGATTATCGGTAGCGGCCCGGGCGGCTATCGCGCAGCGGTGCTGGCCACACTGAGAGGTAAAAAAGCCGCGATCATCGAAAAGCAGACCTGGGGTGGCACCTGCCTGAATCGCGGCTGCGTCCCCAAAAAGGACTGGCATGAGACGGCAAAGTGGATCGAGCAAAGTCGTCATTTCGAAAAGCGGGGTGTTGTGGGTTCGGCGCTCACAGGAGATATGGCACAAGCCTGGCGGCACCAGCATCAGGTGGTCGAGACAGTGCGCACCAGCTATGTCGATTATCTGAAACGTCTCGGCGTTCATCTCTATAATGGCACTGGCCGCTTCCTGGATCCGCAGCGCATTCAAATCCAAGGCGCTGAGGGCCTGACGGAAATCCACACGGAAACCACCATCATCGCCACCGGCTCCGCGCCTTCGTTGCCCGCGGGGATTGCCGCCGTACCTGGCAAGGTACTGACTAGCGATATGCTCTATGACGACGGCGTCCCCAGCGGGGATCGGGTAATCCTGGTGGGCGGCGGGGTCATCGGCACCGAGTTCGCGTACATTTTTACCCAACTCGGCAAACAGGTAGAATGGCTGGTGCACTCCCCTTCCCTCGCCCATACCCAGTATTCACCGCAGGCCAAGGATGCGCTCAAAGCGGCGCTGGCGGCGCTGAATATCCATCCACAAGCGGGATTCAAGATCGCCCGCATTGAGACGGCAGGCGATGGAGTGAAGATCTTCAATGACCAGGGGGAGTCGGTTCAGAGCGATTGGGTGCTGCTCGCTACTGGGCGCCATGCCTTTACGGAGGGATTGGGACTGGAAAACACCGGCGTCACCCTGGATGATCGCGGATTTGTACGGACCAACACCATGCTGGAGACGGAAGAGCCAGGCATTTATGCCATTGGCGATGCGGTCGGCCCGATCATGAATGCCAATCAGGCCCTTAGCGATGCCCAGATAGTCATCCACAACCTGCTCAGCAAAGAAAAGCAAGAACGTGATCCGCTCTGGGTACCGGAACTGGTTTATTCGGCGGTGGAACTGGCGCGCATCGGCATGGATGATGAGGCAGCGGAAGACCAGGGCTTTGAACCAGCGGTGGGGTTCGCCGCTTTTGAGACTTCACCGCGCGCACTCGGGCAGGATGATAGCACAGGTTTCGTGCGCTTGTTGGCGGACATGGATAGCGGCGAATTACTCGGCGGTGAAATTGTCGGCCGCGATGCTGGCGAACTGATTCATCTGCTCGCCAGTAGTGGCGACCGCGATGAGGCCCTGCGCAAGATCGTCGAAACCCGCGTCAACCACCCCTCGCGCGCGGAGGAACTGGTGAATGCCACCGAAACGCTGGCGGCGCGGTGGGGTCTGGAAGAGCAGATTTTTGGGACGACAGATTAACGGTTACCGAGTCTGAGGGTCGGCAATGGCCTGAAGAAAGGTGCGCAAATCCAGCAGCTCATCCTCACAAAGCGTGTGGCCCATGGGATAGCGGTGTGCGCTTACGGCATAACCCAATGGCTCCATAATCTGCTGGGCAATTTCCATATAAGAAAGGGGCAAGACGGCATCCTGTTTCCCGTGCGCCCAAAATACCGGCGGTGACTCGGCCGTGGCTGCCGGCAGATGGGTGCGCAACGGCAGGTAGGCACTGAGGGCAAGCACTGCCTTGGTCGTGTAACTGGCATGCAAGGTGGTATAGAGCGACATCGCGCCGCCCTGCGAGAATCCACCGAGAATGATAGACGATCCCTTGCCAGCCTCATGATCCAGCAGTGCGCTGATCCGCCTAGCCATGCCTTGTAATCCTTCCATATCTTCTGCGGAATGACTGTCGAAACCATAAATGTCATACCAGGCCCGCATCGGTCTGCCCCCGTTGATGCGTATCGGGCGCACCGGCGCATTGGGAAATACCCAGCGGAAGCGACCTTCCGGGTCTACAAAGTCTGCTACCCCGGCGAGGTCTTCCATGGAGGCACCGAGGCCATGCAGGAGCACAATGCAAGGAGCGCCCGTTTCGCGACCAGGGCGTGTCAGCAAACCCTCCGGCCAGACATCATGGCTCAACGGCATGTTCGCTATTACTCCTCAGTGCATCCAATTTACGATATAAGGTGCGTTCGCTTACGCCCAGACGTTGCGCCAGGCTGCGGCGATCCCCGCCGTGACTTTCCCGTGCCCAGCGCAGATATTGCTCTTCCAGTTCCGCCAGCGGAATAATTTCCTCAATGCCTGGTACGGAGGATTGCCTGGCGGATACAGCCTTTGCCGGGCTGAGTGCCTGCTCTGGCAGATGTTGAAGATTTGCGGGCAGGTGCTCGGGGAGAATCCAGACATCGTCAGCCAGCAGTGCGGCACGCTCAAGGATGTTGCGCAGCTCACGAATATTACCCGGATAATCATAGCGTCGCAGCAGATCCAGCGCGTCGGCGTGAAGATGCAGGCCCTTGGCCACCGACAAACGTTGCAGAATGGCTTCCGCCAACAGGGGGATATCGTCCAGGCGCTCACGCAGGGCGGGCAACACCACCGGAAAGGTATTCAACCGATAATATAGATCCTGCCGGAACCGCTCCTCCGCGACCATTCTTTCTAATGGGCGGTGGGTAGCCGAGATCAGACGGAACTGCGAGCGAATCGGCTCCACGCCCCCCACCCGCCGGAAATGACCCGTTTCCAGCAGGCGCAGGAGTTTTACCTGCAGGCTAAGAGGAATATCGCCGACTTCATCCAGAAAAAGGGTACCGCCATTAGCCGCTTCTACCAGGCCAATTTTGCGCGAATGCGCACCGGTAAATGCCCCTTTCTCATAGCCGAATAGCTCACTCTCGAAGAGGGTTTCGGGCAACCCCGAGCAATCCACCGCCACGAAGGGCCCGTTACGACCACGACTGGCCTGATGTACAGCCGCGGCAGCCAACTCCTTACCCGTGCCAGACTCCCCGAGCAGCAATATCGCGGCATCACTGGGGGCCGCCCGTCGGATAAGCGTGGTAACGTCCCGCCAGGCGGAGGAATTGCCGACCATGGCTGGGGCGGATTGCACAGCCGACTGCGGCATGAGGACCAAAAGTTCGAGAAAATACACGACCTCAGCGTTATCGTTGCGGATGGGGTACAGATCAATTTGGGCGTTTCCGGAGGTACCGCTATGCACCACATGCTGACTATTACCACAATGCTGACACGCATCAAGGGGGCAGTGGTTGCCTCCCTGACGACAGACGTAACCCGCCTCTGCCATGATCTCGTAACAAAGCCGCCCCTGTAAGGGCTTGCCATCACCGAAGACTCGCCGATAGGTCTGATTGGCGGCAAGGACCGTGTAATCGGCACAAAGCAACACCGCCGGAGCACTAAAGCAGTCCAACAGCGATGTCATTTCCGGTCGTAACTGCTTGAGTAAATCGGTCATGGCCCCTCCTTATCGCACCCCACACGCCGGATCCGTCCTCTGCGCGACGAGCAAATCCCCAAGCGTATGCCAATTATAGCAGCCTCTGCCAATTCGTCTATGCCATTTTTGGCAGTCTTACCGAGACGCAGACTGACCCGGAGCCGGAGTGACGCTCGAAAATCTTTATAAGTAAAACATAATATTTTGTTTTATTACTACATTATCAAAAAGCGTTTTACCTCTAACACACGATAAAATAATGGCATAGCGATTGCTAATGATCCGATGTCCATACATTCGACAGGGACGGGCGACATGATATTCAGACAACTATGCACCCCCAAAGGCGGCCACCTGAGCTATCTGCTGGGCGACCCCGTTACGCGCGAGTCCATCATCATTGACCCCATGCCTGCACATGTTGACACTCTGGAGGCATTCATGGCCGAGCGCGGCCTCAAACTGCGCTACATTTTGCAGACCCACCATGAACCCGCGCATATCACCGCCGCCACCGTGCTGAAAAAAGATAGCGGCGCCAGGATCGTTGTCCATGAAAGCGCGGCCGATGAACACATCGACCTGCGCCTGCGTCACGGCGATGTCCTATACTTTGGAGAAGAAAGTCTGCGGGTTCTGCACACCCCTGGACTCAGTCCCTGCGCTGTCACCTACTGGTGGGAGGATCGCTTGTTCACCGGGATGACCTTGCTGGCCACGGGCACCGCGCCCAGCACTAACCAGAACGATTTGCAAACCCTTTATCACAGCATCACCCACCGTTTACTCAGTTTCCCGGGGGAAACCCTGATCTACCCCGGCCTGGAAAGTAAAGGCCGGCGCCTCACCAGCATCGAAGAGCTCCGCCGCAAAGACAATTGGTTAAATAATCAACGGGGTAAAGGTGCATTCTTACGCAGTTGTGCGCTTTTGCTACCGGAGAAGACCCCAGTAGAAGTAACCCGTAAAAATGATGTGAAGGAAATCGAGGCACAGGAAGAAGATGTGCACCATTACATGCCCGGTCGGGACATTCCGGCTTCTTTGTAGGAGGTAATTCATGGACATGTTGATCAATCCCACGGTGGTGGAGCTATCGCGCCTGCAGTTCGCGCTGACCGCTCTCTACCACTTCTTATTTGTACCACTCACCCTGGGCATGACCTTTATTCTGGCCACCATGGAAACGGTGTATGTCATCACCGGTAAACAGATTTACAAAGAAATGACCCAGTTCTGGGGCAAACTCTTCGGCATTAACTTTGCCCTGGGTGTTGCCACCGGTCTGACCATGGAGTTTGAATTCGGGACCAACTGGTCCATGTATTCCCACTTCGTGGGCGATATTTTCGGCACCCCGCTGGCTATCGAAGGGCTGATGGCCTTCTTCATGGAGTCCACCTTCGTCGGTGTGATGTTCTTTGGCTGGGAGCGCATGAGCCGCAAGGCACATCTAGTCGTTACCTATTTAGTCGCATTGGGTTCGAACCTTTCTGCATTGTGGATTCTGATTGCCAACGGTTTTATGCAGGACCCGCAGGGCGGCACTTTTGATCCCAATACCATGCGGATGCAATTTTCCAGCTTTATTGAATTGATCTTCAACCCCGATGCGCAGGCCAAGTTTGTCCATACGTCCATCGCAGGTTTTGTGACCGGCTCCATGTTCGTCATGGGCATTAGCGCTTATTACATGCTGACCAACAAGCGGAAAGATATGGCGTTGCGATCCTTCCGTATCGCCACGCTGTTCGGGGTGATTTCCAGCATCGGCGTAATTACCCTGGGTGACGCCCTGGGCTACATTGACGGTCAGAAACAACCCACCAAGCTGGCGGCCATGGAAGCCATCTGGAACACGGATTACAATACCGTCTCTGCTTCCTGGAACCTTATCGCCATCCCCAGCCGTAGCGAGCAGAAGAACATTTTCGAGGTTTCCATCCCTTATATACTTACGCCGCTACTGACCCACTCCGAAACCACGGTGATTCCGGGCATTATCCAGTTGGAGCAAGAAGCCAAGCCGAAGATCGTGAATGGCATCAAGGCCATGATTGCCCTGAAAGAATACAACCTGGATCGCAGCAATACCCAGGCACTGTCCACCTTCAAGCAGTATGAAAATGATATGGGCTACGGTTTCCTGGCCATGCAATTTGCGCCTGATCAGGACCTCAAGAAGATCAACGCCACCAATCTGCCCAGTGTTCTGGACAAGACCGCGAAGGATACCATCCCCAATGTATGGGTAGAATTCTGGGCCTTCCGCCTGATGGTCGCTGCAGGCTTCTTCATGCTCGCCCTCTTCGCTTTCGCGGCTTATTTCAGCCTGAAAAACGAAATTGAGAAACACCCCACCCTGCTGAAACTGGCGATGTGGAGCATTCCCTTGCCTTGGGTAGCCTGCGAGTTCGGTTGGATCACCGCCGAAAATGGTCGTCAGCCGTGGACTGTATTTGGCTGGCTGCCCACCTTCGTCTCCGCTTCCAGCCACAGCGTCGGCTACATGGTGTTCTCGCTTATCGGGTTCACCCTGTTGTACAGCTCTTTCATCGCGGCAGAGCTCTACCTGATGTTCAAATACGCCCGTCTGGGTCCGCAGGATGATCATCATGGTCATGGTCATGGTTCCGCGCCTGCGGGTGGCGGCATGGCGGGTCAGCCGGTGTTTGCCAAACCCAGCATGGATCGCAAGTAACGCCTGCGTGATGAATCAAGGGGGGGTTGATTTACCCCCCGACTGAATGGAGAGCACAAGATGGATGCTTACATATATTTAAAGATATTCTGGTTCCTGATTCTGGGAATCCTGTTGATGGGCCTCGCTATCATGGTCGGTATGGATATGGGCGTTGGCACCCTGATGCGCTTTGTCGGCAAAACCGACGGCGAACGCCGCGAAGCACTGAACATCGTTGGCCCGCACTGGGACGGTAATCAGGTGTGGTTCATTCTTGGCGGTGGCGCGATTTTCGCGGCCTTTCCAACCCTCTATGCGACGTCTTTTTCGGTCTTCTACATCGTCATGATTCTCCTGCTGTTCAGCATGATCATGCGCCCTGTCGCCTTTGAATACCGTTCCAAGGTGCCTAGTCATCGCTGGCGCGACTCCTGGGACTGGGTCTTTCTCATTTCCGGTGCCCTGCCCATGATTGTTTACGGGGCTGCCATGGGGAATATTCTTGAGGGTGTCGGCTTTCACTTCGGCTGGGACGGCCAGTATTACCAGACCGAGTCTTTCATCTGGTATCTGCTGAATCCTTTTGCGATTCTCTGCGGCGTACTGTCACTGAGCCTGGCCATCTATCAGGGCGGTACCATGCTCATGATCCGTGGTAGCGGTGCGCTGTATGACCGGGCACGAAATTACGCCAGTGTGGGCGGCGTTGCCGCGCTGGTACTCTTCGTTATCGGTGGCTTCATGGTATCCGGCATGAAGGGTTTCCAACTGATCACTGGTGATCCGGGTATGCCCGCCAATCCGGTTAGCGGCCAGACGGTCACCCTCGCGAATGGGGCGTGGATGGCTAATTATTCCGCCCACCCCATTCTCTGGCTGGTGCCCTTGCTGGGTTTGGCTGGCATGGTCCTGGGCGTGCTCGCGCTGCGCGCCAACAAACCCACCCTCGGCTGGTGGATGGGTGCGCTGGCCTGGATCGGTACGATCGGGGCAGTGGGCACTTCCATGTTCCCCTTCCTGATGCCATCCACGGACAACATCAACCAGAGCCTCACGGTCTGGAACAGTACGGGCAGTGAATATAACCTGATCTGGATGACCATCTTCGGCCTGATTTTCCTGCCTATCATCATCAGTTATACCACTTGGTGTTTCCGGGTGATGCGCGGCAAGGTGGCGGCACCCGACACGCAAGACGACCACGCTTATTAAGAGGAGGCGGACATGAAAAATTTGCTCACATTTATCGGGTTAGCGGCAATCATGGTGTTGTCCCTTTTTCTGGCGGTGATTACCGGCGACTACGGCCCCTGGTACTTTGCCTGGCTGGTAGGGACCACCATGGTGGTTCTTATCTCTGCTGCAGGTGCTATCATGTTTGACAGACAGGATGAAGAACAGCAGCAAAAGCAGGGTTCCATTCATTAGGAAACAAGGAGCTGTCTATGCATTATGTAGATCTGGAGGATTTCATCTTCTTTCTGCCATTCATTTACTTTAGTCTGGCAGGTATTGCTTACCTCTACACCAGAAAACGGTTCCGCTAAGCGGTATACCGTCGGAGGGGCCTTCAGGCCCCTTTCTTGTATTAACGCAGGTAGATATTCTTCCCCAGCCGCTTAAAGTCCTCTGCCTTTTCCTGCAGTCCTTCCATTCGGGCCGTCTCGATGTCTTCACCCTTGGATTGCGCGTATTCCTGCAAATCCTGGGAGATTTTCATGGAACAGAAATGAGGGCCACACATGGAACAGAAGTGCGCCGCCTTGGCGCCTTCCTGGGGCAAGGTTTCGTCGTGATATTCCCGCGCCTTTTCCGGGTCCAGTCCGAGGTGAAACTGGTCTTCCCAGCGGAATTCAAAACGCGCCTTGGACAAGGCGTTGTCCCGTACCTGCGCACCGGGATGCCCCTTGGCGAGGTCGGCGGCATGGGCGGCAATCTTGTAAGTGATGGCCCCTTCCCGCACGTCATTTTTGTCCGGCAGGCCGAGATGCTCCTTGGGCGTGACGTAGCAGAGCATGGCGGTGCCGTACCAGCCGATCTGCGCGGCGCCGATGGCGCTGGTGATATGGTCATAGCCGGGCGCGATGTCCGTGGTCAGCGGTCCCAGGGTGTAGAACGGGGCCTCGAAACAGTGCTGTAGCTCCTCGTCCATATTGGCCTTGATGAGTTGCATGGGGACATGGCCGGGGCCTTCAATCATGACCTGCACATCATGCTTCCAGGCGATCCGGGTGAGTTCACCCAGCGTGTGCAGCTCGGCAAACTGCGCCTCGTCATTGGCGTCGGCCAGCGAGCCAGGGCGCAGGCCATCGCCGAGGGAAAAGCTCACGTCATAGGCCTTCATGATCTCGCAGATTTCTTCAAAATGGGTGTAGAGGAAGCTCTCCCGATGGTGGGCGAGACACCATTTGGCCATGATGGAACCACCACGCGACACGATGCCGGTAAGACGATTCGCCGTCAGCGGGACGTAACGCAGCAGGACGCCGGCATGGATGGTAAAATAATCGACACCCTGCTCCGCCTGCTCAATGAGTGTATCCCGGAACAAATCCCAGGTGAGGTCTTCGGCCTTACCATCGACCTTCTCCAGGGCCTGATAAATCGGCACGGTACCGATGGGTACTGGACTATTACGGATAATCCATTCGCGGGTTTCGTGAATGTGCCTGCCGGTGGATAAATCCATGACCGTGTCGGCGCCCCAACGAATCGACCAGACCATTTTTTCCACTTCTTCGGCAATGGACGAGGTGACCGCGGAGTTGCCGATATTGGCGTTGATCTTCACCAAAAAATTGCGGCCGATAATCATCGGCTCCAGCTCAGGGTGATTGATATTGGCGGGAATGATGGCGCGGCCCCGGGCGATTGCATCGCGCACAAATTCCGGGGTAATGGTGTCGGGGATCTGCGCACCGAAGGACTCGCCGCGATGGGCACGGAACAGCGCCGGATGGCTGGCACGCAAACGATCCAGACCCTGGTTTTCGCGGATGGCGACGAACTCCATCTCGGGGGTGATGATACCGCGCCGCGCATAGTGCATCTGGGAGACATTGCCGCCGTTGGCCGCCCGGCGAATTTCACGGCGATGATGAAACCGCAGATCCGCCGTGCGGACATCCGCCAGACGGGCGCGACCATAGGCGGAACTGGGCTCGGGGTGGCTTTCGATGGCGGTATCCGTCGGCGACCATTGCCAGCGCAGGGCGGGCAGGCCCGCATGAATATCGATGACCGCGTCCGGGTCGGTGTAGGGACCGCTGCAATCATAGACCGGGATGGCAGGATTGACTTCGAGGCTGCCGTCCCGCCTCCGGGAGTCGCTCTGCTGAATCTCCCGCAAGGGAATGCGCAATTCCGGGAACCGCGCGCCACTAAGGTAACGCTTGTGTGAGCCTGGAATCGGGCCGCAGGTTACCGCTGCGTCCTGCATAGTATTCACCATATCCGTGGGACGGGTAGCCATCAGTCATTCCTCCTAAAAATTTATCCGATTACTGCGGAACAAAATCGGGATGCGGGAGGAAAATGCGGACAGGCGTGCTGCGGTCGCGCTTCCCTACGCCGGCATAACCCGGATCAGGTTCCAAGGGTACCTCTCAGCCCACGACGTGGGCGCCCCTAGCGTTTATAACGATTCACTGAGCAAGGTACGGGAAGCTGAGTGAATCTGTCAAGTTAGTGCGCACCTTACGCAACGAAGAGTAGGACGCGCAACCCAGTTCAGTGCTATCATCGCGCCCGTCCATCAGCCCTGTTTGCCGTCTTTCGGAGTCGATCTTGCTCAGCACCGCCAATCTCACCATGCAATTCGGGGCCAAGGCCCTCTTTGAAAACGTCTCCGTCGAGTTTGGCAATGGCAACCGCTATGGCCTCATCGGGGCCAACGGCAGCGGCAAGACGACGCTGATGAAGATTCTCGGTGGCGATCTGGAGCCCAGTTCCGGACACGTCAGCCTGAGCAGTGGCGAGCGTTTGGGTAAGCTGCGCCAGGATCAGTTTGCCTTTGAGGACTGTACCGTACTAGACACGGTGATCATGGGTCACGCCGAGCTCTGGCGCGTCAAGCAGGAACGCGATCGCCTGTATGCCCTGCCGGAGATGACCGACGAAGAAGGGATGGCCGTGGCGCATGTGGAGGTGGAGTTTGCCGAGTTGGGCGGCTATGCGGCCGAGTCCCGGGCCGGGGAGTTGCTGAGTGGTGTGGGTATTCCGCTGGAGCAGCACAGCGGCTTGATGTCCGCGGTATCACCCGGCTGGAAACTGCGGGTATTGCTGGCGCAGGCGCTATTTGCCGACCCCGATATTCTGCTGCTGGACGAGCCGACCAATAACCTCGACATCCATACCATCCAGTGGCTGGAAGAACTCATCAGCAACATCAACAGCACCGTCATCATCATTTCCCATGACCGCCATTTTCTGAATAGCGTCTGCACCCACATGGCTGACCTGGATTACGGTGAATTACGCATTTATCCCGGCAATTATGATGAATATATGCAGGCTTCAACCCTGGTGCGGGATCAGTTGCTCGCCGATAATGACAAGAAAAAGGAGAAGATGGCCGAGTTGCAGGGCTTTGTGAGCCGCTTCTCCGCCAATGCCTCCAAGGCCAAGCAAGCGACTTCCCGCGCCCGTCAGTTAGAGAAAATCCAGCTCGAAGAGGTGAAGCCTTCCAGCCGGCAAAATCCCTATCTGGTCTTTAATCAGGAACGTAAACTCTATCGCAATGCCTTGGATGGGAAGGACCTGAGTAAATCCTTTGGCGATCTGCGCCTGTTTCATAAAATGCGTTTGCATGTCGAAGCGGGCGAACGGATTGCGATTATCGGCTCCAATGGCCTGGGCAAAACCACCCTGTTGCGTTGTCTGATGGGCGAATTGACCACCGATGCTGGCGAAATAAAATGGGCGGAGAATGCGCGTATCGGTTACTTCGCCCAGGATTATGCCCCGGAATTTGCGGAGGATATGACGCTTTTCGACTGGATGTGCCAGTGGCGCGGTGAGCGCGATGATGACCAGGTGATCCGCGGTGTGCTGGGCCGCCTGCTCTTCGGGCAGGATCAGGTCAATCGTTCAGTCAAGGTGCTCTCCGGCGGCGAAAAGGGCCGGATGCTCTTCGGCAAGCTCACCCTGCAGAAACCCAATGTGCTGATTCTCGATGAGCCGACCAACCACCTGGATATGGAATCCATCGAGTCTCTCAACTCAGCCCTGGAAAAATACGACGGAACCTTGCTTTTTGTCAGTCATGACCGGGAATTTGTATCCTCACTGGCCACCCGCATCATCGAATTTACTCCGCGGGGCATTCAGGATTTCAAGGGGACCTATGAGGATTATCTACGCAGTCAGGGCATGGGCTGAAGAGGGGCAGAATTATTTTTTTCGGTAAAAGGGTTTCCACAGTCCGATAAAAAGTAAAACAACGCCGACCAGGAAAATTTCGCCGATCCATTTCCAGTGGACGACATTCAGCACGTCCGCGAGGTGCAACAGATTTTGCGCCTCGGCATCAACGCCATGGTGGACTGCCAGCTCCGCCACCGCGTTGGTTTTGAACACCACGCCCAGATAGCGCAGCACCATCAGCAACAGGTCCGCAATCAGCAGCCCGGCGCCGATATACACCCACCAGATGCGCGAGAAAGAGATGCGCCGCATCTGCCGCTCAGGCACGCCAGCCATTCATGACCTGTAACGCCGTGCGCAGCATGGTTTCGGCTTGCTCCGAGCTGTCGGCCTCAGTATAGCAGCGCAGTTCCGGCGCATTGCCCGAAGGCCGCAGATGAATGATGCCGCCCGGCGCGAGGGTCACCCGGATACCGTCCGTCAGATCCAGGTGCTGTGCGTCACCCGCGATTTCTCCGAAGGCAGCGTTGAAAGCCGCGAGATTCGCCACTTTGTTTTCGCCACGAAAAGCATCCAGGTAGCGCTGGCTCAGCGCCGTGGGAAAGTCCTGTAAACGGTCGCTGGCGGTATAACGGGGTGGCAGGTCGGCCAGCAAGGCGGCCAGAGGAATGCGCCGTTCCTGCGCCGCCGTCAGCACCGTCAACATGGGCAGAATCGCGTCGCGGGTAGGGAGCGGCACCAGGGTGCGGCCCTTACGGGTGAGCGGACTGCCCAGCAGAAAACCACCGTTTGCTTCATAACCACAGACGGGCACCTGTCCCTCCTGCAAAGCGCCCTGCATCGCCGCTATGACATAAGGGGAGCCAATCCGGGTGCGGCGGATTTCCGAAAAAAAGCCGGACAACTCCAGCGCCGTATTACTACTGACCGGCGTGACTACCGTATGGGCGCCCAAGGCATGGGCCGTCAGAATCCCCAGCACATCACCGCGCCACCAGCGGCCTTCATGGTCAGCGATCATGGGACGGTCAGCGTCGCCGTCCGTGGTCAGGAGCGCATCGAGATGGTGCTCAGCCACCGCACGTTGCGCCAGAACCGTGTCTTCGGGGCGCAGGGCCTCGGTGTCCAGGGCCACAAAATCCGCAGAACGGCCCAGGGGCAGCACCTCGGCACCCAGCGACTCCAGCAGTGTCACCAGCAGATCACGGGCGACGCCGGAGTGCTGGTAAACGCCCAGTCGCCATCCGGCAAGACTGTCCGCGCCGAAAAAGTCCCGGTAACGCTGCTGATAGAGCGCCAGCCAGTGCGGGTCAGCGGCCGGCAAAACGGGTGGTTTGCGCAGCGCGCCCGCGTCGTCGAAAAGGGCTGCATCCACCGTCATATTCTGACGCAGGATCCCGGCCTCATCGGCCTTCATCAATTCCCCTTGGGGGCGGTTAAACTTGATGCCGTTGCGATCAAAGGGGATATGACTGCCGGTGACCATCAGCGATGGCACCCCCGCCGTCAGCCCCGCAAAAGCCAGTGCCGGTGCGGGGAGATATCCGGCAAACCCCGGTTGCCCGCCTTCCGCGAGGACAGCAGCCCAGGCCGCGGCCAGCATCGGCGGCGTGCTCGGACGCAGGTCGCCGCCCAGTATCACCGCATCCCCGGCGTGAAACTCGCCGATTTCCGCAAGATAGCGGAGAAAGGCTCGCGCATGTATAAAAACGACCTGATCCGTGAGATCCACCACCAGACCCCGCAACCCACTCGTCCCAAAAGCCGCCATCGCCCGCCTCTCTGTGCCCGCCGTTTCGCCCATGATAACGGCAAGGCGCTGGCGGGGATACTGGTGGACCGAATCGAACGGCTTCCCCTCCTACCCCCCGACTGTGTACTATCTGCGGTTTGTGCTGCGGCGTCGTCCGGGCGCATTTCCTGATCATGCTTACGCCACCGAGCAAACCCATGCCCACCAAGAACGACTGGATGAACTGGCACCGCGATGCCAGTACGATGCCCACGCTGGAGACGTACAGCTATGAAGACATCCGCAGTTGGCTGGGTGATCTGGAGATTCGCAAGGCCCAACCTTATCAGAAGTCCATCAGCCATCTGGAGCAGCGCGGCGGCACCGACCTCAGCGCCCTGGTGCAAGGCACGGCACGCAAGCCGTATCGGGTAGACATTCACCTCAGCCAGGGGCACCTGGTGACCCTGTGTACCTGCCCGGTGGGCAGTCGCTGCAAGCATGTCACGGCAGTGCTCCTAGCTCTGCTCGCCCAGCGCAGTCACACGGCGCCGACGCCGGTTTTGCGCCCCCATGTGATGCAATGGCTGAGCGAACTGCGCTCCCACCTGGAGCCGCCCAAACCCAAGCCCCCGACCACCACTTACGTCCTATACTGGCTGCTGGAACTGAACAACAGGCGCCACCAGGGTCCGGTACTCAGTTGTCACAAGGCCCGCCTGAACAAAACGGGAGAATGCACCGATCTCACCCACTGGTACAATTTTGAAGGCGCTTTACGGCGCCCACCCAGCTTTATTGACGAAACGGACCAACGTGCCTTGCGGCGCCTGCTGCTGGAAGACCCTTACGCCAGCCAAACCGGTGAATTTGACCTCGGCCCCCGCCATGGCGCCGCTGCGCTCACCTTGCTCGCGGGCACAGGGCGCCTCTTCGGCAACGCACTGACCAACCCGGCCCTGCGCCTGGGCGACAACCGGCCCGGCACTCTGACCTGGAACGTCAGCAAGGGTGGAGAGCAATATCCGGCATTGGCAACCACGCCACCCGCCAGCGGCTACCTGCCACTGGATATTGCCTGGTATCTGGATGGAGAAACCCAGGAAATCGGCCCGATCGACACGGATATGCCGGTCACCGTCCTGCGCGATCTGTTGCAGGCACCACCCCTCAATGCGCAAGAAGCCAGCCTTTTGCGTGAGGTGCTGGAACAGTCGGCGCCTGGCCTCCCCGCACCCGTGACCGATCCCGAACAGGAGTTACGGGAGATTGCTGCGCCTCTGCAAGCCCTGCTCTGGTGTGACACCCTGGCCCTCCTCGGCATTCAGGCACACCGCAACTATGCAGGCCAATGGAGCCCTACCTGCCGCTTCGACTATGCGCAACCCGCTTTTGTGTATGGTCCCGCACACATCGCCATAGACGACGACAGTGCCATCCAGACCCTCAATAATGGCGAAATGGTCCGCATAAAACGCGACACAGCAGCCGAAAAACGGGCGCTGCAGGCATTGGGTAAAACCGGCTTGAAGCCCGTCAAAGCCAGTATCTTCCACAGCCTGTCGCTGCTGCCGCATCCCATCTATGGCCTGGCCAGTGAGGCCGACTGGGACGGATTCATGACGACGGGCGTTGATGCACTCCGCGACCAAGGCTGGGAAGTGCGCTGGCCTGATGGCTTCCGCCACTACTTCCTGCAAGTGGACGAATGGGATATGCAGGTGGATGGCGCCGAAGAGGGCTGGCTGGGTCTGGATGTCGGCGTCGTGGTGGACGGCAAACGGCTGGCACTGGCCCCCCTGCTCGGCGCCCTCTTCACCCGCGATCCGCGCTGGCTGAATCCGGGTGGCCTCAGCAC
>NZ_JAGDVS010000029.1:6690-23252 GCF_023255755.1 Acidithiobacillus sp. | reverse complement strand
CTACCAGGGTATCTAATCCTGTTTGCTCCCCACGCTTTCGTGCCTCAGCGTCAGTATTGGGCCAGGTGGCCGCCTTCGCCACTGATGTTCCTCCAGATCTCTACGCATTTCACCGCTACACCTGGAATTCCACCACCCTCTCCCATACTCTAGTGCGCCGGTTTCTACCGCCATTCCCAGGTTGAGCCCGGGGATTTCACGACAGACCTAACGTACCGCCTACGCACCCTTTACGCCCAGTGATTCCGATT
This sequence comes from Acidithiobacillus sp., assembly GCF_023255755.1. GTDB lineage: Bacteria > Pseudomonadota > Gammaproteobacteria > Acidithiobacillales > Acidithiobacillaceae > Acidithiobacillus. Next base: position 23,001 of record NZ_JAGDVS010000029.1, on the reverse strand, counting down.
AACGCTTGCACCCCCCGTATTACCGCGGCTGCTGGCACGGAGTTAGCCGGTGCTTCTTCTTGGGTTCACGTCAACAGCAGCTCGTATTAGGAACCACCTTTTCGTCCCCCACGAAAGGACTTTACAACCCGAAGGCCTTCTTCATCCACGCGGCATTGCTTCGTCAGGGTTGCCCCCATTGCGAAAAATTCCCCACTGCTGCCTCCCGTAGGAGTCTGGGCCGTGTCTCAGTCCCAGTGTGGCTGGTCGTCCTCTCAGACCAGCTACCGATCGTCGCCTTGGTAGGCCTTTACCCTACCAACTAGCTAATCAGACGTAGGCTCTCCTCTTAGCGCGAGGTCCGAAGATCCCCCGCTTTCCCCCTCAGGGCTCATGCGGTATTAGCCCAAGTTTCCCTGGGTTGTCCCCCACTCAAAGACAGATTCCTACGCATTACTCACCCGTCCGCCACTCGTCAGCATCCGAAGACCTGTTACCGTTCGACTTGCATGTGTTAGGCATGCCGCCAGCGTTCAATCTGAGCCAGGATCAAACTCTCTCGTTCAATCCGTCTTAAAACAATACTGCTCAGGGTATCTATCAGCACCTAAGTGCTCATATCACCCCTGGGTCTAAACCCCACACATCTCCACTCGGCTGGGAAAGAACAATCCGGACCGGAGTCCGGTGCGGCTCAGCGCCGCGTCGTGAGGGCGCATTATACGGAGCTCTCGAAGGGTGTCAACAGATGATTTCAGGTGGCGTGGGAATCGGCCTTGCTCAGGGAGACACGGGCAAAGTGGCGCTTACCAAACTGCAAAAGGTACGCCCCGCCCAAAGCCAGCGTGATAGCCGGATCGACCACCCGCTCGCCATCCACCCGTACTGCGCCCTCTTTCATCTTGCGCATAGCTTCGCTGGTACTGGTGGCGAGCTGCACTTGCACCAGGATCTGGCTGAGGCGCGGGTCTTCCTGCATGGAGAGCCTTTGCAGGGGCAGGTCATCCGGGGCTTCGTGGCGCTGAAAGCGTGCCAGGAAGGCGGTATGCGCTGCCTGAGCAGCCGCGGCGTCATGGAAACGGCCCACCAACTCATCGGCCAAGTTCAGCTTGATATCGCGCGGATTGCGCGCGCCACTGGCCGCCTCTTTTTGCAGGCGCGCCTGTTCTGCCGCAGGTACGCGGGAGAGCAGCGCGTAGTAACGCCACATCAAGGTATCCGAGATGGACATGACCTTGCCGAACATCTCCGCGGGCGCGTCTTCGACCGCGATGAAATTACCCAGGGATTTAGACATCTTTTGCACGCCGTCCAGGCCTTCGAGAATGGGCATGGTGAGCACCAACTGCGGTTTCTGGCCATACTCACGCTGTAATTCCCGGCCCACCAGCAGGTTGAAGCGCTGATCGGTACCGCCCAGTTCCACGTCCGCTTTGATGGCGACCGAGTCATAGCCTTGTAGCAAAGGATAGAGAAACTCGTGAATAGCGATGGGCTGATTCGCATTGTAGCGCTTGTTGAAGTCATCGCGTTCCAGCATGCGCGCCACAGTGTAACGCGCGGCGATCTGGATCAGCTCCTCAGGACGCAGGGCGCCCAGCCACTCAGAGTTAAACATCACCTCGGTGCGCTCGGGATCCAGTATCTTGAACACCTGACGCCGATAAGTCGCGGCATTGGCCACCACCTCTTCGCGACTCAGCGCTTTGCGGGTAACGCTCTTGCCCGTGGGGTCGCCGATCATGGCGGTAAAATCGCCGATAACGAAAAGCAGGCGATGGCCGAGATCCTGGAATTGACGGGCCTTATGGAGCAGCACCGTATGCCCCAAGTGCAGGTCCGGAGCAGTGGGATCCATGCCCAGCTTGATTCGCAGGGGTCTGTTATCGCGCTGTGCCGCCGCGAGCCGCGGCAGCATTTCGCCCTCGGGCAGCATGTCGACGGTGCCGAGCGCGATTTGTTCGAGTGCGTCCTGATATTTCGTTGTCATAGCTGAGCCAGTGTTTTGTAATGAGGCAGCATATTAGCATTGGCAGCGCCCCGGCTGAATGGTCTTTGCCGCCCCCCGGACATTCGCACCCCATCTCAATTAAGCACTGGTTAATCTCCGCAACAAAGGTACCTTGATCTGGTCGAGAATGAAGGTGTAGAACACCGTTACCAGAAGCAGGCAGGCGATAACCACTATCGGCAATGGCGCCATCAGCCAGCCCATAACGGCCAGACCGCTTACTACCAATACGTCCGCCAGACTTGCCCAGAGTAGGAAGCGACCAGGGATTGATCCCCAGAGATGGCCGCGCTCCCGCACCAAAAAAACATTAGCGAGCCCGGAAAATACCAGCCCAAGGAAATCCAAGGTCTGCACGGACGCCCGTGGCAGTCCCAGAGACCGGCCCACACCATACACGGCGAAGATATAAATCAGCCAGGCGAAAGCCACCACTAATGAGGAGAGGACCAGAGTACGAATATCCCAGCGGTCCGGTTTTGGCGAGGGACGCACATTATCCTCCGCCAGCGACATGGTCACGAAATCATTGGCGAAGAGCAGCAAAAGAACCAGCAGCGGAGTGACCACAAAGCTGCGGAATATTAAGAAACCCAGACTCAGGAACAAGGCGACCTGAAAGACCTTGACGATTTTGTTGAGGGTATAGGTGAGCATGCGCTGATAGACGCGCCGACCGGTGACCACCGCATCGAGCACCCCCTGCAGACCGGGCGTGGTAAGCACGAGGCTGGCCGCTGCCTTGGCAACGTCGGTGGCGCTTTCCACGGCCACGCCCATCTCCGCCTGTTTAAGCGCAGGGGCATCGTTGACGCCATCACCGGTCATGCCGACGATCCGGCCTTTTTTCTGCAACCCTTGCACCAGATGAAACTTATCGGCGGGGAAAACCCCGGCATACACGCCACAGTCCTCAGCCAGGGCATTGCGGTCACAAACGCTGCCCGTGATGGCCAGCGATGTCGCAACATTTTTTGCCGTCTGCAGGCTGTCGCCGGTGACCATGCGTACCCGCACGCCAAGTTCCTGCAAATGCTGGACGACTTCGGCAGCATCCGGGCGGATGGGGTCCGCGAGTGCGAGCAGACCGAGAAAGCGCGGTTGACCATCCGGGCCGGCCGCCACGGCGAGCACCCGTGCGCCACTGGCGGCGAGATCCGTTGTCGCTTGTTCCCAGTCCGTATTGCTGCAGAGTTTGGCGATGATCTGGGGTGCACCTTTGAGTGCGCGCCATGATGCGCCGTCCTGCATGAAAACCCCCTCCGACCGCTTGGTAGCGGGATCAAAGGGCACAAATTGCTGGCGATCAGGCAGATTGGCGATCTGGGTTGCCGACTTCTGGAGAATGGCGAGATCAATGGGATCCTGAGTGGCGTTGTCACTGGCTAGGGCGGCCATCTTCAGGAGTTCTGCCTCTTCCACGCCGGGCCAACCCGTTGTCTGACTGAGGCTGAGACGGTTCTGGGTGAGGGTGCCGGTTTTGTCACTACAGAGATCACTCATGGCGGCGGCTTCTTCCACAGCGGCCAGACGGGTGACCAGCACACCACGGTGCACCAGATGCAGAGACGCGATGGCGGTGGCCAGGGTGAAAGTGGCGGGCAGTGCCACCGGTACCGAAGCAACCAGCAGGATGAGCGCAAAAGGCAATATTTCCGCAAGAGGGATGTGGCTGGCGGCTGCGTAAATCAGGATCGCGGCAACGAGAATGACGTCCATCATTACCAGATAGCGGACAATGGAAAGAACCAGCTCTTCTAAATGACTTTTGACGCCGGCGCCGCGCACTAACTCAGCGGTTTTACCGAAATAACTCCTGGCACCGGTCGCCGTGACCTCCCCCGAGGCTTCACCGCGACGCACGATGGAGGCGGAATAGAGGGTGTCGCCCGTGGTGCATTCCACAGGCATGGATTCTCCCGTCAGGGCGGATTGGTCTACCAATATGCTGCCATCGCTGAGATGCAGATCGGCAGGAACCATATCGCCGGCCCGCACATGAACCAGATCACCCGTCACAAGGTCGGCGGCCGAGATGCTTTGCCATTGTCCGTCGCGACAGGCGCGGGCCTGAATCCGCAGTCGCTCTTTCAGCAGTTCCAGCGCGCTCTGCGCCTTGCGCTCCTGGCTGAAACCGAGCACCCCGTTAAAAATGAGGAGCAAAGTGATGATGATCGCTTCTGGCCACCTACCCAATATGGCTTCCAGAATCAGGGTGCCTTCCAGCATCCAGGGTACCGGTGCCCAAAACTTGTGGAGAAAGAGCAGCCAGTTTTTGGGTTTTTCTTCGGTGACTGCATTGGGGCCATATTGGGCAAGCCGTTGCCGCGCCTCGTCGCTACTCAGTCCGTTGCAAGTGTTTTCCGGCATATTCCGCTATCCCGATATCTTTTATGTTCGTTGAAGTATAGAACCCTGAAACCCACGAAGATTCCCCCGCAGGCCATGCTGGTAGTAAACTGCGCAGATTGCATTGCATTGGGAGCATGGCGTCATGTTAAACCTCTGGGGAGAAATGGTGATTGGGGCGGGGAGACCTGTTCTCCTGGCGTTTGTCGCCTGGGGGGCAAACCGGCTGGCGAATCGCTATCATTGGGATGAGAATCCACGATGATTTTGTTGACCTTGTTGAAGGGCAAACTGCATCGGGTGCGGGTTACCGCCGTCGAACTGGAATACGAGGGCTCCTGCGCGATTGACAGCGATCTGCTGGCTGCGGCGGGCATCCATCCTTACGAGCAAGTACACATTTACGATGTGAATAATGGGGATCGTTTCAGTACTTATGCGATCAGCGCACCGGCTGGTTCGGGGATCATTTCAGTCAATGGCGCCGCGGCGCGCCGGGTGGCCTTGGGGGACATCCTCATCATTGCGGCCTACGCGCAGGTGGTGGAAGAGAAGGTTGCCGGTTTTCGGCCACAACTGGTGTATGTGGATGAGCGCAATCGCATAACCCGACGCAGCCAGCAGATTGATCCTGTCCCCGCCTGAGCGGTGAACCCCTTGTTGAAGGGGGTGCCCCGTAATGCTCGGTTGCTGATGGGAGCGCGCGCCGCCCGCAGCGTAGGGCAGGGAGCGCTGGTAGTGGATTTCGCGCTCTATCTGCATGCCCTGCACTGGTCAGCGCTGAATATTGGCGTTTTGTACTCGGTTAGCCTGCTGGTCGGCGCTTTAGCGACCCTACTGGTGGGTCCCTTAAGCGATCACTTTGGTGCCAAAGGCTTTCTGTTGGGCTACGAGGGGGTTCAGCTCGTCGCAGCATCCATCGCGCTGAGTACGGCGCAGCCCGTCTGGCTCGCCCTGGCTGCCATTCTGGGGGCCTTCGGTCGCGGCGCCAACGGCGGAGCTGGCCCCTTCGCACCAGCGGAGCAATCCTGGATGTCGCGGAGTGTGGCCAGCGAGCAATGGGGAAAGATTTTTCACTTTAATACCAGCATCGGACTCTTTGGAATGGCAGGGGGTGCCACGCTGGCCGCCTTACCAGATATTTTAGCGGGCGTGTTGCCGGTTGCTGAGGCTTACAGACCGCTCTTCCTGATTGTCTTGCTGGGTTCGCTTATCTGTCTGCTGTTTTTGCATGCTGCAGAAGAGTCGCCGGTCGTTGCGGCATCAGCAGAGCAAAGTGAGCAGGTACAGACTGCTCCTCCGGCAGTGCGCAAGCCCATCTGGCGGGTGCTGCTGACTTTCGGCACTATTAATGCCCTGAATGGTCTGGGAATTGGTATGGTGGGGCCATTGATGGCGTACTGGTTTCACCTGCGCTTTGGGGTGGGACCAGCGGCGATTGGTGGCGCGATGGCACTCGCCTTCGTCAATGCCGCTTTCATGTCGCTGATCGGTCTGCGCCTCACCCGGCGCTTTGGCTTGGTGGGAACCGTTTTGCGCATGCGCCTGCTCGGGCTGGTTCTGTTGCTGGTTCTGCCGTTCTCGCCGTTTTTCTGGCTGGCGATGCTGATTTTTATCGCCCGTGGGGCATTGAATCAGGGGAGCATAGGCTCGCGGCAGGCGCTATTTCTCGGCTTGGTGGACGAGGACCGACGTGGCCTGGCCGCAACGGTGAACAGTCTGTCTGTACAGGCTCCGCGTGCTATTGGTCCGACGATTGCTGCCCTGTTTTTTCAATCAGAGATGCTGATAACGCCCTTTCTCATTGCGGGGGTGCTGCAAGGCGCGTATTTGTATTTTTTTCAGCGATTTTTTAGAAAAGAATGACGCGCAACACGGATGACAAGGTGAGGAAATAACCGAGGCGACGATAGCCTCCTTATCCACCGTCTAGGCCCGCGCCCAGACTGTGGGGGGCGCAACTTTTATGGTTTCGCATTGCCAGACGGGGTAGGCGGCGACTATGCTCTAGGCATGGACCATACCAACCCCAATTCCTTTCGTTTCGCGCCGCTACGGCGGGCTGCCTACCGCCTGAGTGTGACCCGAGCGGAACAGTTACCCGCCGACGATGGCGCCGAAGTGGCTATTGCTGGCCGCTCCAACGTCGGCAAGTCATCCACCCTCAATATGCTGACCGAGCGCCGGGCCCTGGCGCGGGTCAGTCGCACCCCGGGCCGTACCCAGGCCATCAATGTTTTCGACCTCGATCCGGGTCAGCGCCTCGTGGATCTGCCTGGCTACGGGTATGCCAAGGTACCCGAGGCGCTGCGGCGCTCCTGGGGACCGTTGCTGGAACAATATCTGCGGCGGCGCGGCAGTTTGCGCGGATTAATCCTGGTGATGGATATCCGCCACCCCTACGGCCCCCATGACGCCGATCTCATTGCCTTCGCGGCGGGCTGCGGAAGGCCAGTGCATGTCTTGTTGAACAAGGCAGACAAACTCAGTCGCGGCGCGGCGATTCAAGAAATGGCCCGCCTGCGGCGGATTCCGGAATTGCATGGGGTCGCCATGCAGCTCTTCTCCGCCCAATCAGGGCTTGGTATAGACGAGTTGCATGAACGTATAGCGAGTTGGCTCACGCCAGAAGCAGAAAAAGAAACCCCGGCCTTGGCCGGGGCTAATAGCGAGTCCTCAAAGGGAGGGGAGGACTCATGATCCGGCCAGGGAGGGCAGACCGGATCCGGATAACCAACAGGTCATCCACGGTTTTGGAGTGAGGCGTGCGCAAAAAGTTCAGTGAACACCATCCCTGGCATGTGTTGCGGCCAGACTGGCGTGCCCGCTGGCACGCACGCGGGCAGCGCTGGGCAAACATCCTCCACCTGGAACACTGGTATCCGCATTTTCCCATCGCGGCGGCGGTAGGTTTTCTCGGGCTCTTCAATATCCTCCCGGCGCTGGAGCATCTGCTGGGCCTGAGCTACGTCGGCAGGTTGGCAGACGTCTCTCACAGCTTTGTGCTCGATGCCTTTCGCGGCATTCCCCAGGGTGCGGCGGGCATCATCTTGCTGATCATGTCCCTGGGCCTGCTCTTTCGCTCCCGTTTTGCCTGGGCCATCGTCCTGATCATGGCGATGGCCATCCTTGTCTTCGGAATTTATCGGCACCCCCATCAGATCTCCGTGCTGCTTTACTACAATGCCGCGCTGGTCTTTTTCCTGTGGATATTTCGTGGCCGTTTTAACCGCAGCAGTCTGGCAACTGGCACGCTGTTTGCCTTGGTCGGCGCCATTATGGTCATGAGTTATGGCGTCTTTGGCGCATATATTTTGGGGAACGGATTCAAACCGCAGATTCATAGCCTTTCTTCGGCACTCTATTTTTCGGTAGTCACCATGGCCACCGTGGGCTATGGAGATATCCTGCCGGTCAGCAACGAATCGCGACTTTTTGTGGTATCTTTAATCGTATTGGGAATAACGGTATTTGCTACTTCGCTTTCCGCTATTATCGTCCCGGCCGTGAATAATCGCCTGCAATCTGCCCTGCAAGGAGAAAAACGCCGCATGATTCGTAAAGGCCATTATATTATTGCGGGTGACACCCCGCTGGCGCGCAACAGCTATCGCGAACTCAAGGGACGCAATCTGCCCGTCGTAGTGATCATGGGACACCAGCCTGATGACTCCATCTATCAGCCAGAGGATTTGGTCATCGGCGACTCCAGCGATACAGATGTGCTGCGCAGTGCCGGTGCCGAGCAGGCTGCGGCCGTACTGGCTTTACGTGCCGACGACTCGGAAAACGCCTTTGTGGTGCTGGCTGTCAAAGAAATGGAGGGGTCGGCCAAAACCGTGGCTGCCGTCAACGACAGCAAAAATCTGGGGCGCGTCCGCCGGGTGCAGCCGGATATGATTATCGCCCCCCAGGTGTTGGGCGGGGAACTGCTGGCCATGGCCCTCAACGGCGAACAACTTGACAGTAATGCGGTGATGAAGATGTTCCGCTTCAGCAGCGGGACGGAGACTGCCAGAAAAGACTGAGCTCAGCCGTGCGCTTCATCCCAGTGCTTGCCGACACCCAACCCCACGAGTAGCGGCACCGCCAGTTCTGCTACACCTTCCATACGCGCCCTTAGTGCCGACTTCGCAGCCTCCAGGCCGGCCTCCGGCACCTCCAGAATCAGTTCGTCATGCACCTGGAGAATCATCCGACCACGCTCGGGCTGTTCCTGCAACCAGACATCCACGGCAATCATTGCCATTTTGATGAGATCCGCCGCAGTGCCCTGCATAGGTGCGTTAATGGCCGCACGCTCGGCATAATTACGCCGGGCCGGATTGCTGGAGCGAATTTCCGGTACATACAGACGGCGGCCAAAGAGCGTCTCCACATAGCCCTGCTTTTTCGCCAGGGCACGGGTCTGCTCCATATACTCGAGAACGCCCGGATAACGCTCAAAGTAACGGTCCATGTACTGTCGCGCCGCCGCCTGATCAATGCCCAACTGTTGCGCGAGGCCGTAGGGCGTCTGCCCATAGATCAGACCGAAGTTGATGGCCTTGGCCGCCCGGCGCGCAGCACTGTCCACCGCCTCCGGTGCCAGATTAAAGACCTCGGCAGCGGTAACCGCATGGATGTCCTGTTTCTCCGCAAAGGCTTGCAACAGACGGGCATCCCTGGAGAGATGGGCCATGATACGCAGTTCGATCTGCGAGTAATCGGCGCTCAGCAGCCAGTGCCCCTCCTCGGCGACAAAAGCCTGACGGATACGCCGGCCCTGTTCGGTACGCACCGGGATATTTTGCAGATTCGGATCGCTGGAGGAGAGGCGTCCGGTGGCCGCCACCGCCTGCTGAAAATGGGTATGGACCCGGCCGGTGTCGGGATTGATCATCTGCGGCAGTGCATCCGCATAGGTGTTTTTGAGCTTGGCCATGCCACGATAATCGAGAATCAGGCGCGGCAGATCGGCGTGAACAGCGAGCTGGGCGAGCACGTCTTCATTGGTCGACGGCTGACCGCCGGGAGTTTTCTTGAGTACCGGCAACTGCATCTTGTCGAAGAGGATTTCCTGAATCTGCTTGGGGGAGTTGAGGTTGAAGGATTGCCCCGCCAGAACAAAGGCCTTCTGTTCACAGTCCGCCATGTCTTTACTCAGTTCCGTGCTCAGCACTTCGAGCTGGGCGCGATCGACTTTGACACCCGCTTCTTCCATACGCGCCAGCACCAGCACCAGCGGCATTTCTATTTCCATCAACACGCGCTGCAAACCGGGCTCGCTGGCGAACTGCGGCCAGAGCTGCGCATCCACACGCAGACAGACATCCGCGTCTTCTGCCGCATAAGGCAGTGCCTCCGCTATCGGCACATCGGCAAAACTACGCGCCGACTTGCCTTTGCCGACCACTTCTTCGTAGCGGATGTTCTGATGTTGCAGATAGCGCTCGGCGAGGGTATCGAGATCATGGCCGTTGTGACTGCTGTTAAAGACGTAGCTTTCCAGCAACGTGTCGCGGGCCAGACCGGCGGGGGGGATGCCATGCCGCCAGAAAACCCGCCAATCGTATTTAGCGTTCTGGGCCAGCTTGGCGGCCTGTGGGTCTTCCAGCCAGGGGCGCAAGGCGGTGAGGACGGTCTGCCGATCCAGTTGCGGACTACCGTCGCGGTGGCCAACGGGAATGTAGACGGCCTGATAGCCACCACCACCCGGCCAGGCGCAGGAAATCCCCACCAGATCGGCATGAAGCGGGTCGAGGCTCGTGGTTTCCGTGTCCAGAGCGACCACATCGGCCGTTTTCAGGGCGAGCAGCAACGCATCCAGCGCTTCCGCAGTGGTGATGGCCTGGTAGGCGGCGCGATCAATCTCACTGCTCCGCTTTTCTGGCACCTTCCCCGCATCGTCCGCAGGCAGGTCCCTGAGCCAGGCATGGAAACCCAGGCGCTGCGCCAACGCCCGCAGGGCGACCACATCCGCCGCCCGGCGGGCGTAAGTCGCGGCAGGCAGTGTCAGATCACAGCGAATGGTCGCCAGATCGCGGCTCAAAGGCAGAAAATGTGCGGAGGCACGCAGCGCCTCACCCACCTTGCCACCGATGTCGCCGGCATGGGCCAGCACACCGTCCAGATCGTCATATTGCGTCAGCCACCGGGCGGCCGTTTTCGGTCCGGCGCCCGGCACGCCGGGGATGTTATCCACCTTGTCGCCGATCAGCGCCAGCAGGTCGGCAATACGCTCCGGCGGCACACCAAAGCGCTCCTCAACCCCGGCCACATCCGTTTCGACACCTTTCATGGTGTCGATAAGCCGCACTCGCGGGTTCACCAACTGCGCCATATCCTTGTCGCCGGTGACGATAAGCACCTGCTGGTCGGGCGCCGCCTCCCGGGCCAGGGTGCCGATCACGTCATCCGCCTCCACGTCGGGCTCGATCACGAGCGGCAGGCCGGTGGCCCTGATCCAGTCGTGCAGCAGCGGAATCTGGGCCCGTAGCTCCTCCGGCATGGAGGGCCGCTGTGCCTTATACTCAGGATAAAGTCTGTCCCGGAACGTGCCGCCGGGAGCGTCGAATATGACGATGATTTCGTCACTCGGATACTCTTTGAGCAAGCGGCGAAGCATGTTAGCGACGCCGTAAATAGCTCCGGTCGGAAGATTGTCCGGGGCGCGCAGGTCGGGCAGCGCGTGAAAGGCGCGATAGAGGAAGCTGGAGGCATCGACGAGGATACGGGGGTCTTGGGGCATGGTCTGGGACTTCTCCGCGGATTTCCGTCATAATACGGAAAATCACCACCATTGACACGGGAATGACGGATGCGGGCACATCTCGAAGAGGAAAAACTGCGCGATAAGGGCGAGGGACGCCTCACCCGCGAGGCCTGGAAAATCTTTCAGATTATTGCCGAGTTTGTGCATGGCTACGAAAAACTGGCCGACGTCGAACCCTGTGTCAGCATTTTCGGTTCAGCCCGCATCGACCAGGAACATCCCTGGTATCTGAAAGCCCAGGAGATCGCCGAGAAACTCTCCAATGCCGGGTTTTCCGTCATCAGCGGGGGTGGTCCCGGAGTGATGGAAGCCGCCAACAAGGGCGCCTTTCGCGGCACGGGCTACAGCATCGGGCTCAATATCGAACTGCCCCACGAGCAGCATATTAACCCCTACCAGGATGTTTCCATATCCTTCGAGCATTTTTACTCACGCAAGGTCATGTTCGTGAAATACGCGGTCGCCTATGTGGTGATGCCGGGTGGTTTCGGAACCCTGGACGAACTTGCCGAGTGTCTGACCCTGGTACAGACCGGGAAGACGCGCAAGATGCCCATCATTCTGGTGGAGTCCAGTTTCTGGAAAGGACTGATCGACTGGTGGCGGGAATCCATGCTGACGGCGGGGACCATCAAGCCGGAAGATCTCCATCTCATCACCATTATCGACGACACCGACGAAGTAGTATCGGCCATTTTCAATCACTATGAAAAACGCGGCTTTGCGCCGTCTGCCGCTGAGACAGAGGCCCTTCTCAACCTTTAATGGCCCCAGGGAGTATTATCATGTCCATACGTATCTTCGCCCTAGTTGTCGGTATCTGCTTTGCGTTAGTCACCAGCTTCTCCGCATGGGCTGCGGATGATCTCCAAAAACTGCATCTGCCCACGCTGGCTCCCGAGGCCAAGACCGGGCCTAAAGCCGAGATCAAGGTGCCACAAGGCTCCAAGATTGAAGAATATAAGGTCAATGGCAAAGTGTACATGGTCAAGGTCATCCCGCCCAAGCCTTTTCCACCCTATTATCTGGAAGACAAGGGTGGCACCGGTCGCTTCACCGAAGTGCCGCAGACGGCGGCTGAACACCTGAGTGTACCCCAGTGGGTTATTTTCCGCTGGTAAAGTAGCCCTGTTCATTCCTGATCTCTGAGCGAAAGTGCCGTTTATGTCTGTTTATACCAATGTCAGTGACCTCGAACTCGCGCAATTTCTCAGGGATTATGACCTCGGCGTCGCCCGTGCGCTGACCGGCATTTCCGCCGGGGTAGAGAACAGTAACTATTTCCTCGACACCGAAAAGGGTCACTTTGTCCTGACGCTTTTCGAGCGTCTGCCGCGCAACAAAATCCCCTATTTTCTTAATCTCACCGAATGGCTGAGCCTGCACGGCATTCCCTGCCCGCGCCCCATGCATACCACGGCAGGAAACAGCCTCAGCACGTTATGTGGTAAACCCGCCGCCATCGTTCAGCGCCTGAGCGGTACGTCCATCGAAGGGCGGGCGCCCTCTGTTGCCGAAATCAGCGCGCTTGGAACCTTGCTGGCGCGGATGCACCTGGCCGGGGAGAACTTTCCGGAGCGGCACCCCAATCCGGCCGGACTCACCTGGTGGCAGGAGACAGCCAGACATCTGGTGCCCCACCTGAGCCCGGAGGACAACGCCATCATTATGGAAGAGCTGACCTATCAGGGCGCGCTGGATCGCGCAGCAATTCCCGGCGGCGTCGTCCATGCGGATCTTTTCCCCGATAATGTTTTGTTCGAGAACGGCCAGATCTCCGGCACCATCGATTTTTACTACGCTGGGGATGATGCTTGGCTCTACGACTTGGCGGTGGTGGCCAACTCCTGGTGCTCGGAAGCCGATGGTTGTTTTGACCGGGCATTAGTTACGGCGTTATGGGATGCCTATGTGGCTGCCCGCCCTCTACAGACCGGCGAGGAAGTGTTGTGGTTCCCGCTGCTGCGCGCCGCCGCCCTGCGCTTCTGGCTCCTGCGCCTGGATGCCGTGCACTTTCGCCGCCCCGGGGCCATCACCCAGTGCAAAGACCCGGAGGAATACCGGCGGATTCTTCTCAAGCGCCGCCAGATGGTATAAACACCAGCCCGCCACAGATCTGCAACACCTCAACAAGATCACGACTTCAGGGTTTATGATCCGGCAGCTTCTTCCCCGACCAGTGCGCAATCAACGCCAGCGCAATGCCGAAGAACAAGCCCTCGCTGGCGGGCAAGGCCCAATCCGGATGAAATACAGCCAGATCATTGCGGGGTAGCTTAGTCTTTGAGCGAGAAGGCATTGCTCTGTGGAGAACTTTCCAGAATATAGCCGTGACTTCCGCGCCGAACGACGCGTTCCTCTCCCACAGGCACTGCAGCATGGGAATGACCAGCCTGTCGGGCGGTTTTTTGCGGTAACACCGAGTCGCCGCTGAGGCTCACCACCGGGCGCAAGTGCTCTAATAGCTTGGGACCGATGCCATGGACGCTGGCGAGCTCATCCACGCTCTTGAAAGACCCATGCGCCTGTCGGTATTCCAGCACCGCCTGTGCCTTGGCCGGACCAATGCCCGGCAGCGCATCCAGTGCCGCAGCATCAGCGGTATTGATATTCACCGACGCCCAGACGGCAGGGGCAAAAAGCAGGAACAGTAAGCACAAAAATCCCCGTAATCCTGTTTTCATCACGCTCCACTCCTTTTTTATGGCAAACCCTCCAAAGCCACCACCCCCAGCGCCAGCCACTTGCTGCCCGAGGCGAACTGCACCTGAATTCGGCCCTGGCGGCCGCCCGGCTCATAATCCAGCACCATCCCCTCGCCAAAAACCGGGTGCTGGAGGCGTGAGCCCAGCGGAAAGGGCCTATCCGGTGCCGTTGCCCGCACGGGTATAACAGGTCGGCTGACGCGCGCGCGCGGTCGCAGTTCCTGCAAAAGCTCCTGGGGAATCTCCCGCAGAAAGCGCGAAGGCATGGTCATCCGCTCACTGCCATGCAGGCGGCGGCTCTCGGCATGGCTGATGACCAGCAGACGCATGGCCCGGGTCATGCCCACATAGCAAAGACGCCGTTCTTCGGCCAGTCCCTGGGGGTCTTCCAGAGAGCGCTGGTGGGGGAAAAGTCCTTCTTCCAGCCCCACCAGAAACACCAGTGGGAACTCCAGGCCCTTGGCGCTGTGCAAGCTCATCAACTGCACGCAGTCCTCCCAGGCATCCCCGGCGCCGTCTCCTGCCTCCAGGGCGGCATGGGTCAGAAACTCCGAGAGCATGTTCCCCGGCTGTGGTGCCAGATCGCCCAGATTCGGGTCAGACGACCAGTCCTGGGCATAACTGCGCGCGGCGTTGGTCAATTCGTCCAGGTTCTCCAGGCGGCCTTCAGCGCGGTTACCCTCGCGGGCGTGCCATTCGCGCAAGCCGGTACGGGCCAGCACCATCTCCACCCGCTCGCCGAGATCCGTCTCCGCGGTCTGCGCGGCAAGTGCATCCACCAGAGTAAGAAAGACATTGATTTTCGGCTGCCCCAGCTCACCCGCTGCCTGCCAGAGCGACAGGCCCCGCTCCCGGGCCAGGTTGCGCAGCCGATCCACACTGACCGCACCGATGCCCCGCGCCGGCACATTCACCACTCGTTCAAAGGAAGCATCGTCGTGACGATTTACCGTGAGGCGCAGGTAGGCGAGGGTATCCTTGATTTCCGCCCGCTCGAAGAAGCGGAGGCCTCCATACACCCGATAGGGCATTCCTTCACGCACCAGCACTTCTTCAAAGGCCCGCGACTGGGCATTGGAGCGGTAGAGGATGGCGCATTCGGCACGGCGGCCACCGGCGCCCAGCCACTGCTGAATACGCCCCACCACATAACGCGCCTCATCCACTTCGTTATAGGCGGTGTATAACTGAATGGCGTCACCACCCGGCTCCGCCGTCCACAGGGTTTTCCCCAGACGATCAGGATTGTGAGCGATGACGGCATTGGCGGCATCCAAAATGGGTGTCGTCGAACGGTAGTTCTGCTCCAGCCGCACCACCTGTGCCCCGGCAAAGTCTTCTGCGAAGCGCAGCAGATTCTCCACTCGCGCACCACGCCAGGCATAGATGGACTGGTCATCATCGCCGACCACAAAAATCTGCCCATGCCGCGCCAGCCCCTTCAGCCAGGCATATTGCACCGCATTGGTGTCCTGAAACTCGTCCACCAGAATATGCTGAAAACGGCGCTGATAATGATCGAGGATTTCCTGCGATTCCCAGAGACGCAGGGCGTAGAGCAACAGGTCACCGAAGTCCACCAGCCCTGAGCGCTTTTTAGCCGCTTCATAGGCGCTGTAGATGGGAACGAAGGGCGCCGCTGCCGGGCCTTCATACTGTAGCACCTGCTCCGGCCCCAGACCCTCGTCTTTCCAGCGACCGATACGCCCGGCCATGGCCCGCGGCGGCCACTGCTTCTCATCCATCTGCACTTCACGCATGATCCGCCGCAGCAGGCGCTGGCTATCGTCGGCATCCAGAACCTGAAAGTCTGCGGGCAAGCCCAGCGTTTCGTGATGCATGCGCAGCAGGCGGTGGGCGATGCCGTGGAAGGTGCCCATCCACAAGGCCCGTAAATCCATGGCCACCATGCCATCCAGCCGCCCGCGCATGGCGCGGGCCGCCTTGTTGGTGAAGGTCACCGCGAGAATCTCGCCGGGATGTACGCCTCCTTCCAGCAAATGGGCAATGCGGCTGGTCAGCACCCGCGTTTTGCCGGAGCCCGCCCCCGCCAGCACCAGCGCCGGGCCGGGCGGCAGGGTTACCGCCTCCATCTGGCGGGGATTGAGAGCAGACCATTCAGACACAGCAACTCCTCGGGCTTGGGCATCCAAGCTTGAAAATACGGCATAATAACCGCATTGTGAAAGCAGACTTGCAGTCGGGCCGCTGTCTGCTATAACCAATGATAAGGGGGATGAGTTGGAATACAAGGACTACTACAAAATTCTGGGTGTCGAACGCAGCGCTGATGCCGACGCGATCAAGACGTCTTATCGCAAAATGGCGCGCAAATATCACCCTGACGTAAGCAAGGAAAAGGATGCGGAAGACCGCTTCAAGGATCTTCAGGAAGCCTATGAGGTGCTCAAAGACCCGGAGAAGCGCGCCGCCTATGACCAGTTGGGCAGCAACTGGCGCGCCGGTCAGGAGTTCCGGCCGCCGCCCGGCTGGGGACAGCAGGCCGGGGGGGG
>NZ_JAGDVS010000029.1:0-6680 GCF_023255755.1 Acidithiobacillus sp. | reverse complement strand
CCGATTTTGGTGGCGGCGGGTTCAGTGACTTTTTCGAGTCCATATTCCGCCAGCAGCAGGGTGGTGGCTTTCGTGGCAGCGGGGGGGGCGGATTCCGCAGCCAGGGCGAAGACAGCGAGGCCACTATCCGCGTCAATCTGGAGGATGCGGCCCACGGCGCCCAGCGCGAGATCAACCTGGAAGTGCCCACCATGGGTCCAGATGGCCGTGTGCGCCGGGAAGCGCGGCGCCTGACCGTCAAAATTCCCAAAGGCATCCGCGAAGGCCAACGGCTGCGTATGGCCGGGCAGGGCGCTCCGGGCATGGGCGGTGGTCCCAATGGGGACCTGTACCTGCACATCCAGTTCCAGCCACACCCCAGGTTTCGGGTAGAGGGTAGCGATTTGTATCATGACCTGCACATCACCCCGTGGGAGGCGGTGCTGGGCGCCAGCGTCGAGGTACCCACCCTGGATGGCGGCGTGCGCATGAAGATTCCGGCCGGCAGCACCAGCGGGCAGAAGCTGCGGCTCAGTCAAAAGGGATTGCCGGGCTCCGGCAGCAAAACGCCCGGCGATTTGTATGCGGTGATCCAGATTGTCGTCCCCAAAAAAATCAGCGAGCCGGAAAAAGCCCTGTGGAACCAACTCGCGGAGATGTCCGACTTCCATCCCCGCCGCTGACCATAAGACCGAGGAGAATGCCCCATGGTTTCACCACTGATCACCGTCATCGAAGGGGAATTGCTGGAAGAGGGCGCTTTCTGCTTCGATTTTCCGCACTTTTGCACCCTGCTCCACTGCGCTGAAGGCGAAGCCGTGCAACTGGTGCGCTATGGCGTTATTCATCCCGAAGGTAGTGGCCCGCAGCACTGGCGCTTCCGCAGCCTCGATCTCTACCGCGCCCGCCTCAGTCGCCGCCTCAGCCGCGATCTGGAGATTGATATGGCAGGTGCGGCGCTGGCGGTGGACTTGCTAGAGCGGTTACGGGGCTGGAACGGTTAAGGCTAGGGGCGCACAGAACCTGGATTAGTCAGGCCAGTTGGTTCAAGACGACGAGCAGCAGTCCCGGTGATTCATAGCCCTTGCAGGATCTTGGCCAAGCTACCGGGGCTTGGGGCGCCGGTGATCACATCCACCTGGCCGCTACGCTTTTTATACAGGGTGGCAGGGACTCCGGTAGCATCGGTCACGGAAAAATAGTACAGGTTATGGCGCAACATCTTTTCGGTAGCGGGTGTTGGCGTCACCGGCGCGATGGCACCGCGATCGCCATGGAACCCCTTCTCGTTCTTTGCCAGCGCCTTTTGCGGGTCCGGCGACTCGAGAATGGCCGCCGCTTTGCCTGCGCTGCTTGGGGTCAGCATCCCCACGGGAATGAATCGCACGACGACCTGGCCCTTGCGAATGAAAGGCTGCAAGCGATTGTATAGGACATGGCAATAGGGACAGTTGGGATCCATAAAGACATAGATGAGCGGTCCCAGTCGACCTTCCTGTACCCAGCGGGCCTGTGCGAGGGTCCCCCAAAAGCCCATCGGAGCGGCCATAAGGGGGGCACTCCATCCGATGGCCAGCAACATGATGGCGAAAAGCACGCGGCGCATGGATTCTCCTTTTTTCAAGGCCCGGCCTGTGTAGACCGGGTCGGCGGGGTGCGGATCCCTGAATCACCGGAATCCGCCGTAGCGCTGCCCCCTCCTCGGTGAAACGTTATGCCGCTATCGTCTCCCTGGAGTTCAGGTTTGCTGAGTCAAAGACCATACTCTTTGGGAAATGCAATTCCGTGATTAGTCTTCATGTCGTTGGCGAGGCGTGGCAGGTCGAGCTTGTCGACACGGACGGTCTTTTGTGACCGGAGCCAATGGGCAACCACGTCCCAGACAGGCTTACCCTCCACGGGCGCGGTGGTCGGCGCCCAGCCGGCCAGCTTGTACTTTTTGGAGGGAGACATGGGCTTGCCACCGACCATCATGTCGCTGCAGCGGTGAAAGATGGGCTGGTCGGGGTCGAAGGCATACTGGATGTTGCCAACCCGGATCATGTCGCCGCCCTGCTGGTAGTAGGGATCCTTGTTGAAGATGTTGTCGGCGACCTGCTCCATGATGCTCTTGATCTGCGCGCCGGTGTACTCGGTGACGGTCACCTGGGGGTAAGTGATGGCGGCCTGGCCCATCAGATCCTCCATGGTGATGGTCTCGCCGGGCAGCTTG
This sequence comes from Acidithiobacillus sp., assembly GCF_023255755.1. Lineage (GTDB taxonomy): Bacteria > Pseudomonadota > Gammaproteobacteria > Acidithiobacillales > Acidithiobacillaceae > Acidithiobacillus. The sequence continues at coordinate 4,489 of NZ_JAGDVS010000029.1, read as the reverse complement.
CAGTAACCCCAGCGGAAACCTGAGGAGAAAGCGGCCTCGCAGTCCATCTCCTGCATGAGGGCATTGCAGATCAACTGGTCGAAGGTGCCGTTGAAGTTGTCGCGCCGGTAGAGGAGGCTTTCAGTGACCGTGAGCGGTTCGGCGAGCTTGTCCTTGTAAGGGGCACGCACCTTCTCGATGTAGGCGGCCATCTCCGGGTCAGGCGGGATGAGGTTGGAGAAGACCGGCAGGTAGTGGAAGCGGAAGCCGTTGAGCTTGCCCTTGCCCACATCGAGGTCGAAGCGGGCTAGCACCTTGCCGTTGGTAGAGGTGTTGATGATGAGTGTCTTGCCGACCTTGAAGGGCCGGGGTCCCATGATGTCGTGGGTGTGGCCGCCGAGGATGATGTCGATGCCCTGCACCTGGGCGGCCATTTTCTTGTCCACATCGGCGCCGTTATGGGAGAGCACCACCACCAGGTCGGCCTGATGGTCCTTGCGGCACTCGTCCACCATCTTCTGCATGTGCCCGGGGTGAATGCCGAAGGTCCAGTCCGGGATCATGTAACGCGGGTTGGCGATGGGGGTGAAGGGAAATGCCTGGCCGATGATGGCGATCTTCCGGCCACTAACCTCGTGAATGGCGTAGGGCTTGAAGACCAGCTCTTCCCAGGTGGCGCTGAAAATGTTCTGCGCCAGGAACTTGGCTTTGAGGCTCTTCTTGACCAGCTCATCGACCCGCTTCTGTCCGTACGTGAACTCCCAATGACCGACGAAATAGTCCACCCCCAGCAGGTTTTGGGCCCCCACCATGTCGGCGGCCTTGGTCCACAGGGAGGTGGCCGACCCCTGCCAGGTGTCGCCGCCGTCGAGCATGATCACCTTGTCGCCACGTGCCTCCCGGTAGCGCTTCACCAGGCTTGCGATGTGGGCATAGCCGCCGGTCTTGCCGAAGCGGTGGGCGAGGGCGTCGAAGTCCAGGCAGCTATAGGCATAACCGTTCCGCGTCCCGCCCTTGATGTCGTAGGCATCCAGTACCCACTGGCCGCAGAGATGGGGCGGCTGGTTGAGGACCTGTCCCACCCCGATGTTGGTGTCGGGCTCGCGCCACCACACCGGCAGGAGTTGGGCATGGGAGTCTGTCATGTGCAGAAGCGTCACGTTGCCGTAGTCGGGGATCTCGTAAGGATCGCCCGCCCCGCCCCAGGCCGCCTGGATGGCGCCGGGGGCCAAAAAGCCCGCCGCACCGGCCAACCCCAGCATCTGCATAAAATCACGACGCGTCAATTTCATGTACGAATCCTCCTCGTATATCTTGTTTAAAAGCCGCCTGTGGCGGCTTGTTTCATGATGTGGATGATCTGTTTATCCAGTTCCTGCGCGACCTTCTGCGCCTCGGCGTTTTTGGGGAAATACTTGAGAGCGTAGGTGGGTAGGTAGGTCATCAGCTTCAGCTTGCCCTTGGTCTCAAAAAGCACGATCTTGCAGGGCGCGAAAGCGCCGAATTCCGGCGTGCCAGCCAGGATCTTGGCCCCCAACACAAGATTGCATACTTCGTAAATGACATAGGTGTCTTTGCTTTTTATGCCCCGTTGCTGCAACCCGCGCTGTATATTCAACGTGCCGACGAGGTTCATGTTTTCCCCCTCGGCAGCGGTCTGTATGGCGATTTTTATCTGTTCCGGAGTAACGCCTGGCTGCACATCCACCACATAGAGGGGGAGTTGAGGGCGATGGGTGGCATGCCCGACACTGGAGCGGGAACGGTCGGCCCCGCGGGTCCCTCGGCACCGATAGCCTGGCCACTCACTAAAAGGATCCCCAGCGTCATGCACACAAGGGCTCTGCGGTACGTTTGAGACATGTTTTGGCTCCAGGTTGCGGCAAATAGCCTGCATCTTGACGGGTGAGAAAGGCGAATCATGGCTGGTAACCCGGCGCGTTTATCCTGATTCCGTTGCTGAGGTAGGTCACGAAGTACTCCAGGTCGCGATAGTCCGTGCTTTCCAGCGGATGGGGTTTGACGCCGAGCTTGGTTTCACAGTCGGCGAATTGTTTTTGCAGGGTTTTTACTGCACTCCCGCCGACCCCATAAGCGGGGAAGTGGGCCGCCTCCCCCAGGGTGGCAGAGATGGTCTGGTGGTTGTGCAGAGACATGCCGGCCTGGGCGACGTGACAGGCAGCGCAGGAGAAACCGTGCGGACCACGTTTCATGAAGTAAAAGGCCTTGCCCTGTTCAAATGCGTGGATGGCGCCCGGCCCCTGCACCTTGACGTCCACCGGCAGACCGTTGGAGAGCGAGGCGAGGTAGGTCTGCAGGGCGGCCATCTTGGCGCCAGCGTACTGGAGGGGCCTCTCGCCGTTGTGCTCCCGGCACGCGTTGAGGCTGCCGCCCAGCGTGACGACGGTCTGGAGCTTGGGATCATAGTACGGGTAACGGGTGGCCACCCCTTTGCCGCCGTCCGGATAGCAACTTGCGTAGGTCTTGCCGTTCCTGAAGGGGGCGTCCCAGAGCTTTTTGCCTTCCTCCAGGGTGATCTCCCCCGGATTGAACTGCACGGCCTCCTGGTACTGCTGCATCAGATCCTTGTTGAAGATGTAGGGACCATCAGCGTATTTCTGCAGAGGAATGCTGGGAAATCGGCTTTTGAAGTAATCATGGAACTGCTTGAGGGTTTGCTGGGGACCCACTTTGGGATTCCCCAGATCCTGCCAGTTGGCCGCCTGAGCCGCACCACCCAGTGCGGCAAGCCCCATGGCCACACCAATACCCAGCCATCGCTTCATGTTCGTCCTCCTTGCTTTGGGATATGTCGTTGGAGCAACGGATGGTGGCCCAGAGAGAAAACCCCGGGCAACAGGGTCGTTCCGAGCCCCCCAGCAGCCTGTCAAACCTGGGGGGTGATCCGCCGCGCCCGCAAACGGCTAGCTCACGGTAATCTTGGCCTGAGTGCTCCAGTCGCCACCCTTGTTATCCTTCCATCTTATGCCCAGGGTGCCCGTTTCCTCTGCCCGCATCTTGAAAGCCAAGAACGGGTTGGCACTGATCGCGGTGCTCCAGTCCACATTCATCAGTGGCTTGTCATTGAAAGTCACCTCTACGGTCTGGATGAAGTGGGCGGGAATGATTTTGCCCGCTTTATCCTTGCTCAGTCCCGTGGTCATGGGATGCAAAATGAGGGAACGTACCTCGATGATCTCCCCCTTCTTTGCCGAAGAGGGTATGCGAATCATGGGATGACCAATATTCTCTGCCATGGATGAGTCCTCGATTGTGTCTGTGAAATTCGTTAGCCGCAGCCGCCGACGGTGACCTTGACGAGCTTGACCGCGCCCAGCAGCTCGCCCTTGTTGGTCTTGGCGACCACCCGCACGCTGGAGGACTTGGCCATCTTGATGCGCTCTTGCATGCTGGCTTTACCGTTGGCAGGCGTGAAGTTGAACTGGGAGATGAGCGGCAAAGGGTTTTTATCCACGAATAGATAGACGGTCTCGATGTAATCGTCGACCGTCATCGGCGAGTCCACATCAACACGCAGCGGTACCGCAGCCCCGTTTTCGGCAATGGTGGGCACCGATAGGTGCACCTTGCTGGAAGCCGGAACGTTCGCGGGTATCCCGGTATCTTTCAGGGCTTCGGACAGGATCTTGGCGTCGAAGGCCTTGGCCGGCCAGCCTTGGACATCATCCGCCAGGGCAAGACGAGGGCGCACCAGACCCGTACCGACAGTTGCCATGATCGCTGCCGTCGTTACGGCGCCGTGCAGAAAATCGCGGCGTTTTATCTTCTCGCTCACAATTGACTCCTTTTTGTATGACTTCAAAGACCAAAGATGGTCGGGGATCGGGGGATCACAATAAGGCGACATGTCGACTTGGGGAACCGCAGATGCCTTGCCCTATCGGGTCGTCCCTTTTCGGCGCATGTAACGCCTACGGCCATACCAAAAGCATGTTTCATGCCAACTTTGGCGAGAAGGCAGGCCGCCGTTTTATTTATGGTTTTCGTCAAGGAGATCATCATGGCGGTGCCTGGAAGAACCAAGAGGTCCAACGGACGGGCCAAGTTGTGCCAAACGAGCCAATGAGGGCCGCCCCGCAGCCCGCACGGGTAGCTGCCGTGTTATGCACGAAACCAGCGGGCGACCAACTTCTTGCCGGTCCTCGACTCCCCGGCAACAAGTACGCTGGAAGAGGCTGGCGCAATGAGACCAACCTCTCCAGCATCTCGAAGGTGGCCAGACTCTCCCCGATGATGGCGTGGCGCGGCATGCCCTGGCGGTGGGGCAGTATGGCGTAGCCGCGGCGGCTCGGGACTTGGCGAATGATAGCGATAATTTCTCTTCATCCACCGGTTTGGTCAGGTGCTGAGGCATGCAGAGCGCGTATTCCGCTCCCACATCCCGTTGGCGCAATACCACTTGGCCGTCGTGAACCGTACGGTAATACAGCCACCGGGAAGTTCGAAAAACTCCCCATTTCCAGTAAAATGTAGGGAGCCGATTGGAAGG
>NZ_JAGDVS010000054.1:2901-4155 GCF_023255755.1 Acidithiobacillus sp. | reverse complement strand
CTTCCAATCGGCTCCCTACATTTTACTGGAAATGGGGAGTTTTTCGAACTTCCCTCTCGCTGAAGTCACCCTCAATGCGCTGGCTGGTGCGGCACTCCATGCCAGCAGTGCCGGAAGCCATCCTGCTGGTTATGTCCATCCTCGTTCCGTCCGTTTGCTCCAGCGTGAAGGTTTTTCTACGGAAGGTTTGAGCAGTAAATCCTGGGATGATCTGAAAATCACTCCCGATATCGTCATTACCGTTTGCGCCAGCGCTGCCGGGGAAACCTGTCCGGTTTATCTCGGCTCAGCGATACGCGCCCATTGGGGCGTCGAGGATCCAGCCAAGGCTACCGGTACAGAAGCACAGATCGAGGCGGCTTTCGATACGGCCTACCAAATCCTGCGTTACCGTATAGAAGCGATACTGCATCTGCCCGTGGCGGAACTGCTGGAAAAAGATCCTGCAAGACTATGTCAGGAATTGGCACGCATCGGCCTTCTGGAGCCCTGAATCGTGAATGCGACCAATCAAAACATGGAAATCGTTCCCGGCCCGCAAGAATTTCACCTCAGCATCCGCGTTGCGGACCTCGCAGAGAGTTCGGTTTTCTATGAGCGTTTTCTGGGTGTCGCGCCCAAACAGCAAACGGCCCGCTTCAGCACATTCATTGCTCCTCACTTGTGTCTGAACCTCGTCCTGTTGGTCAATGACCGGGGCGAAACACTGGACACCTACAGTCTGTATCACCTGGGGCTTGGTGTTCGAGACCGTGCGGCGGTCATCGAAAGCTACCATCGCGCCTGTGCCGCTGGCGCCGAAGTCGTCAAGCCGCCGCGCACCACCTGGCGTGGTACTCCACTCCATGAACTCTGGCTGCGTGACCCTACCGGCTATAATTTGGAGATCTATGCCCGCCTTACGGCAGCGGAGCTTGCCGAAATGCCCACAGATATGGAACCTTGGTACCTGGTGCCGGAGACCGCCCCAGAAAGTTCACAGATTCAGCCGTGCGGATGATTCAGTACAGAGTGGCCACACCGGTACACATCCATCAGAGGCAGTTATGACTATTGCGCCCTGTTATCTGCTTCCTCACCTGCCTGAGCCGCTGACTGGCTTGGCCGAGTTCGCTCTTGATCTGCGTTGTTCTTGGAACCACGCAGCCGATGCACTGTGGCGACAGATGTCCCCGGAACTTTGGGAGAATACACGCAATCCCTGGCTGATTCTGCAGAATGTTTCTGAGGAAACCCTCCAGCGGCTTGCGGAAG
>NZ_JAGDVS010000054.1:0-2891 GCF_023255755.1 Acidithiobacillus sp. | reverse complement strand
AGACCCTCACTTTGTTGCGACCCTTCAAGAAAACATCCAGCATCATCAGGAACGACTCGGAAGGGCCACCTGGTTCGCCGAAAATTATCCTCAACCCCCTTTCCACCAAATTGCTTATTTCAGCATGGAGTTCGGTCTGTCCGAGTCCCTGCCCATCTACTCGGGCGGCCTTGGCATTCTTGCCGGCGACTGCCTGAAAACCGCCAGTGATCTGGGGGTTCCTCTGATCGGTATCGGCATCCTCTGGCAACAAGGCTATTTTCGCCAAGCGCTGGATGACTGCGGCCGCCAGTCTGAACTCTATCCTCACAATGATCCCACCCAACTGCCGGTGATACCCGTGCGCACGGCTGAAGGAGAATGGTTGCGTCTGGAGCTTCCCTTTCCCGGGCGCAAGATCTTTCTGCGCGCATGGCAGGCCAAAATAGGGCGCATCGCACTCTATCTCCTGGACAGCAACGATCCCCTTAACATCCCCGCCGACCGCGGCATCACCGCCGAGCTTTACGGCGGGGGACCGGAAACCCGTCTGCAGCAGGAAATCTGTCTCGGCATCGGTGGTTGGATGCTCTTGCGGAGGTTGGGCATTCAGCCGGAGATCTGCCACCTCAACGAAGGTCATGCCGCCTTCGCTATCCTTGCCCGTGCTTATAGTCATATGCACGATCATGGCACCGACTTTTCCTGTGCGCTGACGGCTACCCGCGCAGGCAATGTCTTTACTACCCATACCCCCGTATCCGCCGGTTTTGACCGATTTTCTCCGGAACTGCTGGGTCGCTATATCGCCTGGGCGCCGGAACATTTTGGAGCCGACACCGACACGATCCTCGCTCTCGGCCGGGAAAATCCCGAAGATTCCGGGGAATCCTTCAATATGGCCTGGCTCGCCATTCACGGTAGCATCATCGTCAACGGCGTCAGCCGCCTGCATGGTAGCGTCAGTCGTCGCCTGTTTCAGCCCCTGTTTCCACGCTGGCCCGAGGACGAAGTGCCGGTCACCCATGTCACCAATGGCGTTCACATGCCCTCCTGGGATTCCGCGCAAGCCGATCGCCTCTGGACGGAGCGCTGCGGCAAAGGGCGCTGGACAGGCAATCTGCAGGATATCGAAACCGATTTTCGAGCCGCTTCCGATCAGGAACTCTGGCAGATGCTGAATGATGCCCGCCAGCAGTTGGTTCACTTCGCGCGGGAACGCCTGCAGCAGCAACTGGCGGCCACCCCCGTTTCGGGAGACGCCTGCGAACGGGCAAAGGCCGCGCTCGATCCCAACACGTTGACCATGGGTTTTGCACGCCGCTTCACGGCCTACAAACGCCCTAACCTGCTGTTGAGTGATCCGGACCGGCTCTACCGCCTACTGACCCAGCCTCACTACCCGGTGCAACTGATTATCGCGGGTAAGGCCCATCCCCAGGATGGCGCCGGCAAGGCCATGATTCAGCAGTGGACGCAATTCCTGAAGCAACACCCGGAGTTGGAGAGTCGACTGGTCTTCATCGCGGACTACGACATGCTGGTCGCCGAGCAGCTTGTTCAGGGGGTAGATCTGTGGATCAACACCCCGCGCCGCCCCTGGGAAGCCTGCGGGACCAGCGGCATGAAAGTCCTCGTCAACGGCGGCCTGAATCTCTCCGAACTGGACGGCTGGTGGGCCGAGGCCTATGCGTCGGAGCTGGGATGGGCCCTGGGCGATCGCAACGAACATGACGCGAGCCCCGACTGGGATCGGCAGGAAGCGGAGTCGCTTTACCGTCTTTTAGAGGAGGAAGTCATTCCGCTATTTTATCATCAACGCGACACCAACGGCTGTCCTTGTGGCTGGGTCGCCAAAGTACGCGAAAGCATGAGTCGGCTCACTCCGCAGTTCAGCAGCAATCGCATGCTGCAGGAATACATAAGCACGCTTTACGTGCCCGCCAGCCAACTGCTCGCCGCCCGCCAGGATCGCTCTGTCGCCGAAGGCATTTGTCGGTGGCAGAAAGATGTTGCCAGTCATTGGAACGGCCTCCATTTTGGCGAACTGACAGTACGGTCTGAAGGGGAAGTGCATCATTTTGGGATCCCCGTATATCTGGATGACCTGAATGCAGACTCCATCGCCGTACAACTCTACGCGAATGGCTGGGACGGGCACGACCCCATGGTGGTTCCCATGATCCGGGGCAATGCCCTGAGCGGGGGGATCAACAGCTACCATTATGGGTGTGACATTCCCGCCGATCATCCTGTAGAAGCTTTCACGCCGCGTATCGTGCCACAGCACAAAGCTGGCCTGGTACCTTTGGAAAGCCATAGCATTCTTTGGTACCGGTGATGGGTGCGCACTCGTGGGGCGCGGAAGGTTGGGGTCGTTCAGGATATATTCCTGGATAAGAGATGCCAGACCCGAAAGATTTCCCCTGAAACCAGGGGGGCTGGACGGTCTTGCCGGGATGTACGTTTAGGGATACAAAACAACATAATGGCATTAGATGTATTAATTATATAATTAAAAAAGGAGTTGTCATGGGTCTGCAGCCTCCCACAAAGCATCAGAACGACCACAACCTTCCCGATGTTCTCTCGGGAACCGCTTCCACCGCCATCCCCCAGCGTGACCATGTCGCCCTGGATTTCATCACGCACGCTGGTCCTCATCTGGTACTCCACATTCCCCGATCCCTTTACGATGCGCTCTGTGCCCGTCTGGGTAATGCCTACAAGGCCGGATGCTGGGTTGCCGCGCACTGCGGCGAAGTAGATACCCTTTCCCGGCAATCCATGGAACGCTATGTGAACATGATGACGTGCGACAAGCTCGGCCTGGAGCGCGGGTCGAGCCGGGTTCTGCGAATCACGGTATCGTCCATCACGGCGCCTGAGCCCAACGCAAAGGATTGACCATA
>NZ_JAGDVS010000011.1 GCF_023255755.1 Acidithiobacillus sp. | reverse complement strand
ACCATTCTGCACATCTGAAAAATCCAGAATACAACGCCGCTCAGTTACCGCTTACGGCGGATCGCTGTTCACCGGTTCTGGATGCCCTGAATCACTGGTTGATCCATGGACTCAAAGCGCCGCGACTTATAATGTCTGGGCGACCGACAATGGCAGCAACCAGAACCTTTGCGGCAGCCAGGAGACCTTCTGGACGGACTGGCATGCGGTGAAAGACTCGGGCAACACCAGCGGCGTCCCGGTGTCACAGAACTATGAAGCTGGGGGCAACGGCTATCCACTGAATTTCAGTGTGGCGACGCCGCTGGTGAATTGATGGGCTACCTACGGAACCGTTGCTTGATTCTTAATCCAACTTGACGTTTTATACATTTTATTCAAAATATCGCACAAGGAAAGAATAGATGGTTTGGCCGAACATTATTGATGTACCAAAAAATCTGTATGGTCTAAAACTACGCTCTATGTGCCCAAAGTGTTTATTTATACAAGATGTAATAACGTCAAATCCAAAGCAGTGCGAATCATGCTGTGAATTGTTTGCGACAGTACCAGTACCGAGCAACAATGGTAGCGGTTATGGTCATGACGATTCGGTTATCAGACGTGCGGACATGTTGAACACCCATTCTATTGATCCCGCCGAACGGGAAAGAATGGGTATATATCGTATTTCACAGAAAACTTTCCCGGTTGTTTATGATCTGCGGAACTGGAAAAGTAGAGAAGGATGTCATTCTACCGATTTAGGTGCACCTCTTGTTTTGGAGGTGGAGTCTACACCATACGATGCTAGAGATCACATTCATTATGTGATATATAATATTTATCGTTTATATATGGAAACTCGACTATATCATGGTACAACAATAAAAAACGCCAAGCGTATGATGTATTGCGGCTTTCGCCCTGCGAAAACGCACTGTGATAAAACCAATGGATTCTTCGCAGTCGAGCATGGGCTTAGGTATGGTGGCATTGACAAAGAACCCGCAGTTTCACATGCGCATGGTGGCGCATTGGTTGATATCAGATACGATGGTCTGGTTGCCAAAACTAGCCTGACTTGCAACGGCACAGCAATTAGACAACTTCTCACATCAATGATCGGGTGCTGTCGTGCGCTGGAATACCAGGAGCTAGGTAGATCCATCGTATGGGCAGAGAGCGCCACTGTATTCCCCATGTCGTGGCGACCGATTCATTGACTCGGTATCGCAAATGACGGTGGTACCGTCATGACGGGGTACCGTCGCCGCCAGCAAGACACGCCTCCTTGACCTTCTGGCTGGCCCGAAACGTCACCACCCGCCGTGCCGCTATAGGAACCATCTCGCCGGTCTTGGGATTGCGGCCAGGGCGCGGGCGTTTGTCCCGGAGCGTGAAGTTGCCGAAGCCCGATAGCTTCACGTCCTCGCCGGCCGCCAGCGTGCTGCAAATGGTGTCGAAGAATGACTCCACCAACGCCTTGCTCTCTTTACCGGTCAAACCCAACGTATCCACCAGGCGATCCGTCAGATCCTTTTTGGTCACAGAACTCATCCCTTAACCGCTTCCTTGAGGACTTTCCCCGCTTTGAACGACGGACTTTTCCGGGCGGGGATATCCATGGCGGCTCCCGTTGCGGGATTGCGCCCCTGGCGCGCGGGACGATCTGACACGGAGAATGAGCCGAAGCCCACCAGGCTGACGCTTTCGCCAGCGGCCATAGCGTTCGTTATCGCATGAATAACTGCATCGATGACCGCCGCCGCCGTCTGTTGCGAAACTTCTGCCGCCTTGGCGACCTGGCTTACCAATTCCTGCTTGTGCATCGGGATACCCCTTCTTTGGCTAAGGACTCTATAGGTTTTAGTCGAAGAAGTTTGTCGGTTCAAGGTTTCGTTCCTGCCGTCGCTTGCGCCCGGCGGGGTTGCCGTCCGTAGGACTCATAGTCTCGGTTATCCATCACCGCCCGCCAGCGGCCAATCGGCCCGCTTCGCGGGTCCGGATATGGCTAAAAACGTATGCCAAAATCTTCCAAAGACAGTGAAATCTGGCATTGTTTTCATTGCGTTTCTTTCGCGACCATCTTAGGAAGAAATTAATTTCATCATATTGTTTTTAAATTGTTATATATCAGATTGTGATTCCGGTTGTCGCGGGTTCGAGCCCCGTCAGCCACCCCAAATAAAACAAGCACTTAGGTATAATCCTAGGTGCTTTTTTATTACCAAATTGACTTTTCGCCCAAATTCTGCCCAACCACGCCCAAGAACGGCATCCGAAAAAGGGATAGAAAATAGCATCCATCCGACCCAGAAAAGACTGCGATGGCATCATCATCGGGTACCGAGGGTGTCCTGAATTTTGTGTAAACGGCGTCTTCATTTAACGTTGTAGCATCCGGTCATCGAACTGGATGATAAAGCGGTTTAGGGCGGCTTTCCAATCCCGGATCGGCATGGTCCACTTCTGGCTGATGTACGGATGCACAATATCTATCTGACCGCATTGTCCCCGCGTCTGAATGACAAGGCGGAAGACCTCACCATCCATTACCGCGAAGATTCCCAGCACGTCAAGCTGATTTTTGATGGCCTGGGTGAAGTGGACTTTGTAGCCGCACCAAGCCATGGGTAACCAACTCTATCGCTTCCCCGTTTGCGCTGTAGTAGACTTAGTTCACTAGTCTTGGTCCACATGGGGGCAGTCATGCACACGTACAATATTCACGAAGCGAAAACGCAGCTTTCCAGGTTGGTTGAGAAGGCTGCCAAGGGTGATTCTTTCGTGATCGCCAAGGCGGGGAAGCCCATGGTGAAGGTCATCGCGCTGGAAACGCCGGACGCATCACAGAGGAAGCGGTTTGGGTTTCTGTCCGGTCAGATCAAGGTGCCGGATGATTTCAACACGATGGGTGCCGACGAAATTGAGTCCTTGTTCGAGGGTGGCGAGTGAAGCTATTGCTGGACACGCATCTGCTGCTGTGGGCTGCGGACAGCCTTGAGCGTGTGCCTGTAGGCGCTCGTGCGCTGATGGCTGATCTGGAAAACGAACTGCTTTTCAGCGTAGTGAGCATTTGGGAAGTTGCCATAAAGAGCGGATTGAACCGGCCAGGCTTTCAGGTGGATGCGCGTCTGCTGCGCCGTGGGCTGATCGACAACGGATACGTTGAGTTGCCCATATCCGGGGAACATGCTGTTGAGGTGGACACCTTGCCGTTGATTCACAGAGACCCGTTCGACCGGCTGTTGATTGCGCAGGCGACGGTCGAGGGATTTGTACTGTTGACCAATGATGTGACACTGGAGCGGTATCAAGGGCCGGTCCGGCTGGTGTAGAGGGGCGGCTTTGTGCGCGGTCATTCTGCCCGGACGGCATAGACTACGGGCCGCCCTTTCCGGGTGCGGTCGTCCACTCGTTCCAGAAGGCCCATGGCAACGAAGTCCCGCATACACCCCGTGAGAGGCGCAGGTTGATGCTGCTTGCTGAGAGATGACCCGTCAATCATACTGAGCTTATGTCAGCAGAACAAAAACCCGTCCTCATCCTCACCATCAACGACTGCCCCGGCATGCGTGTGGTCCGGGTCATCGGGCCGGTCTACGGCACGGATGTCCGATCCCGCAATATCGTCGGCAATTTCCTTGGCGGCGTCCGCGCCATCTTTGGCGGCAAGCAGGCCGGTTACCTCAAAATGATTGCCCAGACCCGCGATGATGCCCTAGAACAACTGGCCGAGCATGCGCGGTCTCTTGGGGCCAACGCCGTGCTGGGCATGCGTTTTGATTCCGGTGAGTTTGATGCCGGGCAGGGGCAGGCGATGAATGAGGTCACGGCCTACGGGACGGCGGTTGTGGTGGAACCTCAGTAACCGGCCACTTCCCGATGTCTATAGAACTTTTTTCAATTATCTCACTGATACAAAGTCTGGCTACGTCGACCAGAAATAATGAGTGTGGTCAGCCAAATTGATGGTTCTCTGGTCAAGTTATATGAGGGGCAGACGGCGGCATAAAAAAGCCACACAGCCCGATTTTGTGAACGGGGCGGCATGGCTCGGAGCGAGCGATTTCTCAGCTCAGAACGGCGGGTCGTCGGCAGATGGCGGATCGGCAGTTTCCATATTGGCCTGTGATCGTTCTTCGTAATACCGGTGGATCTCCCCGTAGTACTGA
>NZ_JAGDVS010000102.1:2859-4185 GCF_023255755.1 Acidithiobacillus sp. | reverse complement strand
CAATCGGCTCCCTACATTTTACTGGAAATGGGGAGTTTTTCGAACTTCCCTGAAGTGGAATATAAAGCGGTTGATGGTTAAAAAAGGTTGCGTCATGCAGGGGACTCTGGATCATCCAGATGAAGCCGGGCTTTCGTCTGTGGAAATTGTGCTGGTGGTGCTGGCGGGTTTAATTCTGTTGGCGGCGGCGATCGTCGTGTACCAGAAATTTCAGAAGGACAATGAGTTGTCCGATGCGCTGTCCGGGCTGCAACTCCTGACGGCGGGCATCGAACAGGAATACCGGGGTCAATCCGCCTATACGGGCTTGACCCCGACGCTGGTGATTAACGCGCATCTGGCGCCGTCCTCTTTCGTTAGCGGCACGTCGCTGCAAAACCCTTGGGGCGGCGCGGGCTCGGTGTTGGTGGCACCAGCCACGCAAGGCTATGACATCACGTTCAGTAGCGTGCCGCAGTATGGATGTGAGGCGTTGGGTAAGCAAAACATGGGCGACTTGTTGTCGGTCACCATCAACGGCACGGCGTTGACCCCGAATACGGGCACGCCACCCGATCCTGCGAATGTCGACGGCGCCTGCACGTCGGGCACCAATACCTTGGTGTGGAACATCAACTGATGTTGCGGGATAACCGCTTCTCGGATCTGATCCTTGGCCCCGAAGGGGCCTGGATACGACCCCAGGAAAATACGCCACTGGCCAGCGACGAGGGTTGCACCCCGGCAGGGGGCGGTAACCAGGTAGGGTCGTCCTTGCCAGGGCTGCTGCCCATCCCGCCCTCCATGGAGGACGATGTATCGGCCATCCGGGAGATGATCGCTTCACAAAGGCCGGGCAAATTTTATATTCTTCGGTATGATGGACTTTCGTTGCGCGGGTCAAGACGTGAATCCATAGACGGAGAATGGCATTTTCTGCGGCGGGCGATGGAAGGAGAGATCCCAACGCTCCAGGAGCTTGGCGTCCACCGGGATTACTGCAGACTATTGTTGACCCCGAAGCTGGTTCGAGGCGGGGTGCTGGTGATTGGAGAACCCGGTTCCGGCAAAACCACCACGGCGTCCGCGATGGTCTCCGAACGGCTGTCGCTATTAGGTGGATTTGCTTTGACGCTGGAAAATCCACCGGAACTGCCTTTACATGGTGCGCATGGAAAAGGGATTTGCGTGCAGGTTCCCGTGGACGGCGATGACTTTGCGGATGCTTGCGCGCAGGCGCTGCGAGACGCTGCCGCCAATATGGTGCTGATCGGCGAGATACTCGATCCGCAAACTGCCGTGCAATTTGTGCGATTGTGCGTGATAGGCAAGCTGGTTATCAGTACG
>NZ_JAGDVS010000102.1:0-2849 GCF_023255755.1 Acidithiobacillus sp. | reverse complement strand
CGGACCCAATCTGGTGCTGGGCCTGGAACGGATGGCCGACATGATTTCCGGCGCATCTCACGGGGATCGAAATGGCGCTTTGAGCATGCTGGCAGACGGTCTCAGTGTGGTCGTCCACCAGTCTCTGGATATCAAGCCGGATGGCGGTAAGCGATTGCGCAACAGCATTTTGGAGGTCACTCCGCAGGTCAAGGAATACATCCGCAAGAATCAGATGTCGATGCTGGTCAATGAAATAAAAAACCAGTCCGCGCAGTTGGCCATCGGCCAGTCGACGCCAGGGGGACGATAATGCTACAGATTGTTCTCCTCATCCTTGGATTGTTGACGGTGAGCGTCGGACTCTACGAGAAAAATCATTTCTGGTTCGAGCAATCCCAGGCCCAAAACATGGCACAGGAAACAGCCGCCGCGTGGAACGGCTTCGCCCAAGGGCTCAACGCCTACGTGAAGCAGAACATGGGGACGATTACCGGGTCGGAGACGGTATCCTGCCAGACCTTGCAAAGCGCTGGTTACTACAGCGGAAGCTGCACGGACCCGCTGGGCGAAACGATGGAAGGCGTGGTAGCGGCACCGTATGGCTTCCCCCAATCCTGGGGAGTGATCGCCACCAGTGCGCCCAATCCTGCGATATTGGGAAAATTCGGCATCGGCAATCCTGACAATCCCGTAGATCAATCGCTCAAGTGGCACGCTTTTACGTATGATGTGGCAACGATCCTCCAGGGTGACAACCTGACCGCTGCCATCTACAACGGCGGCAGTCAGGCGTTTAAGATGCCTTTCGGCACGGCGGCATCCACCTATGCCGACTACAGCCTGCCGGCAACACCGACAACCTATGGTCAAACCAGCAACGGGATTGGCCCGGATGGACTGATGGCCTTCCCGCAATTGCATAAACAGCCGGGGTATTGGTTGTGGCAAGCACAACTACTGGATGAAAACAGCGAAGCCAATATCTCGTTCGTAAACTACGGCTATTCCGCAGTCTGCCCACCCGGCGGGGTCACCCCGGTATCATGGAACAGTTCGTGGGTGGAGAATAATGGCAGTGGTACCGCAACGTATTTTGATTGGGGTCATGATACCAGCCTTCCCGGCATGTTCATGTCCATGGTTGACCCGAGCAATCCTTTCAACTACCAGCAAGTCTTTGTTTGCGTGCCGGCCCCGCAGGCCCTGGTGAACAACAGCACGTCTTACAACCCTTTTTATTCAGCAAACAATAATGCGGCTCAAAACGTGGTGAATCCTAGTTATAGCAGTCAATACTGGAACGGAGATGCGCAAACCGCCGTACAGGCTGGCGAACTTTATACGATATCCGTCGGGAGTCAAATCTATTCCCTGGTCACCTACGCCGGATGGGCCGGAGCCGGTTCCCCCGGCGTCGGCTCTACACAGCGTGTAGACGAGCTGGCATTCTATCTCGGCAACCCAAGCGGAGCCGGTAGAGTCGCCCCGTCGCCATTCGGTGACCCGCAATGGAATAACACGGGTGGATTCTATGCACCACCAGTCGTGACGCTGTCTTCGCAATCCCTTTCGCTGAACTAGGGGTCGTCATGCCTTTAATAGCTATCATCCTATTCGCCTTTACTGTTCTTATTCTGGGGGCTCGCCAGGAGCAACTCGAAATGACTCAAGCGCAAGGGACCGCTTTGCAACAGATGACCGCGCAGTCCGCCAAGCAGTTCTCGGAGTTCACACGCGCGGCGGCCAGTTATGTGCAGAGCATGGGCTTGCCTCTGCCCGGTACCGCATTGACGGTCGCCGACCTGCAAGGGGTCAATCTGCTGCCGTCGAGTTTTCCAACGCAAACGCCTTTTGGGCAAACCCTGGTAGCGGACTATGTTTCAGATACGAATAACCCGGTAGCGCTCGACGTCGTGGTCCATACGACCGGCTCCATGAACGCCGCGCTGCTGCAGAAGGCTGGCGTCAGTCAGGGCAGCGTGGCCACTGTGCAATATGATACGGCTGTCGTGGCCCAGGATCAGGTGCCGGCGACCATTGCTGGCAGCACAGGACAGTTTTTTGGCGTTGCGAACGGCTCCACGCTGAACAATCTGGGCTCATCCAATTCGATGGCGCTGCCACTTGGCATCAGCATGCAGCAGCCGGAAGTGGCGGAATACATTTTATCTCCAGGCCAATATGGATATTGGCTGATTGGAGCAAGCGTCTATGGCTGGAGCGCGATATGGGAGTCCCTGAATGGATGGGGTTCATGGGCAGGAAATAACGCCGGAGATATCGGTTTTGAGGGGTATGCGTATCCAAGTATCGCCTCTCAGGGGTTTTCCCTGACCTGTCCAAGCGTTGCCACCAATCTGGCCAACCTCACCAGCGGTGCGCCCACCGGTAACAACGATACGATGTACCAAAGCTATGGTGGTGATGCTTCACAATCGCCGCTTTTTTGCATACCCGCCTATAAAGGGCAGGTGACGCCCATAAATGCCACCGCACAGACGCAAACACTTTCCTCCACGGTTTCCAACTACACCGTCCACTGGAATGGTCAATATTATGGGACTCCAGTCGACATCTACAACTGGGTGTCGAATACGACATACGTCAACCCATCCAATATCGTTGGGCTGAACAACAACCTGTATGCGACCGGCGGATTTATGTCGATCTTCGCACCGGCAGCACAGTATCCGCTCAATGAGGCCTCTCCGATGCCCATGCCCAATGCCATTAGCGGCATTGGCATCGCCGTCGCCGTGAAGACGCCGCAGAACACCACGGATACCTACCAGATCGAAGTGGATGGCGGATCGTAAGCGGTAACTGAGCGGCGTATCTTGCGGCTTAGTTCGAGATGTTATAGAGGT
>NZ_JAGDVS010000055.1 GCF_023255755.1 Acidithiobacillus sp. | reverse complement strand
CGCCCGCGAACGTAATTTAGGAAATGACTGCACAGCCCCACCCACGTCGCCTAAATTTTTCCAGCCCCACCCGCCACCCAGAAAATCAAGCACCCAACACCCTCCTGCAACATTTATAGCAGCCTAAATTTTTCCGGATGAACGCCACACGCAAACGAGTCCGCACAGAAATGCAGATCACCACCTATTCTTGTCCACAAACCTACACCAATTCATGATCCTACTCAATCCACCCCATGATTCCCACCTCCAACGAAAAAGCGCCCCGAAAGGCGCCCACCACCACAATCAGCTCACCCCATAACAAAACTACCCCACCAAACCCCTCTCCGGCTTCCGCACCGTTTGCCCGAACCACACATAAAACGCCGGGACCACAAAGAGCGAAACCAGCGAGCCGAAGCTCAGACCGCTGACAATGACCAGTCCCATGGAGAACCGCGCATCGGCATTACCGCCACTGGCGAAAAGCAGGGGTACGGCGCCGGCGATCATCGCCGCCACGGTCATTAAAATGGGGCGCAACCGTAAAGTAGCCGCTTCCACCACCGCATGACGTCGGTCTAAATGCTTTTCCGCCTGCATGACACGGGCAAATTGCACGATAAGAATGCCCTGTTTAGCGATCAGGCCGATGAGCATGACCATTCCCACCTCAGAATAGATGTTGACACTGGAAACCCCCAGACTAATGGGCAGTAAGGCCCCGAAAAGGGCGACGGGCACCGCGGTGAGCACCACCAGGGCGTCGCGGAAGCTGTTGAATTGCGCCGCGAGCAGCAGCAGGACCATCAACAACGCAAAACCAAAGGTGATCGCCAGCGCGCTGCCCTGATGCATGTACTGACGAGACACGCCGGCATAGTGGATCTGATCTCCGGCCGGCAGGATTTTCTGGGCATGGTTCCGCAGGAATTGCAGGGCTTGACCCAAAGATACCCCCGGTGCCGGATTGGCCTGAATGAAGACCGCGGGCAACTGCTGGAACTGCGGCAGGAAGGTAGGCGCCGGTCGCGACTGCAGGGAAACAAAGGTGGACAGTGGCACCTGCGCGCCGGATGGCGTCTTGATGGTGTAGGCCTTCAGGAAATCCGGATTGGCGCGCAGCGCGGGCGGCACCTGGGGCACGACGCGGTAGCTGAGGCCGTCCATGTCGAAATAATTGACATAGTTGCCGCCCAGCAGGGTTTCCAGATTCTGCCCGATATCCGCCATGCTCAGGCCGAAGGAGGCCGCCATCTGCCGGTTGATATGAATTTCCTGGATCTGATTGTTGTACTTCAGATTTTTGCAGACGAAGGAGAACAGGCCACTGGCTCTGGCCTCCTGTACCAGCTTGCCGGAGACGGCGTCCAGTGGATGGTAACCGCCGCCGGTACTGGTGATCACAAACTGCACCGGCAGCCCTACGGCCGCTCCCGGCAAGGGCGGCAGACCGAAGGCGGAAAGCTTCATGCCCGGCACCTGCTCGGCCAGTTTCTGCACCTTCTCCTTGACCTGTTGCGTAGTGACATTACCGCGCTCGGGTTTGAGCACCACCCCCGCCATCACCTCGTTATTCAGCAACATGCCGCCGATACCCACCCCATTGACCGCGAAGCTGTGGCTGCGACTGTCGATTTTATTGAAAACCGTTTTGGTCAGGTAATTATCGTAGGCATTCATGTATTCCAGGGTCGCCGTCGGCTGGGCGACGCCGTTGACATAGACGATGCCCTGATTGGCGGGCGGTGCCAGCTCGCTCTGACTGATGGAGAAGAGGAAATAAATGCCGACGGTGAGGATCAGCGCCAGCGTCACCGTCGTCGGCCAGACCCGTAGGCTCTGAAACAAGGTGCGGCCATACAGCGCCTTGAGCCGTCCGAAAATATGATCCACCAGATGCGCCATCCGGCCTTCGTGCCCGGCCTTCAGGACCCGCGAGGCGAGCATGGGGGCGAGGGTCAGGGCGGCCACCATGGATAGCAGCACCGTGGCGACAATGGTAAAGGCGAATTCGCTGAACAAATGCCCCACCAGACCGCCAATAAAAGCCATGGGAGCGAAAACCGCCACCAGCGTCGTCGCCATGACCAGAATGGGACTGGCCAGTTCCCGGGCGCTGAGCAGCGCCGCGTGCAGCGGCGTGGCGCCGTTTTCGATATGCCGGTGGACGTTTTCGACGACGATAATGGCGTCATCCACCACCAGCCCGATGGCCAGCACCATGGCCAGCAAGGTGAGCAAATTCAGAGTGTAACCGAGGGCATGGAGGATGGTGACCGCACCCACCATCGCCACCGGGATGGCGAGCACCGGCACGATCAGCGCCCGCCATGAGCCCATGAAGAAGTAGATCACCAGGATCACCACCAGCAAGGCCAAGGCGATATTGACCTCCACTTCCTGCAGGGAGCTTTTGACGAACTGCGCGCCATTGTAAATGGTGTAGCCCTGCATACCTGGCGGCATGGTCGAGTCCAACTGGGCCATGGCTTTTTGAATACCCTGAGACACTTTCAGGGCGTTACTGCCAGGGGCCTGCTGGATACCGATGTTCACGGCAGGCTGGCCGTCCACCATCACCGATGAGTCGTAGGTCTGGGCGCCCAGGGAGACTTTGGCCACCTGTCCCAGACGAATCGGCACCCCATGTACCGTCGCCACCACCAGATTGCGGAACTCTGCGGCGCTGTGCAAGGCAGTGTTGGCACTCATGGAGACAGCCGTGTACTGACCGCGCAGACGACCAACCGCCGCGACGAAATCATTCTGCTTCAGGGCGGTACTGACCTGCGCGGGGGTAATGCCCAGCACGGCCATTTCCTGGGGATTCAGCCAGACGCGCATGGCGTAGGTATTACCGTTGGGACCGGTGCCCGGCGGCAGGATGGAAGTCAGCCCCACCCCCGGCACCGACTGAATGGCGGGCTGCACCACCCGAGTCAGGTAGTCGGTGATCTGCTGCTGATTGAAGCCTTTACCATGGTAGCTCAGCAACATCAGGTAGGCACCGGAACCGGACATTTCCTGCACCACGGGCTGCATCACCCCCTTAGGGAGCTGATTGAGGACCGTATTGATCTTACTCTGCACCTGGGACAAGGCGGCGTTGGGATCTTCGCCCATGCGCATATAGAGGGTGAGGATGGAAATGCCATCTTCACTCACCGCCGTCATGTAGTTGATGCCGGGGGCTTGCCCGACGGCTTTTTCCAGCGGCGCCGTAATAAACGCGTTGACGGTCTTCGGGGTCGCCCCGAAGTAGTGGGTGGTCACTGTGATCATGGAGCTGTTGGTGGGCGGATACTCGGTGATGGGCATCAGGCCGAGGGAGCGCAGCCCGAAGAAAAACAGCATCAGGCTCAGGGAAATGGCGAGGATGGGGCGGCGGATAAAGGGTTCGGTGAAATGCATGGGGATCCTCAGAGATGCACGGCGTTATTGATGCGCACGTGGTCGCCGCTGTGCAGCTTGACCTGTCCCGCGGTGACCACCAGATCCCCGGCCTTCAGGCCGGAGCGGATAACCACTTCGTTGCCACGCTGCATACCCGTTGTCACCGGCTGTTCTTTGGCGATGAGGGTCTTATCCGGGCCACCGGGGGTCAGCACGTAGACAAAGTCCCCGTAGGTGTTAAAGCTCACCGCCACCATGGGAATCATCAGGCGCGCCGTGGGGGCTTCTTTTTGCAGGACGATGCGGACGAACATGCCGGGCTTCAGGCCTTGTGCTGCATCAAGGAGCGCGCGGACGCTGACCGCCCGGTTTTGCGCATCGACATGACTGGCGACAGCCTGCACTTTGGCGTGGTAATGACGCAGGGTGCCGCCGTTATGCACGTCAATCCGCACCGGCGCGCCAACCTGTACCGCCTGCACATCCCGCTGGGGTACGGTGAAGTCGGCATAGAGCTGCCGCAGGTTTTCGATGTGCACCACCGGCATACCGGCGTGGATATATTCACCCGGATTAACGGTGCGCAAGCCCAGTACCCCGGCGAAGGGCGCACGGATCTGCGTATCCGCCAGCGATTCCTGCAAGGCCGTCACCTGAGCCTGTGCCGCACTCGCACCATAGCGGGCCTTATCCAATGCGGCGGTGGAGATGCCGTGGATGGCGAAGACCTTCTCGGCGCGCTGGTAGTCTACCTGGGCGAGGGCGGCCTGGGCCTGCGCGGCCTGTAACTGGCCGGGCAGAGCGCCAGGGTCCAGGGACA
>NZ_JAGDVS010000153.1 GCF_023255755.1 Acidithiobacillus sp. | reverse complement strand
AGCCGCCATGAAGGCCAATAACACAAAGATTTTAGTGGCGAGGTCCAGATTCAGATGTTGTGCTGGCCAGATCAGTAAAGCGGCCACACCACCCAGGACGATTTCCATTACTACAAGCCAACGCTTCTTATCCGCAAAAAGATCGATCAATGGGCTCCAGAACAGTTTTAAATTCCAAGGCAGACCGAAAAAGGAGAGCAATCCGATGACCTGCAAGCTGGCGCCTGCATAGGTAAAAAACTGGACGGATACCTGTTGCACCAGCGAATAAGGCAGCCCTTCCGCATAATAGGTGCTGGAAATCCAGCTGAATGTTTTAAACTTTTTTCGCAAGACTCATCCGGGTATAAAAAACCCCCGCAAGGCGGGGGTCTAGACGGCTAAAGAAGCCCGTTAGGCAGTTTTTGGGGGTGCGATAGGCTTTTGTGCCAACACCCATGAAGCCAACTCTTTGGCTTCCGCCGAGGTCACATTCTGCGCTGGCATGGGCATAGAACCCCACACGCCGGACACGCCATGCTCAATAGCGTGGCTTAACGTTGCTATCGCCTTGGGATCGCTTTTGTACTTGTAGGCGACCCAGGCAAAAGCAGGACCGAGGACTTTGGTACCGATTTGATGACAGGCAAAACAGCCCTTGGCTTCCGCCAGCGACCTCGCTTTGACCATCTGATCCAGGCTCCCCGCGGCGGTCACTACCTTAATAAAACGCTCGCCTCGTCCCTGCGCGTCAAAGCCCGCCGGCGAGGCGCTGCCCCCAGTGTTCTCACCACCTTGGGTAGATCCAGAATTCTGGCCGCTGCCCGCCGCCGGATTGGTAGCGGAGCTATCAATCGGCGCGGTAGTGGACTCGTCTTTCCTGGCGCAAGCCGCAGCGAGAGTAACTACGCCGACAAGCACCAGAAGACGCATGACTGGGCTGATATCATTAAAATTCATCGTGATACGCCTCCTCATGTCCCAACTCTGAACTCTACCCGGGCAGTGAATTAGCTCGCAGAAGCATCGCTGCTGGTGGCAGGCGCAGCGGATTCCATCGGCGCCATAGCGCTGCTGCCCGTGCCGTTTGTCGCTGGGGCAGCAGATTCGGTGGTGGTGGTTGCCGGGGCAGCAGATTCGGTGGTGGTGGTGGCACTGCTTTCAGCAGGAGCGGTGGTTTCTTCCTTCTTGGCGCAGGCCGAGGCAAGCGCGATAGCACCGGCAACAAGGACGATACGGGCAACAGGCTTAATCTTGGCAATATCCAACATGTTTTCAATTCTCCTTAACGTAGACTTCATGGGATGACAGCGTCAGCAGCTAAACATATAGCGCAAATGACTCCAACATGGTAGCACTAATTTCTGCTGCGCCAAATACCGCTGGTTTGGTTGTGGCAGAAGCAAACGCGCGCAGACTAAGCGTGACACAGCGCAGCAACGAGATCAGGGTGGCGAACCCAATCGTTAGTGGGTCTACGAGGTGCTGGCCCTACGTTTGCCCCATCTTTCATTATATAATAAGATATGCGAGTATGCTGTAACCACGAAATGGATTTGCCAGGAAACACATTGCCATGCCACTTACCTCTTCTGACGCTGACTACGAGGCATTGCGCCCCGTCAAACTTCAAACCATCCGTGACGCGATCCGGCCCGAGCGCTATCAGCGCTCAACCGGTATTGCTGTCGCGTGGTATGCATTCGATGCACTCCTCTATCTGTCAGCTATCGCCGGTACTCTGCTCGTCGAGGCATGGTGGCTCAAACTGTTGTTCGGGCTCCTTGCGGGATCGGCAGTCGCCTCTATGTTTGTCTGGGCGCACGATGCGGCGCACGGCGCCCTCTTCCAGAGCAAGCGCACTGCCGAAATCATGGGCACAATCTTCATGCTGCCCTCGCTGAACATGTACCGACTTTGGGCCTTCGGGCACAACCGCGTCCATCACGGCTTTACCAGCCTGACTACCATCGACTGGGTATGGCGCCCCTGGACACCCGAGGAATATCGAAGCAAGACGGTTTGGCAGAAAATGATCTATCGCCTGGAACGCAGCCCTTACAGTTGTGCGCTGCACTATCTGTTGCGGATCTGGTGGCCAGGCATGGTGCGTTTCAAAGCAGATGCGAAAAGCAAGGATCGGCGGGCATTTTTCTATAGCAAAATGGTAACGTTGGTGTTTTTCCTCAGCTTTTCCGCGCTGGTGTACTGGATTGCAGGCCTGATGGGCGTCATTGCGGCGGTGATTCTGCCTTTCCTGGTGTTCAATTATTACATTGCTTTGTTTGTCTTTCTCCATCACACGCATCCGAAAGTGCCCTTCTTCTCAGAGAAAGAGGAGTGGAGCCAGAGTGTTGGCCAGCTTTATTGCAGCACTATTGTACGTTGCTCCAAAATCAGCGAGTACCTGATCCACAATATTTTGATCCACACACCGCACCACGTAGACCCGCGGATTCCCTTCTACCGTCTGAAGGGGGCCTACGAAGATTTGCGCGCGGAATATGGCCAGTACATTCATGAAACCCGCTTCGGTTTTTTTGAGGTTCGACGTATCTTCAAGGAATGCAAGCTATATGATTACGAGGGGAAGTGCTGGATGAGCTTCCGCTCCGGTCGTAGCTGGATTGAGGAAAAGGCCGCTGACATCGCCGCCTCCGCCGCCTCTTCTGTGTACCCAGGCAAGACGGCGCACTGAGTAAGGTAGTGTTGTTGAAAAACGTTTTATACCACTACCCGGCGGTGACTCAGTCTTCTGAGAGGTCCGGGTGGCGGTTTCCCGGTACGGGAGAGGGCGTATTGAGTGCCTGAAGGTGCAAAATCTTCAGAAGTCGCTCAACCGGCGGGTACAAAAGTACTGCGGATACTGCCAGATAGACCACTCCTGAGTACAGGGCGTAGGCACTGGCAAAAAGTTTGGCGGTAGTGCCATGTAAGTTTGAAACCGGACCCATACCGCTCAGAATCATGCTCGCATTGAGCAGACTATCGATCCAGTTGATACGAGCCAGCAGATGATAGCCGAGTACGCCCATGCCGAGAGAAAACAGCATGAAAGCTAATCCAGCCCCGGTGTAGCGTAATTGCCGCCACAGAAATTCTGTTCGGCTATGCAGATGAAGGGGGTGGTGCGTACGTATATTCATGGCGTTACCCCCGTTTAAAAAATGTCAGGCTGTCAGCCGTAATACTGACGATACCAGGCTACAAAGTGTTGCAGACCCTCGCGTAAGGGGGTGTCAGGAGCAAAGCCAACGCTCTGCTGTAACACAGAAATGTCGGCGTAGGTGGCTACTACGTCGCCATCCTGCATGGGGAGCCATTCAATCTGCGCGGATTTGCCGAGGCATCCCTCCAGAGTATGGATGAAGTCCGTGAGTGCAATGGGCGTGTGGTTGCCAATGTTGTGAATGCAGAATGGTGCCGCACTGCTTGCCGGATCTTCCGGCCAGATATTTTGCGCTTCCGGTGCATGCGGAATGAGCCGCGTCACCCCTTCGATGATGTCATTGATATAGGTGAAGTCGCGCCGCATTTGGCCGTGGTTGAATACGGGGATGGGCTGTCCGGCCAGAATCTTCTGCGTGAAACTGAAGTAGGCCATATCGGGACGCCCCCAAGGCCCATAGACCGTAAAAAACCGCAATCCCGTACTGGGGATGCCATAAAGATGGGCGTAGCTGTGCGCCATAAGTTCGCCCGCCCGCTTGGTAGCCGCGTAGAGGCTGACCGGATGATCTACCGGATCATGAACACTGTAAGGCAGGCGACTATTGGCACCGTATACGGAACTAGAGGAAGCGAAGAGCAGGTGGTTCACCCCTTGCGCACGGCAGCCCTCCAGCACGTTCAGAAAGCCGACAACATTGCTGTCCACATAGCTGTGCGGCGCTTTCAGAGAATGCCGCACCCCCGCCTGGGCAGCCAGATTGATGACGACGTCAAAGTGTGGACCCGCAAAGAGCGTCTGCATACCCTCCCGATTGGTCAGATCCAGAGGCTGAAACTGAAAAGCGGGATGCCCCTCCAGTTGCGCCAGGCGATCCCTTTTCAGGCCGGGATCATAGTAGTCATTGAGATTATCTATGCCGCTGACGATCCAGCCGTCTGCCAGTAAGCGACGGGCCATATGAAAACCGATGAAACCCGCAGCACCGGTAACGAGTACCCGCCCGTCCATCAATCCGGCCGCTCCGCCAGCCATTGCACGTAGCGATCCACCCCCTGCTCCACTGTCAGGAAGGGTTTGGCATATCCCGCACTACGCAGCTTGCTCACTTCTGCCTGGGTAAAGCTCTGATATTTGCCATTCAGGGCCTCGGGCATGCTGATGTAGCGAATAGTCTGCGCTTTCTGTAGTACAGGCAGGTTTTGTGCTGGGCGGTCTGCGCGGCGTTCCAGACTATTGATGACGGCGACTGCCACTTCGTTGAAACTCTGCGCCTGCCCGGTGCCCACATTGTAGATTCCGCTGTGCGGGTGATCCAAAAAGTGCATATTGACGGCCACCACATCGTCCACGTGAATGAAATCACGCCGCTGCTCGCCATCGGCATAGCCGCCCGTCCCCGCAAACAAGTGAACATGATTATCCAGTCGGTATTGTTTGAAAAAATGCAGCGCCACTGAGGCCATGCGATTTTTGTGGAACTCGCGTGGGCCGTAGACATTGAAATAACGAAAGCCATGCACCGGGGCGCGCAAATCTGCCCACATCCGTCTGAGATACTGGTCGAACTGAAATTTGCTGAACCCGTAGATATTGAGCGGAGATTCCGCCGCACGCTCCTCGACGAAGGCGCCAGTCATACCATAGACGGAGGCACTGGAGGCGTAGAGGAAGGGGACATTATGACGCTGACACCAATGTAGCAGCGCTTTGCTGAAGGCGAAGTTGTTTTCCATGACGTAACGGCCGTCGGTGGCCATGGTGTCGGAGCAGGCTCCTTCGTGGAAAATGGCGTCGACACCCTTCAGGTGTCCATTCTCTATCAGGCGGAGAAAAGCCTCTGCCTCCATGTAGTCGGTAATTTCCAGATCGGTGAGATTGAGAAACTTGTCGGCGCGGGTTAGGTGGTCCACGACGAGAATGTCCGTAATGCCCCGCTGATTGAGGGCTTGCACAAGATTGGCGCCGATAAAACCGGCACCGCCAGTGACGATGTACATGCGTGATCCTCCTTTTCCCGCTATGATAACAGAAAGCAGGCGTCTTCCCATAAGACGCCATCGCCCTGCTCTTTTATCTGGGCTCAGACCTACCTCTATTCCTGCTGCAAAAAATAAATGGCGCCCCTAAGAGGGCGCTGCCATGTCCGAGGAGGAACATGCAAGACCACGGTCTGTTGACGATTATCCTGCTCCTGGCTACCGGGGTGCTGCTGGTTGGCTTTCTGCGCTACCTGCGTTTGCCGGCGGTGTTTGCTTATCTGCTGACCGGCATCATTCTCGGTCCACATGCCCTGGCTGTAGTGCCAGATCTTGCCAGTACCCGACAACTCGCCGCTTTCGGCGTGGTTTTTCTGATGTTTAGCATCGGGCTGGAATTCAGTCTGGCGCAGTTTCTAAGTATGCGTCGTCTGGTGTTCGGGATGGGACTGGCGCAGGTGGTCCTGACCAGTCTGCTCTTCGTCGGTATCGCTTTGCTCATCCCGCTTTCCTGGAAGACAGGGGTGATCCTTGGCGGGATTCTGGCCATGTCGTCCACAGCCATGGTCGTGCGCGCACTGGCCGAAAAAATGGAAATGCAGACCCGGCATGGGCGTATTGCGGTGAGCGTGCTGCTTTTTCAGGACCTGGCCGTAGTGCCGCTACTGATTCTGATCCCTGCCCTTGCCGGTTCGACCACTAATCTGCCCCATGATTTGGCTATGGCCGGACTCAAGGCGGTGCTGGTGCTGTTGGTCTTGCTGGTGATCGGGCGGCCGGTGATGCGGCCCTGGTTTCAGTTCGTGGCCAACCGTAAGTCCACAGAGCTGTTTATGCTCAACGTGTTACTGGTAACCTTGGGTTTGGCATGGATCACCGAACAGGCGGGATTGTCGCTGGCCTTGGGGGCCTTTGTGGCGGGGATGCTGATTTCCGAGACGGCCTACCGTTATCAGGTGGAAGCGGACATCGCGCCTTTCCGCGACATTTTGCTGGGACTCTTTTTCGTCACCATCGGTATGCTCGTGGATCTCCCGGCGTGGTGGGCGAATCTGGCCTGGGTTTTAATCGTGCTGGCCATGATTCTGCTGCTGAAGGGTGCGCTGGTCTGGGGGCTGGCCCGTCTTTTCGGCTACGAGCCGGGCGTGGCATTGCGCTCAGCCATTGTGCTGTCGCAGGCAGGGGAGTTTGGCTTTGTGCTGCTGGCTTTAGCCAATCAATACCAACTGTTGCCTGCCCGCGTGCTGCAACCGGTCCTGGGCGGCATGCTCCTGTCTATGATGCTGGCGCCCATCCTGGTGGAGCGCAATGGCTGGCTGGCGCGCCAACTGGTGGGCAGCTATCGCGGCCATCGCGATCAGCAACTGGCCGATATCCGCTCGGCAAATTTGCAGGCCCATGTCGTGCTCTGTGGCTACGGCCGGGTGGGACAAAGTGTAGGGCGGGTCTTGGAGGAAGAAGGCATTCCCTTTGTGGCCCTTGATCTGGACCCGGTACGCGTACGTCAGGCGCAGTCCGCGGGTGAATCCATCTTTTATGGGGATGCCAGTCGCCGCGATGTGTTGCAGGCAGCAGGGATTTTTTCGGCTCGGGCCGTAGTGATCACCTATGCGAATGTCGCGTCCAGCCAGCGGGTCCTCTCTATTATCAAGGAGTTGCGCCCGGACTTGCCGGTGGTCGTCCGCGCCCACGACGACAGTCAGTTGGAGAAGCTGGAGGCCGCAGGGGCGGATGAAGTCGTGCCGGAAGTGACCGAAGGTGCACTGATGCTGGCCTCGCAGGCCCTGTTGTTGATTGGTTTCCCGATCAGTACGGTGCTACGTCGGGTACGGCGCTTCCGGCAGGAGCGCTATCAGTTTTTTCGGGGGGCCTTTTGGGGGAGTTCGGAGCCGGGCGAAGATCAGGGTTCGGCGCGACTAGCGTCTATCGCCTTGGGCGAAACGGCTTTTGGCCTCCATCTCAGTCTGCGCGAACTGAACCTGACCAGTTTCGGGGTGGCAGTCGTGGCTGTGCGCCGCCATGGGATTCGCGGGCGCGAACCCTCCCCCGATACGGTACTCATGCCTGGGGATGTGCTGGTGTTGTTCGGGACGCCCGCGGCGCTCACCAAAGCCGAGCTCTATGTGCTGGAAGGCAATACGATCCAGGAAGCGGCAACAGCGTGAGCCGCTTGGCCGCATTGAGTAGCATCAGAGTTTACGCAGTGCTATGTTTAAAAGCTGCCCGTTCAGCGGTATTAACACCTTCACCGAGTAATTTATGCCGACATCCATTGACTCTATTCTAGCCGAAACTCGCTCCTTTGCCGTCCCCACCGATTTTGCCAATCAGGCCAATATGGATGCAGAAACCTTTGCACGCATGAATCGGCAAGCGATAGAGGATCCAGATCGCTTTTGGGGGGATTTGGCGCGCCAGCATCTGAACTGGGAGGTGCCGTTTCAACAGGTGCTGGAGACCGATCGTGCCCCCTTCTATCGCTGGTTCAGCGATGGTCAGCTCAATGTGGCGCACAACTGCGTGGATCGCCATCTGCAAGGAGCGACCCGGCACAAAGCAGCCCTGATCTGGGAGGGCGAGGATGGCAGCGTCCAAACCCTGACCTACGCGCAGTTACACCGCGAAATGTGCCTTTTTGCCAATGCTCTCAAACATCAGGGGGTGCAAAAGGGGGATCGGGTGGCGATCTACATGCCCATGGTGCCGGAGGCGGTCATCGCCATGCTCGCCTGTGCGCGGATCGGGGCGATCCATACGGTGGTGTTTGGCGGATTCTCGGCGGAAGCCCTCAAGGACCGTCTGGAGGATACGGACGCCAAGGTGCTGATCACCGCCGACGGCGCCTGGCGTGCGGGCAAGGTCGTGTCACTCAAACGCCATGCGGATCAGGCTCTGCTGCGGGAGCATGAACACTCCGTGCGGCGGGTTATTGTCCTGCGTCGTACCGGCGCCGAAATCAATATGCAGGAAGGCCGTGACGTCTGGTGGGAAGATGTCATCGCCGGCATGAGCGCCGATTGCCCGGCCCTCCCCATGCAGGCTGAGGACCCCCTCTTCATCCTCTATACCTCGGGCAGCACCGGTAAACCCAAGGGGGTTTTTCATAGCAGTGCGGGCTATTTGCTCTGGACCATGCTCACCACGCGCTGGGTTTTCGACATCAAGCCTGAGGATGTCTACTGGTGTACCGCCGACATCGGCTGGATCACCGGCCATAGCTATGTGGTCTACGGTCCGCTGGCTAATGGGGCCACCGTCTTCCTCTATGAAGGGGCACCCATGCACCCGCAGCCGGACCGATTCTGGAGAATGATCGCACGGCATGGCATCAGCATTCTCTACACCGCACCGACGGCGGTGCGCGCCTTCATGAAAATGGGCGACGAATGGCCGCAGCGCCATGATCTTTCCAGCCTGCGGCTCTTGGGTTCGGTGGGCGAACCCATGAATCCGGAGGCCTGGATGTGGTATTACGAACAGATTGGCGGCGGGCACTGCCCGGTAGCCGATACCTGGTGGCAGACGGAAACCGGAGGGCACATGATCGCGCCGTTGCCTGGCGTGACAGCCAACAAGCCAGGCTCTTGCGCCCTCCCCCTCCCCGGCATCAGCGCGCGCATTGTGAATGACCAGGGCGACCCCATCACCGCCCCCGATGCCGGTGGCTACCTGGTCATTGATCGGCCGTGGCCGGGTATGCTGCGGGGCGTCTGGGGTAATCCGGAGCGCTATCTAGAGAGTTACTGGGCCAAGTTTGATAATCGCTACTACATTGCCGGAGACAGCGCGCGCCGCGACGCGGACGGTTATTTCTGGGTGATGGGACGTATTGATGACGTGCTCAATGTCTCCGGGCATCGCTTGGGCACGGCGGAGGTGGAATCGGCATTGGTGGCGCATCCTGCGGTCGCGGAAGCAGCTGTGGTAGGGATTCCTCATGAAATCAAGGGCGAGGCCATTTGTGCTTTTGTTATACTGAAACATCAACATCAGGGCGATGATCGTGATGAACTGGGTGCGGCGCTGCGCGCGCAGGTAACCGAACTGATCGGTGCGATCGCCCGTCCCGACGACATTCGTTTCACCGACGCCCTGCCCAAAACCCGTTCCGGTAAGATCATGCGCCGCCTGCTGCGCTCCATTGCCCGTGGTGAAGAGGTTATCCAAGACACGAGTACGCTGGAAGATGAGGGGACCCTGCAGAATCTGGGTACCGTAAAGAGATAAGCACTCCCCGCACCGTGTGTGCGGCAGCGTCATCAAAATGTCATCTTGCTCTGGCAGACTAAAAAGGTTCCAGGCCTTACGCCGGGAACGCTTTTTTGCCTTAGCGGAGTCCTGCCTTGCGCATACTGATGACCACGGATACCTATTTCCCCCGGATCAGCGGGGTGGCCAGTTCTATTGAAAGCTTTCGTGCCGGTCTGGTCCGTCAGGGGCACGAAATAGATATCTTGCTTCCCGCCTATGACGGTCGCAAAAGATATGCGCCAGATGACGATGAACGGGCCTTATGGCGTATACCTTCCTGGCGGATTCCCCTGTATCCCGAAGAGCGCTTTATGAAGTTTCGTGCGTTGCGCTCCCGGCGCCGGGATATGAGTAATGCTGCTTACGATTTGGTCCATATTCAGACCCCTTTTATCGCTCATTATCACGGGGTGCGCCTGGCGCGCCACTTGCGCATACCTGTCGTGCTCTCCTACCACACCTACTTTGAAGCCTATGTCGATCATTATTATCCAAAAATTCCCGGCGGCCTGCGCCGTGGCTCAGTACGACGTTTATCGCGGCGGCAATGCCACGGAGTGGATGGGGTTGTCGTACCTTCGCAGGCTATGGCGGAAATTCTCTGGGGCTACGGGGTCAATCAGCCCGTGCGGGTCATTCCGACGGGAGTGAAGCTCGAGCATTTTGCGGAAGGTAAAGGCGCAGAGTTCCGCAAGCAGTACGGCATTACCGGGCAACGCCCCATCCTGCTATATGCGGGTCGGATTGCACCGGAAAAAAATATTCCGCTGTTATTCAATGCGTTGCCGTATATCCTGGAACAGATGCCGGATGTGTTGCTGATGCTGGCCGGCGACGGCCCAGCGCGACCTATGTTGGAGGCCCTTGTAGAAGAACAAGGTTTAAGCAATTCGGTACGCTTCCTCGGTTATCTAGAGCGAAAAGAGGCATTGAAAGACGCATATGCGGCCGCTGATTTATTCGTGTTTCCATCCCAGACGGAAACCCAGGGGATGGTTCTGATTGAGGCGCTGGCGGCGGGATTGCCGGTGGTGGGGGTGCCCGCGCTGGGCAGTGCAGACCTGCTCGGCCTGGGTAAAGGCACCCGTAGCGCCCGCAATGACCCTATGGACCTTGCCAGCCAGTGCGTTGCCCTGCTGCGAGATTACGGCCTGCGGGCGCGACTGGCAGCGGAGGCTCGCCAACTGGCCGCAGAATGGTCGGAAGACCGGATGGCGCAGAACTTGTCACAGTTCTACACTGAGATCGCCGGTCGGACCGCCGCTATTTCGCGGCGTACACTCAGTGCAGGCGCCGCCCGACAAAGGTAAAGCGGTCTCCTTCAAGAAGTACTTCAATAATCTCGCCGGGTCCGAAGTCGCCCCGCAGGAGTTTCTGGGCGAGGGGGTTTTCAATCTCCCGCTGAATCACCCTTTTCAGGGGGCGGGCGCCATAGACGGGGTCATAGCCGACCTCTGCCAGACGATCCAGTGCGCCGTCACTGAGCACCAGATCCATATCCCGCTCCCGCAGGCGTGCCCGCAGGAAACCCATCTGAATCCCGGTAATCTCACGGAGCTGCACTGCGGTGAGGGGATGGAAGATGACCAACTCATCAATGCGGTTGAGAAATTCCGGGCGGAAGTGATCCTGCACCACGTCCAGTACCGCCACGCGCATACCGTCGTAGTCCCCTTTGCGACTGAATTCCTGAATTCGGTCGGAGCCAAGGTTGGAAGTCATGACGATGACGGTATTGCGGAAATCTACCGTGCGCCCCTGGCCATCGGTGAGCCGACCATCATCCAATACCTGCAGAAGGATATTGAAGACTTCCGGGTGGGCCTTCTCCACCTCGTCCAGCAATACGACCGAATAGGGTTTGCGCCGCACCGCTTCAGTGAGATAGCCGCCTTCTTCATAACCTACGTATCCCGGAGGCGCGCCGATGAGCCGTGCCACCGAATGCTTCTCCATGAATTCGCTCATGTCGATGCGCACCAGGTGGTCTTCACTGTCGAAGAGGAACTCGGCTAGGGCCTTGGTCAACTCCGTTTTTCCGACGCCCGTGGGGCCGAGGAAGAGAAAGGAGCCGTTGGGGCGCTTGGGATCAGACAGCCCTGCCCGGGAGCGGCGAATGGCGTTGGATACCGCGGCGACGGCCTCGCTCTGGCCCACAACCCGCGCCTGCAGACGCTCCTCCATCTTGAGGAGTTTTTCTTTTTCGCCTTCCAACATTTTGGAGACAGGAATGCCGGTCCAGCGGGCGACCACTTCGGCGATTTCCTCCTCACCCACCTCGGTGCGCAACAAGGTGGGTTTAGCGCCTGAACCGGCTGATTGTGCGCGGATTTCCGCAGCATGGAGCTGTGTCTCCAATGCCGGAATGGCGCTGTATTGCAGTTCCGCCATACGCTCCAAGTCGTTGGCACGACGCGCTGTGTCCAGTTCAACGCGCTTTCGGTCCAGTTCTTTCTGAATCTGTGAGGTACCTTCGATGGCCAGCTTTTCGCCTTTCCAAACCTCTTCCAGCTCCTGATATTTGCGATCTGACTCGTTGATTTGGGTCTGCAGGATATCCAGACGCTTACGGCTGGCTTCATCCTTCTCCTTCTCCAGTGCCACGCGCTCAATGTTCAATTGAATGATGCGGCGCTCCAGTTCATCCAGTTCCTGAGGTTTGGAGTCGATTTCCATCTTGATGCGGGAGGCCGCCTCGTCCATCAGATCTATGGCTTTGTCAGGCAGATTACGGTCGGTGATATAGCGATGTGAAAGCTGTGCTGCGGCAACCAATGCGGGATCGGTAATGCGCACCCCATGATGGGCTTCATAGCGCTCTTTCAGGCCACGCAAAATGGCGATGGTGTCTTCTACACTGGGTTCATCCACCAGTACCCGCTGGAAACGCCGTTCCAGCGCCGCATCCTTTTCAATGTATTTACGATATTCATCCAGTGTGGTAGCACCGATGCAATGTAACTCGCCGCGTGCCAGCGCCGGCTTGAGCATGTTGCCTGCGTCCATGGAGCCCTCGGCCTTGCCAGCCCCCACCAGTGTATGAATTTCATCAATAAAAAGAATGATTTTACCCTCACTCTTCTCCAAGTCATTCAATAAAGACTTCAGACGTTCCTCGAACTCACCGCGAAACTTGGCACCCGCAATCAGCGCTCCCAAATCCAGACCGAGCAAGCGTTTGTCCCTCAGTGATTCCGGCACTTCGCCATTAATCAAGCGCAGAGCCAGTCCTTCGACGATAGCCGTCTTGCCCACCCCCGGCTCGCCGATTAAGACCGGATTATTTTTGCTGCGCCGCAGCAATACCTGAATGGTCCGGCGGATTTCGTCGTCACGGCCAATCACCGGGTCCAGCTTGCCCTGACTGGCCCGCTCGGTGTAGTCGATGGTGTATTTCTCCAGCGCCTGACGTTGCTCTTCGGCATTGGCATCATTGATTTTTTCCCCGCCGTGCAGATCGTGGACGGCCTGTTCCAGATCCTTGGTGGTGGCACCCGCCTCTTTCAGGAGGCGCCCAGCCTCGCCCTTGTCGTCCATCAAGGCCAGCAGGAAGTGTTCGGTGGAGATATACGTGTCGCCGCGCTTCTGGCCTATCTTGTCGGCCAGATTGAGCATGTTGGTAAGATCGCGGCCCACCTGCACCTCGCCCGGATGCCCTTGTACTTTCGGCATGGACTCCAGCGCGCGGTTCAACTGATTGCGTAGGGCATCGACCCGTACGCCGGCTTTTGACAGGAGTGGCCGGGCGATACCGCCTTCCTGATCAAGAAAAGCAACAAGCAAGTGGACGGGCTCCATCTGCTGATGATCCTGGGCCAGTGCGAGACTCTGGGCATCCTGGAAAGCCTGTTGAAATTTGGTGGTCAGTTTGTCGGTGCGCACGGAGTGACTCCTATAGATTGGTATTGCCCAAGAAATGGGATTATCCGGCCCCTTTTTCAAGAGCCGGTGCGGGCTGTAGTGCCCAGATCAGGAAAACCGCACCCAAAAGCGCCAGCAGTGCTGCTGCGGCGAAGGTGCCCTGCCCGCCCCACTGCGCCCAGGTCCAGCCGGCTCCGAGCGCGCCCAGACCTCCCCCCAAACCATAAACGATACTGGCATACAGGGCCATGCCGCGCCCGCGCAGAGCGCCGGGAAAGCGGTCCGCTAACCAATGTACGGCCGCTAGATGAAAGGCGCCATAGCTGGCCGCATGCAAGGTCTGCACCAGAATGATCCATATCAGTCCCGGCCACCAGGCGATAACACCCCAGCGCAGGGCGGTCAGAATAAACGCGCCGGTGAATACCAGTGGCACACCCCAGCGCCGGATAAAACGATCGCCCCACCAGAAAAACGCGACTTCGCAGAGCACTGCAAATCCCCACAGCATCCCGACAGCGGCACTCCCCAGACCGTGCTGTTCCGCATAGATAGAATAAAACGCGTAATAGGCGCCATGACTGGCCTGCTCCAGCAAGCCCGCCAGCAGGAAAAACCAGAGGCTCACATGGCGGAGTGTGCCGCTGAGACGGGGGCGTGGTGTACCGGTGGCTGGCAGCGTGCCATAGGGCAAATAGCGACTGGCCCACCATGCGCCCATCAGAAAAATGGCGATGCCAGGCAAAAACGCGGTCATCCCCCAGCGGGCGATCAGCCCACCCATGCCCAGTGACAGGGCGATAAACCCGAGGGAGCCCCAGAGTCGAATACGCCCATAGGCAGTGCCACGGCGTTGTGCCCAGTCCATGGTGGTAGCGTCCACCAGGGGCAGCGTCGCCGCCCAGAAGAAGGAAAAAGTCAAAGTGATGAGCAATAGGGACAGAAAGTGACCGTGGGCCAGCGACAGGGCAAGGAAGCCCACCGCCGTAATCAGCGCCGCCCAGGGGACGATCCGCCGACTCCCCCAAAAATGTGCCAGCCAGCCCCAAAGATTGGGCGCCAGCACCTTGCTGAACTGCACAGCCGCGGTGAGGATGCCGATGGCCAGAGGACTCTGGCCCTGGGCATGCAGCCACGGACCCCAGTAGGGCATGAACGCACCCAGCGCGCAAAAGTACAGGAAATAGAAGGTGGCGAGCCAGCCCCCTTCCCGGTCTGCCTGCATAACTTAGGCGGGGATGGGAGGCAGGGGTGCCTGCACGTCGGCGTTCTGGGCGCGGTGACGCATCCAGTGGTCCATGATCACCAGCGCCAGCATGGCCTCGACGATGGGGACCGCGCGGATACCGACACAGGGGTCATGGCGGCCGGTGGTGACCACTTCAGCGGGCTGACCATGCACATCTATGCTTTGCCGCGGGATACGAATACTGGAGGTCGGTTTGATGGCCACGGACAGCGTGAGATCCTGCCCGGAGGAAATGCCGCCCAAAACACCGCCGGCATGATTGCTCTGAAAACCCGTGGGGGTTATCGCGTCCCCATGATAGCTGCCGCGCTGCTCTACTACTGCAAAACCATCGCCTATGGCGACCGCCTTAACTGCATTGATACTCATCATCGCCTTGGCAATATCTGCCTCCAGACGATCAAAGACCGGTTCACCGAGCCCAACCGGCATGCCGGTTACCAGCGCATCCACCCGCGCGCCGATGGAGTCCCCTTCTTTGCGCAGGACATCGAGAAAGTCGGCCATACGGATCGCAGCCTGGGCATCAGGACAGAAGAAGTCATTGCGGGAGACTTCCGCTGCATCAAAATCCTCGGCATGAATGGGACCCATCTGCGCCATCCACGCCTGTATGTTCACACCAAGACGCACGCGCAAAAACTTACGGGCGATAGCCCCGGCAGCGACCCGTGTCGCTGTTTCCCGCGCCGAGGAGCGGCCGCCCCCCCTATAGTCGCGCCGGCCGTACTTTTGCACGTAAGTATAATCGGCGTGACCAGGACGAAACAGGTCCTTGATTTTGCTGTAATCCTGTGAGCGTTGGTCCGTGTTGCGAATCAGCAGTCCGATGGGTGTACCGGTGGTCAGACCCTCAAAGACACCGGAGAGAATTTCGACCTGATCCGCTTCCTGACGCTGGGTGGTATGGCGTGACTGACCGGGGCGGCGGCGATCCAGCTCAATCTGGATATCGACTTCGTTGAGCGGCATGCCCGGCGGGCAGCCATCGACAATGCAGCCGATGGCTGGGCCATGACTTTCGCCAAAGGTGCTGACCCGGAAACAATCGCCGATGCTGCTTCCCGCCATAAGTTATTTTTCCATTTCAATCATGGCATAAGCCGAATGATTGTGAATCGACTCGAAGTTTTCGGAAGAAACCGAAAACCACTGCACGCGCGGGTCTTCCTGCAGTCGCAGCGCGACGTCCCGTACCAGATCTTCCACAAACTTGGGATGGTCGTAAGCGTATTCCGTGACATATTTTTCGTCGGGGCGCTTCAGCAGGCCGTAAAGTTGACAGGATGCCTCCGCTTCGATCAGATCAATGATATCCTTAATCCAGACCGTTTCGCGGGCGCGCACATGGACCCAGACATGGGCACGCTGGTTGTGGGCGCCATATTCCGAAATGCTTTTGGAGCAGGGGCATAGGCTGGTTACGGGCACCATGACACCTATGGTCAGGTGATAACCTGCCGGGGTAATCTCTCCCGCCAGTTCTACCTCATAATCCAGCATGCTCTTGACGCCGGATACGGGTGCGGCCTTCTGAACAAAGAACGGAAAGCGCATCTCCAGCCGCGCTGAATCCGCTTCCAGGCGCTGCCGCATCTCTTCGACCACGGCGCCGAAGCCCTCCACACTGAAGGGACCCTCATGTGTATTGAGGATCTCGATGAAGCGTGACATGTGCGTGCCCTTCAGGTGTGCGGGCAGACTCACGTACATATTACACTGGGCGATGCTGGGCTGCATCGCTCCGTCACGATCCTGAACCTGCATGGGATGGCGCACGGCGCGGATACCCACCTGCTGGATGGCAATAGCCCGTGGGTCAGCGCGACCCTGTACGTCTTCTAAGACTTCTACCGCGCAATCTCTCACCGGACCCTCGCTTGGGAATAGTGGACCGAATTAGTCGAATACTACGCCCGAGCCGGTGACGGGGCAAGCAATGCCAGTAATTCTTTGCCGGACTTTTCGATTCCTGCGGCATCCAGGCCAAAGTCTGCAAGCCACTGACCGACATCGCCCTGTTCGATAAAGATGTCGGGTAAACCGAGCAAGCGCATGGGCCGCACGATGCCCTCGTTGAGCAGGAACTCCGCGACGGCGCTACCGGCGCCCCCCATGCGTGAGCCTTCCTCCACAGTCAAGAATGCCCGATGGCTTTGCGCCAGACTGGTCAGTAATTCCGTGTCCAGCGGCTTGACGAAACGCATATTGACGACGGTAGCGTCGAGGGTCTCACCTGCCGCCATGGCTGGCGCAGCCCGCGTACCAAAGGCAAGAATCGCGAGATCCTTACCTTCCCGCAGGACCTCCGCCTTGCCGATGGGGATCTGCCGTGACAAATCCTTGTCCAGCGCCAAGCCCAGGCCGTTACCGCGCGGATAACGCACCAGTGCCGGCCCCTGATAAGCAAAGCCCGTGTTGAGCATATCGCGCATCTCCTGCTCATCTTTGGGAGCCATAATGACCACGTTAGGAACGCAGCGCGCATAGGCGATGTCAAAAGTACCTTGATGAGTAGCCCCGTCAGCACCGACCAATCCCGCGCGGTCAATAGCAAAAAGCACCGGCAGATTCTGGATGGCGACATCGTGCAGGAGCTGGTCATAGGCCCGCTGCAAGAAAGTGGAGTAGATGGCGACTACCGGGTGAATGCCGTCACAGGACAGACCTGCGGCAAAAGTCACTGCATGTTGCTCAGCAATACCCACATCAAAATAACGCTCGGGAAACAGTTGTTCAAAGCGCACTAGCCCGGAGCCCTCGCGCATGGCCGGCGTGATAGCGACCAGATGCTTTTCTGCCGCACCCTTGTCGCAGATCCAATCGCCGAACACTTGGGTGTAGCTCGGCGCCCCGGCGGGTTTCTTGGCCATTTTGCCATTCGTCCGGTTAAACGGGGTCACTCCGTGATAACCGCAGGGATCCTGCTCAGCGGGACCGTAGCCCTTACCTTTTTTGGTGATGATATGGAGCAGGCGTGGCCCCCTGATTTTTTTTAGGTTTTCAAGCGTCGGGATCAACGCATCCAG
This sequence comes from Acidithiobacillus sp., assembly GCF_023255755.1. Taxonomy (GTDB): domain Bacteria; phylum Pseudomonadota; class Gammaproteobacteria; order Acidithiobacillales; family Acidithiobacillaceae; genus Acidithiobacillus. The sequence continues at coordinate 5,976 of NZ_JAGDVS010000153.1, read as the reverse complement.
ATCGTGTCCATCAATAGGACCGAAATAATGAAATCCCATTTCCTCGAACAATGTCCCCGGCGTCACCAGCCCCTTAACGCCCTCTTCCGCCTTCCTCGCCAGTTCACGCAAGGGCGGTACGAAACTCAAGGCCTGCCCCGCCCCTTCGCGCATGGTGTTATAGAGGCGACCCGAGAGAATCCGCGTCAGATATTGGGATACCGCGCCCACATTGGGTGAGATGGACATCTCGTTGTCATTGAGGATGACCAGCAGGTCGGCATCCAAAACGCCGCCGTTATTCAGCGCCTCATAGGCGAGACCTGCCGTCATGGCACCATCGCCAATGATCGCCACCACCTCCCGCGATTTATGCCCCAGCTTGGCCGCCACCGCCATGCCCAATCCGGCACTGATAGAAGTGCTGGAGTGACCGGCGCCAAAGCTGTCATAGGGGCTCTCATCGCGCTTGAGGAAACCGGAGAGACCGTCTTTGATGCGTAACTGGGGAAAAAGCGGACCACGGCCCGTAAGAATTTTGTGGGGATAAGCCTGATGGCCGACATCCCAGATCAAGCGATCATCTGGAGTATTGAATACGGCGTGCAGCGCCACGGTCAGTTCCACCGCCCCCAGACAGGAAGAGAGGTGCCCACCTGTCTGGCTGACCGTCTCCAGGAGAAACTGGCGCACCGCTTTGGCCACGCCTTTCTGTTCGCTGCGTGACATCTGCCGCAGTTCGGCGGGCATGGGAATACCCTTCAACAAATCGCTCATTTATTCCGCTCTACAATGAGGCGCGCCAGGGCGCGGAGGTGATCAGCTTCTGTTTGCCAGGGCTGCAAGGCCTCCAAAGCCTCGTCGAGCAGGCGTCGGGCATAGCTTTGCGCCTCGACAAGCCCGAGCAAGGTAACAAAACTGGGCTTGTTACGGCTGCGATCCGCGCCTTGCCGCGCTTTTCCGGTCTGTTGCAAATCGCCAATCTCGTCAAGGATATCGTCTTGTACCTGAAAAGCCAGACCGACACGATCGGCATAACGCAGCAGCGCCACACCTGTGGATTCTTTCTCGCCAATGCCCGCGGCGCAGAGCGCCAACTGTATGGCGCAGCGAATGAGCATGCCTGTCTTATGCAGGTGCATTTGCTCCAGTGCGGGCAAGGCCAATTCATGCCCCACGGCGGCCAGGTCAATGGCCTGCCCACCTACCATACCCCGCGAGCCAGAGGCCTGCGCGAGGGTCGCCAGCATCTGCACCTGCCATTCGGCGGCCACGCCCCAACCCGGCTCAGCCAGCGCCAGGAAGGCCTGCGTCTGCAAGGCATCGCCCACGAGAATGGCGGTGGCTTCGTCATAAGCGCGATGGCAGGTAGGCTGACCCCGGCGCAAGTCATCATTATCCATGGCCGGGAGATCGTCATGCACGAGCGAATAGGCATGAATCATCTCCAGTGCCGCCGCGGGACGGTCCAGATGCTCCCGTGGCACACCCAGGCAGCCTCCCGTCGCGTACACCAGCAAGGGACGGATGCGCTTGCCGCCACCCAGCGTACTGTAACGCATGGCGTCATGCAGACGCGCGGGCAGTATGTGCGCCGCAGGCAGCAGTGTCCCCAGAACGCTTTCTGTGCGCTGTACCGAGCGCGTCCGGAACTGCGCAAAAGTTTCATTGTTCACAGCGGCATCCAAGGTCATACGTCTTCTTCCTGAGTAAGCGGAGTGGAGACCGCGTCCTCTCCGAGTAATATTTCCACGGTCTGCCGGGCATTTTGCAACTGCGCCTCGGCACGCTTGGACAGTTCCATGCCGCGCTGAAAAAGGGCGACAGAGTCTTCCAGACCCAGCTGCCCCTCTTCCAGGCGGCGAACGGTTTCTTCCAAGGCGTCCAAGGTGCTTGCGAAGTCTGCGGGGGCTTCCACGGGGGACGATTTATCGTTCATGCGTTTTTCCATGTTCGCCAATTAAACACTAGGCCCAGTCCTCGGGGCAAGGGATAACGAAGATTCAGACTGGACGGTACGTTCGCCAGACCCTAAACTTCGTGCCGCCCATATCTTAAAGGCTTCAGCCATGTTTCTGCAAAAGGTCGGGAGTGCTCCGAGCGCAGCCGCCGATGTCACCCGCTTCGAGGTGCTCGGCGCTATCAGCGTGTCGCATTTTCTCAATGACAGCATTCAGTCGTTGATGCTGGCGGTGTATCCGTTGTTCAAAAGTAATTTTGACTTGAGTTTTGCGCAGATCGGGTTGATTACCCTGGCCTATCAGTTGACCGCATCCATCATTCAGCCATTGATAGGGCGTTTTACCGATCGCCACCCCATGCCTTACTCATTGCCCTTCGGCATGCTATTTACCTTTGGCGGGCTATTGTTGCTATCCGTGGCTCCGAATTATGCAACGCTCTTATTGGCAGCAGCGTTGGTGGGCCTGGGTTCATCAGTGTTCCATCCAGAGTCCTCGCGGGTGGCGCGGATGGCCTCTGGCGGGCGCCATGGGCTGGCGCAGTCCATTTTTCAGGTGGGTGGTAATGTGGGCTCGGCGGTGGGTCCATTGCTGGCTGCCTTTTTTATCATGCCTAACGGTCAACACAGCCTGTCGTGGTTTTCACTGGCGGCGTTACTGGCCATCGTGATTCTTTCTTTTGTGGGGCGCTGGTATCAGCATCAGCACCGTCAGTCCAAAAGGCCGGCGGCAAAGATCGTGGCGCCCACGCTGCCTCCCAAACTCGTGCGACGCAGCATTATCATTCTGGTCGTGCTGATGTTTTCCAAGTTTCTGTATCTGACCAGCATCAGCAGCTACCTGATTTTCTACCTGATACAGCGCTTTCATATCGTAACCCAGGAAGCGCAGATGCACCTTTTCATTTTCCTCGCGGCGGTGGCAGCAGGGACATTGATGGGTGGGCCGATTGGGGACCGGATTGGCCGCAAGAAGGTGATTTGGGTTTCTTTGCTGGGGATCGCGCCCTTCACCCTCGCCTTGCCCTATGTGGGTCTGACGCTAAGCGCTATTTTGACGGTGATCATTGGCTTTTTGCTGGCCTCAGCCTTCCCCGCCATTGTTGTGTACGCGCAAGAATTGGTGCCCGGCAAGGTCGGGACCATCTCTGGTTTGTTTTTCGGGCTGGCTTTTGGTCTGGGTGGCGTAGGTGCTGCATTGCTCGGGGAGCTGGCAGACGTCTGGAGTATCCAGGTGGTGTATCGGATATGCGCTTTCCTGCCTTTGCTCGGTGTGCTGGCCGGATTTCTGCCCCACATCCCCCGTTCGCGAAGGCCCGCGGCCTGAGTATGGTGCGCCGTCTTTACTCAGGGCTGTCGATGATTCAAGCTTAAGCCCAGCGCCCGCGGAGCGGGGGTGGGTTGAATTGCGTGGGGCGGCGTGGCCGCGAGGTTAGGACGATTGGCTATCGCTGAACACAAGTTTTATTTTCTGGTTCCGGAGGAAAAGCCCCACTGGAGCGAGAGTCTGCTGCCCTGGTTACTGCTCTCCGCCCTACTTATGGCGGCGGGTATTTTTTTCTTTGTACATATCCAGAAGCCGAAAATGCAGGCGTTACCGAATCAAACCACGGTCCACAAGACCTTCCGCATCATGCCGAGACCCATTCGACCCCAGGCGCCCAGTCCCGCCAGGCCCCGGGTCGTGCCGCCCAGTAGGCCGGTAGTAGTGCCACATCGGGTCGTGCCCGCCGCACGTCCGCAGCCGAGACTGCGATCGGTGCCGCAACCCCGTCGGGTCCCGGCGCGAACGCATCCTCTGACGCAGCGCGCAACTCCAGAGATGACACCGGCGTCTCCCAGTGCCCAGCCCCAGCCTTTGCCTCGTATCAGCATCGGCAGGCTGGAGCAACAAATGGATCAGGTGGCCCGCGCCGCAACGGCCAGCCCGCCGTTACCGAAGTTTGAGAACCCAAAGGGACCGGTGGCGGATTTTTATATCGCCGGATGGATACAGAAACTGGAGCGGATCGGCGATCTCAATTACCCGGGAGACATGGTCGGGCAGCTTAAGGTCAAGGTGGTACTGAATCCGCAGGGAGACCTCAAGCGCATCATCATGGAGCAGTCGTCGGGGAACAAAGCCCTGGATGCGGCAGCGGAACGGATTATCCGGCTCTCCTTCCCGTATATGCCGTTCTCAAAGCAGCTCGCGGAACAAACCCGTAAAATAGAAATTCCGCTGAACATGCATTTTCTGGGGGTGCGGCATGTGTCGGCCGGGCGTTAACCCCATCGGTGATGATCATAAAGCGTCGGTGCCTGACCAGACACCGATGTGGCGGTCAGTGCGTTGTATCCGGCTGGGCGGCGATTTCTTCGCGGACTTTGTCCATATCCAGTGCCTGAGCCTGTTGAATCACTTCTTCCAGCGCGCTGGCCGGGAGTGAGCCTGCCTGAGAGAAGATGCCAATCTGCTGGCGGAAGATGGTCAGCGTCGGGATAGAACGGATCTGGAAAGAAGCGGCGAGTTCCTGCTCGGCGTCCGTATTCACCTTGGCAAAGACCACATCCGGATACTTCTCAGCGGCGGCTTCAAAAATGGGGGCAAAAGCGCGGCAAGGTGCACACCAGGGCGCCCAGAAATCCACCAACACCATGTCATTGCCGATGACGACGGCTTCAAAATTGTCTTGCGTGAGTTCTACTACGGCCATGAGGATTCTCTTTAATGTGAGTGTTTGCGCGGCAATGCGCCAGACATGCGGGACCATCCCGAATGACCACAAAATGTATTATACCGACCTTAAAACGCGGAGGGTGACAGGGTCAAGAGCCCCGATCTTCATCCCGTCAGCCACGAGAGAATGACATGACCGTTAGTGATTCGCAGATCCCAATACTCACCGTCAGCGCACTGAACGCTGCCGCCCGCGAGATCATTGAAGGGAATTTTCCGCTGTTAAGGGTGGAAGGTGAGCTGTCCAATTTCAGTAGCCCCGGATCGGGACACTGGTATTTTTCGCTGAAGGATGCGCGGGCGCAGGTGCGCTGCGCCATGTTCCGCCAGCGCAATACCTATACCCGGATTCAGCCCCGCAACGGCATGCAGGTGCAGATACTGGCGCAGCCCACCCTGTATGAAGGACGGGGTGATTTTCAATTGGTTGTCGAGCAATTGCTGGATGCCGGTGAGGGCGATTTACAGGCGCGTTTTGCCGCCCTCAAGGATAAGCTCGCGGCCGAAGGGCTTTTTGCGCCGGAGCTGAAACGGCCCCTCCCCCGCTGGCCGCAGCGGGTCGCCGTGGTCACTTCAGCGAGCGGCGCGGCGCTGCATGACATCCGGGTGACGCTGGCGCGGCGCTGGCCGATGCTCGCGGTAATGGTCTATCCGGTGCTGGTGCAAGGCGATCAGGCAGCGGCACAGATTTGTAGCGCGCTGGCCCGCATCGCCAGTCGGCAGCAGGAGGATGTGGTGATCCTGGCGCGTGGCGGCGGCAGCGCGGAGGATCTGTGGTGTTTTAATGAAGAAAGCGTCGCGCGCGCGATTCGTGCCTGCCCGGTGCCGGTGGTGACGGGCATTGGTCATGAAATTGATTTCACCATTGCCGATTTCGCGGGTGATCTGCGCGCGGCGACCCCCACGGCGGCGGCGGAAGCGGTTAGCCCCGACCGTGCCGAGTGGTTGCCGCAGGTGCAGGCACATCGGCGACAGCTGGAACAGTCCATGCAGCGCACGCTGCGGGACGCGACCCAGCGTCTCGACTATTTGCGGCTGCGCCTGCGTCATCCCGGCGAGCGGGTGCGGGATGCTGAGCGCCGTTTGCGTCTGGCGCGTGGGGCCTTGCGGCAGGCCATGCAGCGTCAGCAGGCCGTATGGGGCGGACGACTGCAGGTTCTCCAGGCGCGACGTTTGCGGCAAGACCCGCGCCAACGCTTGCGAGGTCTGAATGAGATGCTGGAAACCCGGCGCGCCGCGCTGATTCTAGCGATGGACAAGCGACTGGCCGGCGCCGCGGCGCAACAGCAGCAGCAGGTGGCGGCCTTACGCCTGCTGG
>NZ_JAGDVS010000182.1:6134-23731 GCF_023255755.1 Acidithiobacillus sp. | reverse complement strand
GTTGCATCCTGCTCTATCATCCACCCCTGAGTGGCAAGGCGCGAGAGCGTTTGCGGGTAATGCGCGAAACCCATGACGGCTTTGTCATCGCGCGCAAGGATCTGGAACTGCGCGGACCGGGCGAGTATCTCGGCACGCGGCAGACGGGCATCCTGCAGATGCGCGTCGCAGATATCCTGCGTGACGAAGCCCTGCTGGCCCTCGTGCCAGAATTGGCGGATCAACTGCTGCAGGAAGATGCTGATGCGGCGCAGGCTATCGTGCAACGCTGGCTGGGGAACCGGCTGGACTACGGGCAGGTGGGTTAGCGGGAATCCGCCAGAAGATCATGGACCTTGCGCTCAGGCTTCCGGTATATTATGAGATTGTGTGAGTAGAGCCAATCTGGGGGAAGTGGAGTGATACGCAAATTCAAGGGATGGGGGCTGTTGGGGGTGATGCCGGGTGCTCTGGGATTAGCGGGTTGCACGACGACAGATCTGCCCTCCGCGCCAGTACACTCGGTAGCCTACTATGCCGCACAGATTCCCCCGCCGGTTGTTCAGCCAGTGGCGCCCGCGGTCTCTCCGGCAAGCGCTGCGCCAGTCGTCCAATCGGTGCATATCGTCATTTCGACTACCACGCACTTCCTGACGGTCTACAAGGGTAATACCGTGCTGGCGACCTACCCGGTAGCCATCGGCTTCAATGGCGCTGCTCCCAAACGGACACGAGGGGATGACGTCACGCCGATGGGGCGTTATCACATCGGCTGGGTCAGTCGGGGCACACGCTATGGCCCCTTCATGGGTTTGACCTACCCTAACCGGGAAAATGCGGCGTGGGGGTTGCGTGAAGGCGTTATCAATAAGGCGCAATATCGCGCCATTGTCGATGCCGTCGACGCAGGGCAGACGCCGCCACAAAATACCGCGCTGGGCGGCGAAATAGGCATTCACGGCATGGGTCCGCAATTTGCAGATGACCCTCAGAGCAAGGTGTTCCCTGGGCGCTGGACGGCCGGCTGCGTGGCCTTGTCAAACTGGGATGCACAGCAAATCGCCGCGATGGTGCAGGTGGGGACGCTTGTGGAGATCGTGGGGAACGCACCCGGATTACGGCGCAAATTGGAATCGGTTAGTGCTAACGCCCGGTATAAGTCCGTTGCCGCGCTCAATACCACGGCGACGCCAGGGGCTGTTGCGAAGCCCCAGGATACAGCGATGGATACCCTGGTTGCGGCGCTCGCCCCAACCGCAGCACACTAATTTCAGTCTGCTTTCAGCGCTGCCAGTCGGCGTCCTGACTGAACCGGTAAGCCCCTTCCATACAGTCTCCCAGCGCGACGCCCTCCCGCCAGTTGGCCCGGAAGTACAGCCCGGGGTACCGGGCGCTTAGGGCGTCGATCCGCCTTACCCGATCCAGGTGCCCGATTTCGTATTGCGGGATGGCTTTTGGCCAGATCTGGCAGCGGGTGAAAACGGGCTTGCCGCTGATGCCCAGCAGTGGGTTGATTTCGTGTAATGCAGTCGCCAGCAGATCATCATTGCTACGTCCGGAAATGTCATTCTGACTGCCGCCGATAAAGGCGGTCAGCAATATCTGATCCGCCGGTGCGCGCCCGGGAAAGAGGGTGGAGGAGAAGAGCACCCCCAGTGTTTCCAGACCCATGACCCGCGGAATCAGCATTCCGAAACCATCCAACGGATGTTGTACCTGTGCGCGCTGAAAGCCAATGGACAGGCTGCCTACCGCGGGATAAGGGATGGCGTCCAGTTCGTGGGCAAGTGCAGCGTCCGTTGGCGCGAGCAGACTGGCCGCAGCGCCCGCGGGCAGGGCGAGAATGAGCCGTTTGCTTTGCCAGGCATGGTTGCCGCTGCTGACCTGCCACATGCCGTCGCTATTACCCAACTGATCGACTGGGGTGTTGTAACGCAGCGCATCGCCGAGTGTACTGGCGACCCTTAGCGGGAGGGCCTGCAGACCTTCGCGAAAAGAAATAAGACGGGTTTTCGGAGTGCCGGGCGATTTCCTGTTCCGGGCACGCAGCGCGCCGCGGAGGAGTGAGCCACCGTCCTGCTCCAGCGCCACCAGGCGGGGAAGGGTAGCTTGTACCGAAAGACGTGCGGGATTGCCGGCAAAGATACCGGAGACGAAGGGGTCGACCAGCCAGGTGAGTGCTTCATCCCCGAGTCGCCGCCGCACAAAGTCAGCAATACTTTCCTCACCATCCTGCACCCGACGCGGTGGCCGGAAAGGCTCGCCAGGGAGATGTAGGCGGCCGCGCACACTCAGCAGGCTGCCGCCAAAAAGCACACCCGGTCCCAGTGCGACGGGTTGCCGATGGCGATTAAGGATATAGCGGCGCTTGGCGAGCGGGTTGGCTTCGACGATGTCTTCTTCCAGGCATAGCGCGCGGAGCCATTCCGGGACAATCTGGCCTTTGAGCAGGAGCGAGTTGGGTCCCATATCCCGCAGATAGCCTTCTTCCCGTCGACTCTGCAGGTTGCCACCTGGCGTGGTGCCTGCTTCCAGCAGCAAGGGCGACCAACCCCGTTTACGGAGGAAATAGGCGGTGGCCAGACCGGAAATACCGGCGCCGATAATGATCACTTCTTCCATGGGATTATGACCCCTTACCCAGGTAGTAAGGGCTCTGCAGGTACCAGCCATGGGCGTGGCGCAGCAGGGCGATGAGGACGGCGGTGACAGGTAGCGCGAGCAGCAGACCGACGAAACCGAAGAGTTCGCCGCCCGCAAGCACGGCGAAAATAACCGCGACCGGGTGTAGACCGATGCGATCCCCCACCAGATAGGGGGTGAATACCATGCTCTCCAGTATCTGGCCGATGCCAAAGACAATTAGTACCCAGAGAATGGGCAAAAAAGCGCCGGTCTGCACGTACATGGCGAGAGTGGCCATGGCTATGCCGCTCACGACGCCAAGATAGGGTACAAAACTGAGCAGTCCCGCCACCAGACCGACGAGGACGGCAGTTTGCAGGCCGACAATACTGAGGCCAATCGCGTAACTGGTGCCGAGGGCCAACATCACCAGGAGTTGTCCACGCAAAAAGGCCATGAGCATGGCGTCCGCATCACCGGCCAGGCGCTGGGAAAGCGGCAGATAGTGCGGCGGGATGAAGGCGGCAATACGGGCAATGAGGCGTGGCCAGTCGCGCAGCAGATAGAAACCCAGAACCGGCACTAAAATGATGCTGAGTACACTGCTGATCAGGCCGGAGCCGGAGCTCAGCGCTACCTGGAGGCTGCGCCCCAGCCATCCTGCCAGTTTCTGGGCATTGGCAGTGGCGTAATGGGTGATGCTTTGGCTGTCGAGGTGGATGCCGATTCGCGCGGAGAGTTGCGGGATGATCTGGGTTTGCAGGAGTTCTACATATTTTTGCAGATATTCGATGAATAGCAAGGACTGGTGACGGATGACGGGGAGCAGGGCCATGATGATCCCGGCCAGGATCAGGATGACGAGGACGAAAACCAGTGTGGTGCCCCAGGTGCGATTGATTCGGTGCCGCTGTAGGCGGGTGACCAGCGGATTGCCGAGATAAGCAAGGATGCCGGCTACCAAAAAGGGGCTGAGAATGGGAGAGAGGCGATAGGTCAGCCAGCCCAGCAGGATCAGGATGGCCAGCACAAAAAATCTTTGCATGGTTAGCGAGGCCCCCTCATCCAGTATTTGGCGGTTATGGGGGCAGGATAACCTAGTCCGGTGCGGCTTCGCTATGGGGCGGCACCGTAGTAGACACTAAACAGAGGTCTGATAGTTCTGTAGTCGGCTGGCGTTTTCATGCGGTATCGTCTAGATTTGGTTAAGTGGGGCCAGAAAATAAACATTATTGTGCCGTTCAATTGGACCGGAACCTTCCATCAGCAAGGGGTATAACTCAATGAATGTTAATGCAAACTACCAGAGTCAGACCGAGCCGTCATCGTTACAGGCCAGTGTCAAAAACATAGGACTTACCTTGGGGAATATCGTGCTGTACGCGGTGCCAATCATGTTGCTCGTCCTTCCGATATCTTATTGGTTGCCAAGTAACTATGTACTACTGTTCGTCGCACTTTTCGTCGGCCAGACCATTGGCGCACTCCTGCTGGTTTTCGTGGAGCGCCGCAGAATCCGTGGGGCAGCACAGCAAAACAGATGATGTTCCATGCTCGTCGGTGAGACTCAATGTCCGGGCAAGTGCGCGACATAGGCTTCTCGAGTCCGACAGTTAATCTTGCAACCAATTGATATTGCTAGTTTATATTTTGAAACGCTTATATAGATGCCTTCCAGTTTGGCAAGCTGATATTTGATTTATACTGGCATTAGTTCATGTAGTCGCTAACATGGGGGGAAATTAAGGAGCCAGACGATATTGCGCAATTTATTAAAGAAGATGCGTGATCTGGGGTGTATGGTAAATTTATGCCGGAATAATCACTGTGGTTGCTGTCTAACCATTGGAGTGCTCCGCAGGAGGTTGGGTACCGGGCACCAGATAGATCGCTTCCTGATCGTCAGGCATTTCGGCGAGTTCCTCCGGGGTCAGGCGCGCGTAGACTTCCAGGTTGTAACCGGTGGGGTCGCGCAGCCAGAGTTCATGGAGGGGCGTGCCCCGCCAGGTGGTGCGGGGTGGCTTGACGATCTCGGCACCAGCGGCCTTGGCGCGGTGGTAGCTTTCGACGACCGCCGCGCGGTTGGATACACCCAAGCCCAGGTGATAGAGGCTATAGGTGTCCAGTGCTTCATTTTTATCGTTGACCAGCAGCACCAGGTTCAGGCGCAAGTGGGGCACGATGAAGGTGCTGTAGCGTGCCGTCTGATCCTTGGCTTCGACACCGAGAAACTGCACGTAAAAATCGGTACTCGCCGCGAGGTCAGCAACGCGGATGCTGATATGAAATTCTTGGGGATCAACGATCATGGACATCGCGATGTGCTCCGTAGAATGGGGTGGCTCAGGGTTCCAGGCTGCCAATACGGGCCAGTTCTGCACACAGTTGTGCAGGGTCTTTTTCTATGAGACCTGCCACGGGCAGTTGGCACATGGCCTCAATGCGATGCCGCAAAATACGGTAGGCCGTGTCGAAAGCGGCTTCGATTTCGGCTTCGCTGCCGGTAGCTTTGGCAGGGTCTTCCACACCCCAGTGGGCGCGGATGGCCGGTCCCAGATACGCCGGGCAGGTCTCGCCGGCGGCACTGGCGCAGACGGTAATGACGACGTCGGGGGTGACGGCGAGATCATCCCAGGACTTGCTGCTGAGCCCTTCAGTAGAAAAACCCTCCCGCTGCAGCAAGGCCAGCGACCGGGGATGGACATACCCGGCGGGATGGCTGCCCGCACTGACGGCGTGCATGGCCGGACCCGCCAGGGCATTGAAGGTGACCTCGGCGAGAATGGAGCGACAGGAGTTGCCGGTGCAGAGGAACAAAATTTCCGGTTTTTTCATGGCAGATTTCCTGGTGGGACGATAGGCGATGTGGATACTTCCGCATGCGTTATGGCGCATTCCTGAGTACCGCGGCAGCAATTTTCGGTGAGATAGGCCACTAAAGCGCGAACCACGGGCATGGCCGCGCGATAGCGTTGGTAACGCCCCTCCCGCTGCACCGTGACCAGTCCTGCATGCTGCAGTGACTTGAGATGAAAAGAGATGCTGTTGTGCGCCTGCCCCAGATGCTCGGCAAGCTCACCAGACACCAAGCCTGCGGGTTCCTGCTCCACCAGGAGCCGGAAAATATCCAGCCGTACCGGCGACGCGAGTGCCTCCAGGTAGATCACAATCTGATCCCGTTGTTCTGCCGTGTCCATAAATCAACTCCCGAACTTTCGTTGCAGTATTGACAGGAACTGGTAGCTCGTCAAGACTACGAGCCAAATTTTCTGCGGAGTAGCCGATCCATGCTGGCGGTACTGATCTTTCTGGCAACGTTGATATTGGTGGTCTGGCAACCCAAGGGGCTGAGTATCGGTTGGAGTGCCATGGGCGGTGCGGTGCTGGCGCTGGCAACCGGCGTCATCACCTGGAGTGATATCCCCGTGGTCTGGCACATCATCTGGGATGCCACTTTTACCTTTGTGGCGCTCATCATCATCTCGCTGATTCTGGATGAAGCGGGCTTTTTCCACTGGGCGGCGCTGCACGTGGCGCGCTGGGGCGGCGGGCGGGGGCGACTTCTGTTTCCGCTGATCGTCATCCTCGGGGCGGCCATCGCTGCGGTCTTTGCCAATGACGGCGCGGCCTTGCTCCTGACCCCGATTGTGATGGCCATCCTGCTGCAACTGGAGTTCACCCCGGCCGCCACCTTTGCCTTTGTCATTGCCACGGGATTTGTGGCCGATACCACCAGCCTGCCGCTGATGATCTCTAACCTGGTGAATATCGTCAGCGCCAATTATTTCAATATTTCGTTTGTTCGCTATGCCCTGGTGATGGTTCCGGTGGATCTGGTGGCGCTGGCGGCGACGCTGCTGGTGCTCTGGATCGCTTTTCGGCGGGTGCTGCCGCAGCATTACGGCACGGCGCATCTCCCGGAACCGGCAACAGCGATCAGGGACCATCTGGTGTTTCGCGCCAGCTTTCCGGTGCTGGGCCTGCTGCTCATCGCCTATTTTGTCACCGCGCAGTGGCAGGTGCCCGTCTCTGTGGTCACTGTTACGGGCGCCTTGATTCTGCTTGCTCTGGCGGGCCGCTGGTTTCGGGGTGGACGCGGCGCCCAGATTTCCGTACGTAAGGTTTTGCAGGATGCGCCCTGGAAAATTGTGGTTTTCAGTTTGGGTATGTACCTGGTGGTGTATGGGCTGCGCAATGCCGGACTGACGGCCTATGTGGCGCAGGCCCTGCACTGGTTTGGCACCCATGGGCCGGTCGCCGCCGCACTGGGTACGGGTTTTCTGGCGGCATTGCTCTCATCGATAATGAATAACATGCCCGCGGTGCTGGTGGGCGCGCTGGCTATCCATCACGCGTCTGCTGCGGCGGATCCCATGGTTCGCGAGATCATGGTTTATGCCAATATCATCGGTTGTGATCTGGGTCCCAAGTTTACACCCATCGGCAGTCTCGCCACTTTGTTGTGGTTACATGTGCTGGGTCGCAAGGGGGTCACCATCACCTGGGGCCAATATATGAAGACCGGACTGCTGATCACACCGCCGGTGCTTTTGGTGACTCTGCTGGCACTCGCCTGGTGGCTGCCATTGATTTAAGGAAAAAGCCATGACGGATACATTGCCAAATATCGACCCGGCGCTCTTGCGGATTCCCGTTTCGGCGAACTTTAAAAGCGGGACCGAATGTCTGGGAAAACCGCGCGTGCTTCTGCTGTATGGTTCCAATCGCGAGCGTTCCTACAGCCGTCTGATGGTGGAGGAGGCCGCCCGGCTGCTCCGCCTCTTCGGGGCAGAAACCCGCATTTTCAATCCCTCCGGGCTGCCTCTGGCCGATGATGCGCCCGATACCCACCCGAAGGTTCAGGAGCTGCGGGAAGCCGTGCTGTGGTCGGAGGGACAGGTCTGGTGTTCGCCGGAGCGTCACGGTGCCATGACCGGGGTATTCAAATCGCAAATCGACTGGATCCCCCTGAATGCCGGGGCGGTGCGTCCCAGCCAGGGCAAGACCCTCGCCCTCATCCAGGTCTGCGGTGGATCCCAGTCTTTCAACGCGCTGAACCAGATGCGTATTCTGGGTCGTTGGATGCGCATGTTCACCATTCCCAACCAGTCTTCGGTGCCCAAGGCCTTTCTGGAGTTTGACGAGATTGGGCGGATGAAACCCTCGGCCTATTACGACCGGCTGGTGGATGTGATGGAGGAGTTTATGAAGTTTACTCTGTTGTTGCGCAACCATGCCGAGTATCTGGTGGACCGCTATTCGGAGCGCAAAGAATCCGCCGAGGAGTTGTCCAAGCGAGTGAATCAGCAGGAAATCTGAGCGCGAATCAGGGGTTTTTCTGTACGGTCTAATCATGGAGCCTTGAAAAAACTCTTTCCTATCCTGATATAGCTAACATGAAGATGTTGGCCTTATAGCGGCCAGGGAGAGTGCTTCATGAATCTCGTCAGACCAGCGGCGGTGGTCGGCATGTTTTATCCTGCCGAGGCTGCTGTTTTGCGGACCGAAGTAGAGCGTTTACTGGCCGGGGCTGAACATGCCGATGAAGCGGCCGCTGCCTCGTGGCCCAAGGCCATTATTGTCCCCCATGCGGGCTACATCTACTCGGGAGCGGTGGCCGCTTCCGGTTACGCCCTGTTGGCCAGGGGGCGGGGGCAAATCCGCCGGGTGGTGCTTTTGGGGCCAGCGCATCGTGTGCCATTTCGCGGCCTCGCCCTGCCTGGGGTTCAGGCCATGCAAACGCCGCTGGGTACTGTCGCGGTGGATCAGGCGGGGGTGGAGGCACTGGCCGGGTTGCCCCAGGTTCGGGAAATCGTCGCTGCCCACGCGCAGGAGCATGCCCTGGAAGTACAATTGCCTTTTATCCAGGAGGTGCTGGGTGACGTCAGCGTCGTCCCGCTGGTGGTGGGCGATGCCCGACCGGACGAAGTGGCCCAGGTTCTGGAGAAGCTCTGGGGTGGCGAGGAGACGGTCATCGTCATCAGTTCCGATCTTTCTCACTATCATCCCTATGCCGAAGCCCGTGCGATAGACCACCATACGGTGGAGGAAATATTGCGCTTCGATCCCATGCCCATCGACCACGAGCAGGCTTGCGGCGCCACGCCTATCAATGGCCTTCTCCCGGTCGCCCGTAAGCACCACCTGCACCCACGTCTGGTGGGGCTGTGTAACTCGGGTGATACGGCAGGGTCCCGTGATGCGGTGGTGGGCTATGCCGCAGTCGCTTTTTACGGAGAGAGCCATGACCATGCATGAAGGTGACGAAAAGACCGGTGGGCTTCCGCCGGAAGCCGGGGAAATCCTGCTCGATGTAGCCCGTGCTACGATTACCGGGGCGTTGGGTTTGCCCGCTGAGTTTGCGGCTGTGCCGAACTGGGCGCAGCAGCCTGGTGCGACTTTTGTGACGCTGACCGGACCCCAGGGCTTGCGAGGCTGCATCGGCAGCCTGCAAGCCTATCGTCCCCTCGGGGTGGACCTGCGCGCCAATGCCCTGGCGGCGGCCTTCGAGGATCCACGTTTTCCGCCGCTGGCTGTAGCGGAGTGGTCACAGGTGCGGGTGGAAGTTTCATTACTCTCTTCGCTGCAGCGGATACATTTTGACAGCGAGGAGAGCCTTTTGGCGCAAATTGACCCCCACCGGCATGGGTTGGTTCTCACTTATGGTTCGCGTCGTGGCACCTTTCTTCCCCAGGTGTGGGAAGAGCTTCCCCAGCCACGGGAGTTTCTGCGAGCGCTCAAACGCAAGGCGGGTTTGCCTGCAGATTTCTGGGCCGGAGAAATAGAAGTGTATTGGTATACGGTGGAGAAATGGCGTGAAGAACAGACGCCAGGGAGGAGGGGCAATGGATAAGGAGACGTTTATAACGCATCCGGGCCGCTACTGGCACAAACTTGCCGATGGGCGCATTCAGTGTGACCTCTGTCCGCGCGACTGTCGTCTGCAGGAAGGTCAACGCGGGGCTTGTTTCGTGCGAATGCGGAAGGGCGACACCATGGTCCTCACCACCTATGGTCGCTCCTCGGGTTTTTGTATTGACCCCATCGAGAAAAAACCCCTGAATCATTTTTACCCCGGCAGCAGTGTGCTCTCCTTTGGCACGGCGGGCTGCAACCTGGCCTGCAAGTTCTGCCAGAACTGGGATATTTCCAAATCCCGCGAAATGGACCGGCTCCAGGACCAGGCGAGTCCCGCAGGCATCGCGGCAACCGCCCAATCGCTGGATGTCAAAAGTGTGGCCTTTACCTATAACGATCCGGTTATTTTTGCCGAATACGCCATGGATACGGCGGATGCCTGCCATGCCGCCGGCATCAAGACCGTGGCCGTTACCGCCGGTTATATCCATGCGCAGCCGCGGGCGGAGTTTTTCGCCAAAATGGACGCAACCAATGTCGACCTCAAGGCCTTTACCGACGAATTTTACTTCAAACTGACCGGGGCGCATCTCGCCCCCATACTGGAAACACTGGAGTATATCGTCAAGGAGACCCAGACCTGGCTGGAAATCACCACGTTGCTTATTCCGGGCCATAATGATTCCGAGGCGGAGATTCGCGCGGCGGCGGAGTGGATGATGGGGCATCTGGGTCCCGACGTACCGCTGCATTTCTCCGCTTTCCATCCCGACTACCGGATGCCGGATGTGCCCGCCACACCGGCAGATACCCTGGTGCGGGCACGCCGCGTGGCCATGGAGACGGGTTTGCATTACGTCTATACCGGCAATGTGCATGATCAGGAGGGCGATACCACTTTTTGTCCCGGATGCGGGGCGGCATTGATCGTCCGCGACTGGTATCAGATATTGTCGTATCACCTGACTCCGGAGGGGCATTGTCCCCATTGCGGCCACCGTATTGCCGGGCATTTCGAGGCCAGACCGGGGCGTTTCGGGCGCAAGCGCATTCCCCTGCGCGTCGGGGCCTGAAGAGGGCCGTGTCCCTCCGGATTCACTGCATCCGGTGGCGGAACAACCAGGCCGCGGCGGTCATGGAACTCAGGGCGATCAGGGCCAATGGCCAGTATTGCGACCAGAGTTCGTGAAAGCCGTCGCCCTCCAGAAAAACCCCGCGCACGATCACCAGGAAGTAACGCATGGGATTGATATAGGTGAGATCCTGCACCAATTCCGGCATGTTGGCGATGGGGGTGGCGAAGCCGGAGAGAATGATGGCGGGCACCAAAAAAAGAAATACCCCCAACAGACCCTGCTGCTGGGTGACGGCGAGCGATGAGATCATCAGCCCGATGCCGATGGCGGCGAGCAGGAACAGCGCCATGCCCAGTGCCAGCGCCAGGATGCTGCCGATGAAAGGTACCTGAAACCAGAAAACTCCCGCGAGGATGATAAAAACGCCTTCCAGCGCGCCAATGATGAAGCCGGGCAGCGCCTTGCCCAGAAGAATTTCCAGGGGATTCAGCGGGGTGACGAGCAGCTGATCGAAGGTGCCCTGCTCGCGCTCCCGCGCCACGGACAACCCGGTCACCAGCAGGGTGACCACCAGGGTCAGTAGGGCGACAATGCCCGGTACGATAAACCAGCGGGATAACAAATTCGGGTTGAACCAGGAGCGAACCACCAGTTGTGCCGGAGGCTTGCCCCAATGGTGGGTGGCGGCCCAGTGGGTGTCGAAAGACAGGATGACACTGTTGACGTAATTGAGGGCCAGAGTGGCGCTGTTGGAGTTGCGACCGTCAATGATGACCTGCACGGATGCCGGGTGATGCAGCAGCAGGTCGCGGGTGAAGTTCGGACCGATCTGCAGTACCAGCAACACTTTCTGATTGTTGATCAGGGGCGCTATTTGGGCATTATGGGTAATAATCGCCACCTGCTGAAAGGCGGGGGAGCCTTGAAAACGGCCTAATAACTCCCGGGAGGCAAAACCGGAATCCTGATTGTAGACTGCGTAGGGGATATGATTGAGATCGAAAGTCGCGGCATAGCCGAAGACCAGCAACTGAATCAGAGGCGGGCCGATCAGCACGAAGCGGCTCTTCTTGTCTCGCAGCAGAGCGAGGAATTCCTTGATCACCAAAGCCCAGAGTCGCGCCAGCATCAGTCCAGCCTCTTGCGGGAACGGCGCAGGGTGACGCCGAGAAAGAAGGTCGCCATGAGTGCCAGAGCCAGGCTGTTCCAGAGAATGACGGGCCAGACGTCACCGGCGAGGAAGAGGGTCTGCAGAATAGTGACGAAGTAGCGGGCGGCCACGATATGGGTGATGACCTGGATAGCCGTGGGCATGGACTGGATATCGAAGATAAAGCCCGAGAGGATAAAGGCCGGCAGGAAGGTCACGATAATGGCGATTTGACCGGCCACGAACTGGTTGTGGGCAGCGCTGGAGATCAGCAGTCCCATGCCCAGCGCCGCCAGTAAAAAGAGCGAGGAGCAAAGCAGCAGGACCCAGAAGCTGCCCACCAGAGGGACGGCGAAGAGCCAGACCGCCAGCGCCACCGACAGGAGCATGCCGCCCATGCCGAGAAAGAAATAGGGGATGAGCTTGCCGAGGAGAATCTCCCCCATGGTCACCGGACTGGCCATGAGGGCCTCCATGGTGCCGCGCTCCCATTCCCGGGCCACTACCAGCGCCGTCAGCAGGGCACCGATGAGGGTCATGATCACGGCAATAAGCCCCGGCACCAGATAATTGCGGCTGCGCAGGGCCGGATTGAACCAGATACGGTCCTGGCCGGTGACCGGTATGACCAGCGCGGCCCCGGCACTGGCGGCGCGTTGTTGCAGCCAACCCTGCCAGACACCCTGCAGGTAACCCTGCAAAATTCGGGCATTATTGGCATCCTTACCGTTGACGAATACCCCGATGCTGGTGGTGTCACCCTGCAACACCTGACGGCTGAAGTCGCCGCGCAGCCAGAGAATACCGTCGGCTCTGCGCGTCATCACTGCCTGTCGGGCCGCTTGAATACTGCCATAGATCTGTGGCGTGAAGTAAGCCGACTGCTGTAGCCCGCCGATAAAGGCGCTGGTTTCCGCACTGGGCTGGTCCACCACCACGGCCACCGGCACATGGCGCGCGTCCAGCGATACGCCATAGCCAAAAAGAAAAAGCAGAAACACCGGCATGACAAAAGCGATGGCAATGGCGGATGGGTCGCGCCAGATCTGGATGAACTCCTTGCGAATCAGGCCGCGCAGGCGCTGGAGCTTCATGATGCTCTCCGGATCTGGCTTTCGTGTTCCTGAATGAGATGGATGAAGGCCTCTTCCATGCTCGGCTCGGGGTGTGCCGGATATTTGGCCTGATCCCGTATTTCCTGGGGGCTGCCCTGGGCCAGCACCTCGCCCAGAGACATCAGGACGAGTTGGTCGCAATATTCGGCCTCGTCCATGAAATGGGTGGTGATCAGCACCGTCACCCCGCCTTCGGCCAGGGCATTGATGCGCTGCCAGAATTCGCGGCGGGCGAGGGGATCCACCCCAGAGGTGGGTTCGTCCAGGAAGAGAATGGGCGGTTCGTGCAGGAGGGCGCAGGCCAGGGCCAGGCGCTGCTTGATTCCGAGGGGTAGGTCGTCGACATTGACATTGCGATAGTCGGCCAACTGGAATTCCCGTTGCGCCCAGTCCAGACGCGTTTGTCGCGTCTTGCCGCGCAGCCCGTAGGCCGCCGAGAAGAAGGCCAGGTTCTGATCAGCGCTGAGGTTGCCATACAGCGCAAACTTCTGGGCGACGTAGCCGATGCGGCCCCGGGCCTGGGCGGTGGCATGGCGCATATCCACTCCGGCAATCTGCAGGGTGCCGGAAGAAGCGGGGAGCAGGCCGCAGAGCATGCGAAAGGTGGTGGTCTTGCCGGCGCCGTTGGCGCCCAGCAGGCCAAATACCTGGCCTTTGCGAACGGTGAAGGTGTTGCCTTTAACCGCCTCGAACTTGCCGTAGAACTTGCATAGGTCGCGCACTTCCACTACGGTTTCTGCTTTCTGGTCCGTGGGCGGGGCGGCGGATGGAGGGTCGGACATGATTTCGGCATCCGGGTCTTCGGGGGCACCTAACAGGTCGACAAAGGCATCCTCAAAGGTAGGTGCCGCAATCTGCCAGTCTTCCCCCGCCACGGCATGGGGTCGGGTATCCCGGCAGAGCACGCGCACGCCTTCGGCGAGGATGCGCGCGTCCTGGACGCTGGCCCGGTGTTGCAGGGTTTCCCGCAGGTGGCGTTTGCTCACCACTGCCTGGGTGACTAGAAAACAGCGCCCGTTCAGCGGTTGATGGAAGGCCGCAGGGCTGTCCTTTTTCAGGAGCTTGCCCTGATGCAGCAGAATGATTTCGTCACAGCGCTCCGCCTCATCAAAATAGGCGGTGCTCATGAGCACCGTGACGCCCTGTTCCTTGAGCCCCTGGATGATTACCCAGAGTTCGCGACGGGCAATGGGATCCACGCCCACCGTCGGCTCGTCCAGGAGGAGCAGTTGCGGGGCACGCAGCAGGGCGCAAGCGACGCCGAGCTTTTGTTTCATGCCACCGGACAGCGCTCCGGCGCGCCGGGCACCAAAGGGGCCGAGTGCGGTGAGTTTGAGCAGTTCCCGCTGGCGGGAAGCAGCCGCCACCGGCGTTAATCCCTGCAAATCGGCGTACAGGTCGAGATTCTCCTGTACCGTGAGATCTTCATAAAGACCAAAGCGCTGCGGCATATAACCGATGGCGGTCTGCACCTGTCTCGCCTGCCGACGGGTATCGGCGCCGAGGACGGATATCGTGCCGCTGTCGGGAATCAACAGCCCGGCGGCAAGGCGCATCAGCGTGGTTTTGCCGGCGCCATCAGGGCCTAAAAGGCCGGTGATGGAACCTGGGGGAAGGCTCATATCCAGGTTGTTCAGCGCTTGCACCCGGTCTTTGCCGCGGGCGAAGCTTTTGCTGACCTGACTGAAACGCAAGGTCGTGTCGGTCATGGTTCAGCGTCCGCAGACGTTCGTGTTCCGATTCTGTGGCGGGTTATTTCGGAGCGGAATCTGCACCGTCACGGGCATGCCCAGGCGCAACTGGTGCCCGGGATTACAGGCATAAATACGCACCCGATACACCAGCTCGGTGCGCAGTTCGGTGGTCTGTACGGTCTTGGGGGTGAATTCAGCCGTGGGCGAAATAAAGCCGACCCAACCCGCGAAATGCTTTCCTGGAAAAGAATCACTCTCGATGTTGGCCTGCATGCCGAGGCGCACCTGCCCCAGCGATTTCTCGGGCAGATAGGCACGTACCCAGATGGGATTGTCCAATGCAAGGGTAAAAACGGGCACCTGTGGACTGGCCATATCCCCCGGTTCGAGGATGCGGTCCTGTACCACGCCCTCTTGCGGCGCGAAGAGTTTGGTGTCCGCCAGTTGGCGCTGTGCCAGATGCAGAGCGGCCTGCTCGGCGGTGAGCTGGCTGCGGGCAGCGGCAATGTCTTCTTGGCGCGGCCCTTTGATCGCCAGGGTCAGGCCCTGTTGGGCGTGATCCAGATTGGCCCGGGCGGTTTTCAGGGCGGCGGCTGCATTATCCAGATTCTGCTTGGGTACATATTGCTCAGCGGCCAGCGCCTGCTGCCGGCGCCAGGTGATTTCCGCATTGGCCAGGGTGGCCTGAGCGGCGGCGGCGTTCGCCCGGGCTTCAGCGATTTCTTCGGGACGGGAACCAGCCAGCAGGCGGGCCAGCACCTGTTCTTGCGCGGCAACACTGGCCTGATCACGGTCCACCGCATCCTGAAAGCGGGTCGGGTCGAGTTCCGCCAGCAACTGGCCTTTGTGGACGCGGTCACCCTCCTGCACAGCGAGACGCAGGATGCGTCCGCTGTCGTCGAAAGCCGCTTGCACCTGGCGGATGTCCACATTCCCATAAATGGTGACCTGATCGGCGGGAGCCGTAGGGCGGGTTTCCCAATAGGTCACTCCGGCACCGATGGCGAGAATGACCACTGCGGCAATGACCATCTTTTTTTTGGTAGCGGCCATGCGTCATATACTCCCAGGCTAGTGGACTACGGGTTTGCGCTATTGTCCAGCAAGGCGTTGATGGCTTCGAGATCCGCCATATTGACCTGGCCAGAGGCGGCCTTAAGTTGTACCCGCGCTATTATCTGATTATAGAACGCCACATTGTAGTCCTGCTCGGCGCGGATGTAATCCGTGGCCGTCTGCAGCAGGTCGATGATGGAGCGGGTACCCACCTCATAGCCCTTGCGCGTGCCTTCCAGGGAAACTTTGGCCGAGGCTACGGTCTCTTTGGCAGCGCGCAATTGTGCCACGCTGTCTTTGAGGTTGAGGAAGGCGGTTTGGGTATTGAGCGTGACTTCATCGCGGACATTGGCGACGTGATCAATACTGGCGATGGTCTGCGCCTGTGCCTGTTGTACGGAGGCAGAGGTGTGTCCGCCCTGATAGAAGGGCACGGAGAGGTTGAGACTCACCCCGGCCTGATTCATGGCCATGCCGGGGAAGGGGCTACCCAGGGAGTGTTGTGCGATACCCTGAAGATTCACCACCGGCCAGCGCGCACGGCGGTTATATTCGACCTGGTCCTGCGCGGTTTGCAACTGCGCTTCCGCCTGATGCAGCAGCGGTTGATCTTTGACGGCACTTTGTACCCAACGGGTCATATCGTCGGGCTGGGGACCCATGGCCTCATAATGCCCCAGGTTGTCGAGCACGCCGATGGGATGATGGGTGAGTCGTTGCAGGCGGCGCTGGGCAACAGCGACCCCGTTGCGGGCCTTGATGAGATCAGCTTTGGCGGCATCAAGGCGGGCTTGTGCCTCACGTACGGCAATGATATCCCCGGTGCCAATTTTCAGGGTGGCGTCCGTCTGTTTGTAAATACTTTCGAGCAGCGATTTCTGTTTTTCGGTAACATGTTTCTGGGCCTGCGCCTCCAGTACGCCGAAGTAGGCCTGAGCCACCTGTAGGGCCAGTTGTTGTTCGGTATAGGTGAGGGCTGCTGCGCTCGCCTGAATCTTGGTGTCGGCTTGCTTGAGCGCTGTCCATGCCTGACCGTCAAAAACGGATTGGGTAATGTTGACGCTGTAGCTGTCTGACAGGTAGGCGCGATTGATGGGCTCCGCTCCAAAGCCGGTGATGTCGGCGGTGTTAAAGCCAACACCGGCACCGGCACCCACATGGGGGAGCAGGGCGGAACGGGCGAGGGGCTTGTCCTGCATCTGTGCCGACAGTTCGGCGCGGGCTTGAGCCAGTGTCGGATCCGTCTGGTAGGCCTGTTGATACGCATCAATGAGGCTTTCCGCCCCGGCGGGCGTCGTGCCCAGAATCAATGTCGCCATGAGAAGCGAAAGACGTGGGGGGAGACGATCTGCGCGCATGGGAATGACCCTATCGTGACGGTAAGGCCACAAGATACTGACCGCTCGGTCAGTCGTCAAGGAAGAATCCCGCGGTGAGGTGCCCCCAAGCCGCATCCGGGAATGGGCAAAATCACACTTCTCCCTTATGCTGATGCTCCCGTTTCAGTGGACGCCGCGCTGCTTATGCCTCACCCCGTACTGACCCAATGTGTGGTGCCTTATCCTGAGAATGTCGCCACGGTGTTTGCGCCGCTCGCCTCAACGCCCTGGTCCTTCTTTCTGGATAGCGGTGCGACGGTGTCCCCGCAGGGGCGTTACAGCATGCTGGTGACGGCACCGCGCCAGCGTCTGTGGCAAGAGGCGGGGCGGCTTTGGATTGCCGATGGGGATGGTCCCGCGCGGCGCTCGGCGCTTTCGCTCTGGGAGGCGTTGCGCGAGTCGGTGACGAGCCCCCCCAATGCCGCTTCTCTGCCCGCAGAATTACCGTTCACGGGTGGGGCGCTGGGGTATCTGGCCTATGATTTCGGGCTGGCGGGGCAGGGTATTCCGCAGCCTCCTACACAGTCTCTTCCTGAAGCGGCCTTCGGTATTTACGACACGGCGCTGCTGGTCGACCATCATGGGCGCAAGGCCTGGCTTTGTGCCCCCGAAGACCGGATGGTGCAGGCACTTGCGGAGTGGCAGCCACGCCTGGCTCGCGCGAC
>NZ_JAGDVS010000182.1:0-6124 GCF_023255755.1 Acidithiobacillus sp. | reverse complement strand
TTCCCCCGATCCATCTTTCCAGGTGCAGGGGCCGGTGCAGCCGCTCTGGAATCGCAGCGACTATGCCGCAGCTTTTGGCCGGGTGCAGGAGTATATCCAGGCGGGTGACTGCTATCAGGTGAATCTGGCCCAACCCTTCGCCGTCCCATACACAGGATCGCCATGGTCGCTATACCAGCGTCTGCGGACGGTCAATCCGGCGCCTTTTTCGGCATATTTGTCCCTGCCCCAGGGCGCGGTGCTGAGTTTTTCCCCGGAACGGCTGCTGCGGGTTCAAAAAGAGCGTTTGCAGGTCCGACCCATCAAAGGGACACGTCCGCGTCTGGAGGATCCGCAGGAAGACCAACAGATGGCGCAGGCTCTTTTAGCCAGCCCCAAGGATCGTGCCGAGAACGTGATGATTGTCGATCTGTTGCGTAACGATCTGGGGCGGGTGGCAGCGACTGGCTCGGTGCAGGTGCCGCAACTCTGCGCGCTCGAATCTTACGCCCACGTTCATCATCTGGTCAGCGTAGTGGAGGCGCGCTTAGCACCGGGACAGGATGCCTTGAGTGCGCTGGAGGTCTGCTTTCCGGGGGGCTCTATTACCGGGGCTCCCAAGCGTCGCGCCATGGAAATCATTGCTGAACTGGAAGCCGGACCGCGTGGCCTGTATTGCGGGAGTGTTGGTTATCTGGACCAGCGCGGCGGCCTGGATATGAATATTGCCATTCGCAGTATGACAGCGGTTCAGGGAGAACTGCGCTTCTGGGCGGGGGGCGGCATTGTCGCGGATTCTGATCCGGATGCGGAGTATCAGGAGACGCTGGATAAGGTGGCCGTATTTCATCGCGAGCTTGCAGCATTGGCGGGAGAGGGATGAGGGTGTTTGTCATGGTGCCCCCATCTGGCATAGAGTCGCTGCCAGTCTTGACTGCAAAAAACTGAATATGTCCGAAGAAAACAAAAAACGTCATACCCATTGGCAATTGTTGCTGCAGATCGTCTTTACGGTCGGCATTCTGTTTTGGCTCCTGCATAACACCAACTGGCAGGAACTGGGTCAGCGTTTTGCGGCGCTACGCCCGTTGTGGTTTGTGGCGGCCGTGTTGTCCTATGCCATGAATCTATCGGTGTCTGCCATACGCTGGCGTATTATTCTCATGGCAATGGAGCGCTCCGCACCCATGCTCTGGCTGCTGCGGCTGAACTGGGTAGGTGCCTATTTCAATCAAGTACTGCCGGGTTCCGTATCGGGTGACGTGATCCGCGCCTGGTACACCCGTCATCAGACCCACTCCATGCCGCTGGCGCTGGCCGCAGTGTTCGGAGACCGCTTCATGGGTTTGGGGGCGCTCATCGCTATTGCTGCCGTGGCCTTTGTGCTGGGCGGTGCGCGGGTGGGATTGTTGCCGCAGATGGGCTGGACGATTGGGATTCTGGTCTTCGCCTACGTCCTGATTGTATTTTTGATTCTGAGCCCATTGCTCAACTTTCTGGAAAAATTTGCGGGTAAACTGGGTGAAAAGCTGCACGACATTCGTCTCGGTATGGGCGCGCTGCTGCGTCATCGTCTGGCCCTCGGTGGAACGATTGTGCTTTCCTTTGTGGTGCAATTTTTTTCCATCCTGACTTTCTGGCTGCTCGCCCGTGCCCTGGGTGAAGCCCCCGACGCCGTGGCGGTTTGGGTGGTCTGGCCGGTGATCAGCCTTTTTCTGGCCTTGCCCATCTCTTTTGCGGGCTGGGGACTGCGTGAGGGGCTGATGGTGTTTTACCTGTCTTACCTGCACATGGGGCATGAACAGGCACTGGCGCTCTCACTTTTGCTGGGCTTTACCGTCGTGCTGACCAGCCTGCCGGGTGCGCTGCTCTGGATCGGGCTGCACCGCCACCATCAGGCTCCGCCGGATTTGAAAACACCGCCCGCCTCGCGTTAAACTGCGCGTCTAGCTGGCGTAGCTCAGTCGGTAGAGCTACTGATTTGTAATCAGTGGGTCATCGGTTCGATTCCGGTCGCCAGCACCAAATAAAACAGGCACTTAGTGCAGTAGGCTGGGTGCCTTTCCTTTTTCGTGTAAGCGCATTGTAAGCATTTGGGGAAAATCGGGCCTAAAACCGACCCCTGATCTGGCAGAATCTTCACCCCTCTGCACAGTCTTTCTCCCCCTGTCCCATGCCTTCTATCAGAATATTATTAAATAATAATATATTCTTAAAATTACTTTATAGCGGTTCTGGCGATTCTGCGATTCTGTGGGATACCTCTGCGATTCTTGCGATTCCTGCGATTCTGGGAGGGGTGCTGATCGTAAGTCATTGAAAAGATGAAAGACTCTGCAAAGGGAAGTGCCTGTTTTTGCTCTGCGATTCTGTGCGATTCTTTGCGATTCTTGCGATTGTGGGGAGCCTGTACCCTGTAAGCTGTTGATATTGCTGGCGCTGGTGACTTTGGCGGGGGTGTGCGATTGATGCGACTGGAGAGAAAGACTGTGCGGGAAGGTGGTCGGGCTGCCCACATCCAGGTGTGGTCCGGTCGGGATTTCCGACAAGTTGCCGATCTCAGCGCCAGCCGCGTTTCGTGATAGTCACAGAACCCGGCATGGTCCCCAATTTCCGGGCCTTCCGGGGGCATTTCTCGCCGCGTCTCCCGGTCGCAATGAGCGATATTCACGGGCACAAGAGTTGCTAATAATAAGCAATGCCTGTGCCGTGTGAATATTATTCATGTGCTTCGTCACTGTGACAGCCTCTTTTTATAGAGGGGAAATTGCCCAGCCAGCACCCCATGACGCACACGCCCGCACGCATGTACCGCTCCGAAAATTGCCCCGGCTCTATGCACCCGATGACGCACGTACGTACACGACGAAATGTCAGGAAAAGTCAGGATTTCCCCCGCCCTCTCGCCAATGCCGCCAATGCTTTCGCCTTGCCTTCCTCGGTCGTGGGTCCAGTGCTCAAGCCGCCGTGGAATGGACAGCGGTGCCCACGCCCTAACCCCTGCGCCTTGCACGGTACTCCCTGCCGAGTCTTGGCCGCGCACCTTGGTTTCCCATATGCGTCCAGATAGGGCATGAAGTCGTTTTGATAGCCTTGCGGTAGTCCAGCGGTGCGGGCCTTGAGTTCTTCCTCGCGTGTGGCCTGGGCTAGTACCGAGTATTGCAGCCCAAGCGCCTGCGCCAGATTTTTCATTGCATGTCTGTTTGCCATTGTATTCACCTCTCTGTGTTCAAAAAAAAAGGGGCCGTTAAGCCCCAAGCCGCCGCGCCACCGCGAAAATTAGCGGACCTCTTGAACCGGGACCGTTTCGCCAATCGGACCGATAAGCTGCACGGTGATGTGCCTCCCGACGCCATGTGCGCGAATACGGGATTTTGGGCGCTCGCTCATGTGTTTGCCGCCAAGGATGGGATTTGTTTTGCTCCATGCCGCGTCAACGCTGGCGTCAAACATGGCCGCGTCACTGGCAACCGCCGCACGGGTCTGGTTGGCTGCCAGCCATTCAGAGAGGGCGCTCTGTGCGTCGGCAAATGCTTGTCGGGCGCGGTCGCCCGCCTGGGTGGCTGCCGCACCTGCGTCAGCATAGCGAGTGACCAGCTTCGCCGCTTCATCGGTGAGCCAGTCAATCTCCGCCTGATACATGGTCGTCTCGGCATCGGCACGGACCATAGCAGCCATCTCAAGCCGGGTGGATGCCGTGGTGACTGCGGCGGCGGCGGCGATGATGGTTTTGTCATCGGGTGCGACGCCCGTGCGGGATGCACTGAGTAACGCTGCGTTCTTGGCTTCCTTGGCGGTATCCAATGCGGCCTGTGCGCTCTGTTCAGCGGCAAGGGCTGCGTCATATGCGGTTTTTGCTTCTGCGTGGTTCATACTGGGACTCCCATTTTGCGTAAACGTTGACGTTGCTGTTCAGGTGGCAAATCACGGAACGTCGGCGCCGGTTTGGGCTGGCCTTCGATGCGAGCCTTAACCACCCGTTCCAACTCTTCGGCGGTGACTGCAATCGTGTGCTTCCGGTCTGGGTTAGTGCTTTCCGACATTGCTTATGGCCTCCGAGATTAAAAATTCAAGTTCAGCCCTGACGGTACGCCGGTGGATGGTCGCCAAGTGGTCGAGACTGAGCCGGGCCGGGGTGGCTATTTCAGTAGCCAGCCGGGTGACACGGCCTTCGGACCGCAATCTTGCGCGTCGGGCCTGCATGTAATTCGCTGCTGTCATTGCTTATGTCCTCATTCAATGTTGATAGTGTTTAATTGTACAGTAGTTACTCTGAATTACAAGGTTATGTTTCTATACCCGTGAGAATCGCCTCTGCGCCTCCCGCTCGTCTGGGTGGTGCATTGGTAGCGCCCCGGCTGTTTGCGTCGATTCTAGGGCCGTTTCTGGCCCACCAATGGGCTGTTTACCGTAGAGCTTGCCGAGTGCATCCATGTAGCCCGGTGGCACTGATACTGCTGGTCGGCGCTTTTTCATTCTGGATACCTCCAGCCGTGGAGCCGGGTCAGCAATGCGCGATAAGCCTCAAGGCTAATCGGGGTCACGTTCTCGAAGCCGGGTATATCGTCCCAGCCGCGATCCGGGGGCAGGTCGTCCTCGCTCTGGATGGCCTCCCGCTCAAGAGCCGGATATGGGTCCGGCAAAAACTTCCGGTACAAGTCGCGCAATGCCATATCAACCTCCTTGCCGTAGAGTCGGATTTACTGAAACGCTGGAAGATTTGCCGACCTTGGATACGCGGACCCGGTGGCAGGCCATAAGCTCCTGCAGGGCTTTATCCAGTTCCGATCTTTTGCGCGTATCTGCCGGGCCTTTGTGCATGATCGTGGTGGCGCTGACCGGACCCTGCTGTTGCAGTAACCATGCGTCGAGCCGCTCCGCCGCGATCTGGTCGGCGGGCTGGGCAATCTCTCCAAGGAAGCGCCGGGCTTCGTACAGATGCCACGTAACAAGGGCTGCTGCTGCCCCTACGTGGTCGGCGCTGATCTCTCCAGATGGTCCGTGCTCGAACAGGTGGAAAAGGCAAGCAAGACGCGCCACGTTTTCAGCCGCTTTGCTGGCAGAGTCTTTGTTGTCGCTGAACTCATGGTCTGGGAGCAACTCGCGCTCGATGCCGTCATGGAAGCTGACCCACGCCGCTTTTCCCGCTGGCGACAGAGGTATGGTTTTCAGGTCGCAGCCGTCGACCAGCAACTCGGTCGCGCCGATCATCGCCTTGAGCCGTTCTGTAAAACGATGGGTCGCAATCGTGGTGCCCATAGATTTATAGAATCTGGTGCCTTGAGTCGATGCAGGCCAGCTAATCAGGAAACGAGCCGCAAAGCCGGACCCTCTGGCAATGCCTTTTGAGGACTCAAAGAATTGCCGGACCACACTCTCCTGCACGGCCAGACCCAAAGTCAGCCGCCCGCTGTTGAGGAGGACGCTTGCCCCTTCCGTTTTACGATCCGCCCGGATGGGTTCGCCTGACCATAATTTGTTGAGCACTGCCAGGCCGCCGGTCAGGTTGTCCTTTTTCATGGAATGGCCGCCGAAGACGACCCCGGCTTCCGCGCTGATAATCGCCGCGCTGGGCCAGTTGGAAGCCATGCCAGCGATGAGCGCCTCGACCGTGGTGTCGTCCCAAAGCACGCGGGGCACGATGACGGGTCGGGGCTTGTTCCGTTCCAGTTCCATCAACTTAGATTCAAGCTCGCCGACCGGCTTTCCGGCTTTGGCGTCTGACCGGATTGATGACACAACACCATCGACCTGAGCTTCCCACGACCTGAACTTGGCCGCGTGAATCTTCCGCAGCCCTTTTGCAGATTCTTCTTCTTCGATTTCGTATGCCCGGACACCCTCAAGGACCGTTGTGTCTATGGCGCTCTTGCGTTCGCCGCTCTCAGCGATGGAAAGAAAATACAAAGAACAAGGTCCGGCTAGACCTTTGTCCCGCTGCACATTTGCCAGCCCTTGCGCCGCCGCTGACAGGGCACTGAGTACCGAAGCCGCCACCAGTGCGGTCGGTGCTTGAATGAATCCTTGAACCTCCTGCACGACCGCCTTGATGGGGTCGGGCAGTGCGCCCATTGGATAGGGGTCGCCGATCTCATGTTCGGTGAGGGGTAACGGGTCGTCCCAATCGGGAGCCGCCGCCGCCGCC
>NZ_JAGDVS010000016.1 GCF_023255755.1 Acidithiobacillus sp. | reverse complement strand
CGACACGAGGATTTTCAGTCCTCTGCTCTACCGACTGAGCTACCTGGGCCAAGAGGCCGTATTTAAGCGGGGCCTTGATCAGAAGTCAAGACCAACGCACGTGCATAGAGAAAACGATGGGCCATGCCACTCTGATTCGCAGCGATACGCACGGCCTGGGCCAGCGGCAATTCAGCGAGCAGCGGGCTGAGCAACTGGTCGGCATCGGTTACTTCCTGAGTTTGCTCCGGTGCCCCCGCCACCACCAGCGTCATCTCGCCGCGCACTTTGTCCGGATGCGCCTGCAGCAGCGCTACCAGCCCACCCAGACTGTCCCGCAAGCACTCCTCATACATCTTGGTCAACTCCCGGCACAGCGCTGCCCCGCGATCTGGACCCCATAATTCAGCCATATCCGCCAAGGTCTCGCCGATCCGGTGCGGTGCCTCATAAAAAATCATGCTGCGCGCCTCCCGCTGCAGGGCCTGTAGCCGGGCCCGCCGCGCCCCCGCCTTAGCAGGCAGAAAGCCCTCGAAGCTGAAGCGATCACTGGGCAGGCCGGACAGCGCCAACGCGGCCAACGCGGCGTTAGGCCCGGGAATAATCGTCACCGGTAATTGCCGCTCCCGGAGGAGGGCCAGCAACGGAAATCCAGGGTCAGAAATCAGCGGCATCCCCGCATCTGACAGCAGGGCAATATGCTCCCCAGCGGCGATACGCTGGGCAATCTGCGGGGCAAGCGCCCTCTCGTTATGCTCGTGCAGTGCCAGCGTTTTGGGCCGCACACCCAGATGCTGAAAGAGGCGCTGGGCATGACGGCGATCTTCCACCAGAATCAGGGCGGCACTGCTAATCGCCCGTTGCGCACGCAATGAAAGATCATCGAGGTTACCGATGGGGGTGGCAATGATGGTTAATTGGCCGGCGACGCCTGCCGCCGGTTCTGTAAGGCTATCCATCACCCTACTCCCGACTGAGGTCGTGTTTCAGTCATTGAATACCTTCTCCTTTCTCCATACACTCTGCTCATGACACCCCGCCCAGCCCTGAAGGCCTCTTTGCGCCTGCTGATGACCCTGGCCCTGGCCACGGGCCTTAGTGCTTGCGCGAGTATGCCACATAAGACGCCACTCTCGTCGAGTCCAGCGCCTGCGCCTGCCGAAACGACGACAAGCGTCCCTGAAACATCAACGGCGCAACATGCCGACCAACTCATGGCCGACGGGCACGAGTTGGAGGCGGCCAGGGACTACATCCACGCGGCCGCCGAGGCACGGGGACAAACCCAACTCAATTACCTGATGGAAGCCGCACAAGCCTCCCTAAAGGGACAAAAACCGCAAGTTGCGATATTACTGGCTAATGAAGTGCTGCGTTTGCAGCATAACAACGCCGAATTGCGCGGGGCGGCGCTTTGGATCCGCGCTCAGGGGCTCATGGATCAAGGGCAAACCCCCAGTGCCAAGGGCAATCTCGAAGAACTGCTGACCATCGCCAGCACACCTCAGGATGTACGCGCTCAGGCCATGGGTACTCTGGCCACGCTCTACACGCAGGAAGGTCACGAGCTCACCGCACTGAATTTCCTGATCGAACGGGACAGCCTTCTGGGTAGTAATGAGGTTGCAGAGAATCATCGCCGCATTCATGCCCTTCTCGACTTGCAGTCGGCTGCGAAACTGCAGAATTGGCAGGGACGCAGCGGCAACCCCCTGGTGCAGGAGTGGATCGCTGTCGCCCTGATCACCCGGCAGTATCCCGATCCGCAACAGCGACAGGCAGCGATTAGTGCCTGGCTGGCGGCACATCCTGGGCACCCGCCCATAAACTTCGCGGACAACACCGCGACCACCACCGACACTTCTGCTCTCAGCCCGGCGCTCGGGAGTATATGCGCCTTGTTACCCTCCAGCGGGCCCTATGCGCCCCTCTCCCAAGCCATCACC
Source organism: Acidithiobacillus sp. (assembly GCF_023255755.1). GTDB lineage: Bacteria > Pseudomonadota > Gammaproteobacteria > Acidithiobacillales > Acidithiobacillaceae > Acidithiobacillus. The sequence continues at coordinate 2,378 of NZ_JAGDVS010000016.1, read as the reverse complement.
GCCGGGATGGCCACCGCAGCGCAATTACAATCCGGTCCTGCGGTGCGCGTCCTGCGGACCACCGGCAACCCCAGTTACACCGCCGTACTCTTTGAACGCGGGGTAAAAGAGGGCTGCAAGGTCTTCGTCGGCCCCTGGCTGCCCCAGGATATCAACGCCGTAGCCGCCGTCAGGAAACCCAGCGATCCGCCGGTCATTGCGCTCGGCACGGCGCCCGGTGTGCAGCAGCCGGGGCTCTATACCCTGAGCCTGAGCCGTGACGTCGCCGCCCGGCAAATTGCCGCCCAGAGCTATGGGGCGGGTTACCGTCGTGCCTATGTGCTTTATCCGCAGGACTCCAGTGGCGCCGCCATTCAGGCAGACTTTATCGCGGTCTGGAAGAAGCTCGGCGGTACGGTCGGCGGTGTCACCACCTATCTGCCGGGACGCTCTCTGGCGGATAACGCGCGACAACTGTTGAGTATACCGCCCGGGCAACGCAGCTTTGTCTTTCTGATTACCGATGCGAAAAACGCCAGTGCTGCCGTTACCTCTATCCGCCTGATCAATAGCACTGTGCCTATTTTCAGCCCGGCGTTGCTGCACGGCGCCGCCTTGCCCGGCGATGCGCAGAGGCTCTCTGGCATTGAGTCCGTCGATATGCCGTGGATCATCAGCCCTGGGCAAAGCTGGCCGCCAGCAGCGCCTCTGCTGCGCACCACCCTGCCCAACGCCAGTGATGCCCAGTGGCGCATGGCGGCCTTCGGGCTGGATGCCTACCGGATGGCGGAGCGCGTTCTGGCTAAAGACATGACGGGTAGCCTGAACGGTACCACGGGCATCCTCCACTTCGCTGCCGATAACCAGATCATGCGTGACATGGAATGGATGGAAGTGGAGAATGGCCAAATCGTGCCTTTGCCGGGAGTGCCCAAGCCGGGCACCTGAATCATGCCGTCACCACGCCAGAATTTAGGTCAGCAGGGTGAAGACAGCGCCGTCGCCCTGCTCGCCGCGCAGGGGCTTCATCCTCTGACACGCAACTATCGCTGCCGGATGGGAGAAATTGACATCATCACCCTCGATGGCGATACCCTGGTCTTCGTGGAGGTGCGCCAGCGCGCCCACGACCGGCAGGGGGGTGCGGCGGCCAGTGTCACCGGTCGCAAGCAAAGGCGGCTGATCCGCGCCGCGGAGTACTTTCTTTTGCGTAACCCTCAGCACGGGTTACGGCCCTGCCGCTTTGATGTCATCGCCCTCGACGGTGACGCCCCGGCAGACTGGATTCGTGATGCCTTTAGAGTACCCAGCCCATGACCGTCACTGACTGGATGAATTCCGCCTTCCGCGCCGGCATCGCCTGCAAAGAAAGATCGGCGGCGGTACTGGCAGTGCCTTTTGCACAGGCCAGCCAGCGTCTGATTGCCACCTTGCAAGCTGGCGGGCAGGTGCTTAGTTGCGGCAATGGCGGTTCTTCCGGCGATGCCCAGCACCTGGCCTCGGAACTGGTCAACCGCTTTGAGACGGCGCGCCGCGCCCTGCCCGCTATCGCCCTCAGTACCGACAGCAGCGTGGTCACGGCCATCGCCAATGATGCCTGCTACGAACAGATTTTCGCCCGACAGATTGAGGCGCTGGGTCGTCCGGGTGACTGCCTGGTCGCTTTCAGCACTTCGGGCAACTCCGCCAACGTCCTCGCCGCTATCCATACCGCCCAGCAGCGCGGCATGTGGGTGCTGGCCCTTACGGGCAGGGGAGGCGGACAACTGGCGCCACTGCTGCGCCCTGCGGACATTGAATTGCGCGTGCCGGAGCAGAACACAGCGCGCATTCAGGAAGTCCACCTCGTCCTCATCCATGCCCTCTGCAATGGTGTCGACGCCAGTTTTACGGACAACCCTCCCGCGCCCGCGTTGCGCACAGGTCAGGTGCTCCGCGACCGGGAGGCGTTGCGTGCGGCCTGCGCCTTCCGGCGCCCCCTCGTCTTTACCAACGGCGTCTTTGATGTGTTGCATCGGGGCCATGTGCAGTATCTCGCCGAAGCCTGCGCCGAAGGCGCCTGCCTGGTGGTGGGCGTCAACAGTGATGCCTCGGTGCGCCGCCTCGGCAAAGGTGCGGATCGCCCGGTCAACAGTGAGGAGGACCGCATGGCGGTGCTCGCCGGATTACAGGCGGTGGATTTCGTCACGGTGTTTGACGACGATACCCCGCTGAAACTCATCCAGCATCTCCAACCCGACGTGCTGATCAAGGGTGGCGACTGGCCGATAGACCGCATCGTCGGCGCCGATTGGGTGCAGGCCAGAGGCGGCCGGGTGCTTAGCATTCCTTTTCGCCACGAGCGCAGCACCACCGCCCTCTTACAAAAAATCCGGGGGAGCCAACCATGAACGTCAGCA
>NZ_JAGDVS010000172.1 GCF_023255755.1 Acidithiobacillus sp. | reverse complement strand
AGGGGAATATTCCATTCTCAAGTCGTGAAATTTTTGTTATTCGAAATGCCCTGCAGCGGCTCACCGCAGTCCCGGATGGGTATGTTCAGATAATCAGTGCGCATCGCCTTATCCCGGTCGCGTTGAAGAAACAGATAATCATTTGCCTGGGGAGCAAGTCAAATGGGGGCGTTACGAATAGGGCCTGTCCGCATTAGGCGGTTAGTAGTAGCCATATATGCTCCCTCATGTTAACCTACATTTATCCATGTTACACAGCACTATGGTGCTGTACAATTTACGTTAGCTGCAAAAGATGAAGATGAGCATCGAATATAAAATCAACGCTCCAGTATCAACGGATCAATTCATTGAGTTACTGCGGGAATCGACACTTGGCGAACGCAGGCCAATTGAAGATCGTGAATGCATGGAAGGTATGGTCAAAAATAGCAATCTGATGGTTACTGCCTGGCATGGTGAAGAACTGGTAGGCATTGCACGTTCAATGACAGATTTTCATTATGCCTGCTACCTTTCTGATCTAGCAGTTCATAGGAAATATCAAAAAACTGGTATTGGGAAGAAACTGCAAGTCATCACTCAAGAGGAATTGGGGCCGAAATGCAAATTAATTCTGGTTGCAGCTCCCACTGCCAACTCGTATTACGAGCATATTGGATTTACAAACAATCAAAGGTGCTGGGTACTTGATCGTGAGCAAAGTATCAGCAGCTAACTCGGCATTCGTTCGGAACTGACCTCAATAGTTTCGTTTTGACGCCACGATCAATGCCCGATCGCTAACCCTTCGGTCGAGGTTGCATTAAGGCGCTTACGCCTGGCGCCAAGCTACGCTACGACACAATGCTCAAGCTACTCCATGCTCTCGGTGTAAAGCTCTCCGCGTCTCCCGTTCACTCATGAGTAACTTGCGGTTCCTCATCGCAAGGCCCAACTTGAACGTTGCGGGGCGCACTGCATCTTCTACGGCTTTTTCACAACAAGCCTGACAGATGCGCCCGGTGTAGCCCTCGCATAGTCACTTGACAAGCGTACGCGAACACGTACCATAAAGGCTTCTTTGAAGGAGCACGAAATGAACACGCTTACCGCCAGCGAAGCTCGCGCAAATCTGTACCGGCTCATTGATCAAACAGCAGAGTCTCATGAGCCAATCATCATTTCCGGAAAACGGAGCAGTGCCGTGCTGCTCTCCGCGGAAGATTGGAGCGCAATTCAAGAAACCTTGTACCTTCTGGCCGTGCCTGGCATGCGCGAGTCCATCAAGGCGGGTATGGCTGAGCCCCTCCCAAAAAGCTCGAAGGAGCTTGAGTGGTGAATTGGGACGTTGTTTATTCCAAGCATGCAATGAAGGATGCAAAGAAGCTTGCTGCAAGTGGCCTTAAATCAAAGGCGCAAGAACTGCTCGCGGTTCTTGCCAACGATCCATTTCAAAATCCACCACCCTTTGAAAAGTTGGTCGGCGATCTAGCTGGCGCATACGCTCGCCGCATCAATATTCAGCACCGTATCGTGTACGAAGTTTTCACGAAAGAGAAAATAGTTCGCGTCCTGCGGATGTGGACGCACTATGAATGATATGGAAGCCATTGCACGCGGTGAACAGGCGATCGCGGAAGGCCAGGTAGCCACCTATGCCCAAGCCAAAACCCGTCTTGCCCCTTGCCCGATGGCTGAAATAGCGCCGTAAACCATTGCGCCACCCCGGTGCCTATGGCAACCTTTGTGCCACATTTGGTATCCGGCTCAAGATAAATTTATGGAAACTCCCGCCTACTCCCCGCAAGAGCTCGAAGCCGCCGTGCAGCAGCGCTGGCACGATCAGCAGACTTTCAAGGCCGCCGCGACGCCCTCGGGTGAAAAATTCTACGCCCTCGCCATGTTTCCCTACCCCTCCGGGCAATTGCACATGGGACATGTGCGCAACTACAGCATCGCCGACGCCATCGCCCGCTATCAGCGGATGCGGGGCAAGGAAGTCATGCAGCCCATGGGTTGGGATGCCTTCGGCCTGCCTGCGGAGAATGCGGCCCTCAAGCATGGTTTGGCACCGGCGCAGTGGACCATGGATAACATCGCCCACATGCGCGGCCAGTTGCAGCGGCTGGGCCTGTCTTACGACTGGTCACGGGAGTTCGCCACCTGCACGCCGGATTACTATCGCTGGGAGCAGTGGCTGTTCGTGAAGCTCTGGGAGAAAGGTCTGGTCTATCAGAAGCTGAGCACCGTCAACTGGGACCCTGTGGACCAGACCGTCCTCGCCAACGAGCAGGTGGTGGACGGCTGTGGATGGCGCTCCGGCGCGCCGGTCGAGCACAAGGAGATCGTGCAGTATTTTCTGCGCATCACCGCCTACGCCGAAGAACTGCTGAGCGGCCTCGACACCCTGAGCGAGGGCTGGCCGGAGCAGGTACTGACCATGCAACGCAACTGGATCGGTCGCTCGGAAGGCGCAGAGATTCATTTCCCGCTGGCCGCTGGCGACGGTGTCATCAAGGTCTTCACCACCCGTCCCGACACCCTGATGGGGGCGACCTATCTGGCGGTGGCCCCGGAACATCCCCTGGCCGTTCAGGCGGCGGAAAACAGCGCTGAACTCGCGGCCTTCCTCGAACGCTGCCGCCATGGGTCCGTTTCCGAAGCCAGCATCGAAACCCAGGAGAAGGAGGGACATCCCCTCGGCCTGAACGTGCGGCATCCGCTTACCGGCGTGGAGCTACCCGTCTGGACCGCCAATTTCGTGCTCATGGGTTACGGCGAAGGCGCGGTGATGAGTGTGCCCGCCCATGATCAGCGGGACTTTGAGTTCGCGCACAAATATGGCCTGCCCGTTCGGGCGGTGATTCAGACCGAGGGTATTGTCACCGGCGGCGAAGCCATGACCGAGGCCTACACCGGCAGCGGCACCTTATTCAACTCCGGGACTTTCGACGGCCTGGCCAATGAAGAGGCCAAGAGCCGCATCACCGCAGCCGTAGCCGCCAAGGGACTGGGGCGGAAGACGGTCAACTTCCGTTTGCGCGACTGGGGTATCTCCCGCCAGCGCTACTGGGGCACGCCCATCCCCATGATCCACTGCCCCCATTGCGGCGTCGTGCCGGTACCGGAGCGAGATCTGCCGGTGATCCTGCCGACCCACTACCAGCTTAAAGACCCGCGTTCGCCGCTGCTGGACGACCCCGAGTTCACCCAGGTGGCCTGCCCGCAATGTGGCGCCGCAGCCCGGCGGGAAACCGACACCATGGACACCTTTGTCGAGAGCTCCTGGTATTACGCCCGCTTCGCCTGCCCCGATGCCGGGCAGATGCTCGACCAGCGCGCCGCCGACTGGCTGCCGGTGGATCAGTATGTGGGCGGTGTGGAGCACGCGGTGCTGCATCTGCTCTACGCCCGCTTCTTCAACCGCCTGCTCCGCGATGTCGGCCTGCTGCCCGCCGACGGCGCCCACGATGAGCCCTTCCGCCATCTGCTGACTCAGGGCATGGTGCTCAAAGACGGCAGCAAGATGAGCAAATCCAAGGGTAATACGGTGGACCCGCAAGGCCTGATCGACCGCTACGGAGCCGATACCGCGCGTCTCTTTATCCTCTTTGCGGCGCCGCCGGAACAGCATCTGGAGTGGTCGGACAGCGCCGTGGAAGGGGCTTACCGCTTCCTCAACCGGTTCTGGCGCCTGGTCCACGAGTATGGCGCCACGCCCCCGGCACTGCCCGCAGATCTCTCCGCCGAGGCGGTGGACCTGCGCCGCGCGGTGCATCAGTGCATTGATCGGGTCAGCCGCAACATGGACGGGCGCTATCATTTCAACGTCGCCATCGCCGCCATCATGGAGCTGACCAACAGCCTGATGAAGGTCCCTGCGGATGCCCCGGCCGACTTACGGGCGGTACTGGGCGAAGGACTGCGCGCCCTGACCCTGCTGCTGGCCCCCTTTGCGCCCCATATCGCCGAAGTGCTTTGGGGGAAACTGGGGCAAAACAGCGTGATCAGCCATGCGTCCTGGCCCGTCGCTGATGCCGGGGCACTGCGTTGCGATACCGTGACACTGGTCATTCAGATCAACGGCAAGTTGCGCGAACGCATGGATTTTCCCGCTGATGCGGACCATGCCAGCGTTGAACAGACGGTACTGGCCCATCCGGCCATGCAGCACCATCTGGAGGGTAAAACCGTGCGTAAAGTGATCATCGTACCCGGCCGTCTGGTCAACGTGGTGGCGGGATGAGCCGCACGCGGCAGTGGCGTCGCTGGTGGCTCGTGGCGGGGCTGGCTCTGCTGCTGGGCGGCTGCGGCTTTCATCTGCAAACCGGG
>NZ_JAGDVS010000059.1 GCF_023255755.1 Acidithiobacillus sp. | reverse complement strand
CCGCACACCGGGTTCGGAGGGAGGGGACGGTAATCGCCGTTCCCTACCCCTATCCGCTGCCAACCTGTCATTGATCATGAGAGTCCGTCCATGATCGGCTGGGAGGGACTGGCCCGGAGGGACTCTAATGTGCCTGTTTTTGTGTCCAACCAGGATGAAGCAGCTCCGTAAATACTTCCACATACTTGAAAGCGGTGGTAACGAATAGGTTTACGATCCGGTCGTCTTCTGGCGATTGTTTCATTGGTTGGACCAAATTAAACACATAGGCCAGTAGCCATTGCTCCGGGTGTTGCTCAATGTAATCCTGGGAGGCTTGTCGTTTTTCCAGAGCAGACAGTCTGGCATCTGTCTCCTGTGTCATTCGGGTGATCACCCGTTCAAAGCACATATCCACCAAGCCTTCACTGGCCGGTGGTAGCTCAATCTGCCCATTTTCCAGGGCGATCGTCACCATCAGGAGAAGATCCATCAGAGGCTCCATAGTAGCCTCAGTCAATCCCAATTTCTTGAGAACGATAATAGTCCCTACTAATTGCGGTTGACGAGCAATAATGATTTCTACGTAATGGGCTTTTTCTTCAAGGGTCAGTTTATCGCGTTTGACGACGGCATCGGCTATCAGGTTCTGAGTGACACGGGCTTGGCGAAGCGCATTCTTCTGTCTCTCCGGTAGCGGGAGACGATCTATATGGGTTTTGGTCATAAAGGGAATGCCTCCAATCCACACTGCATTGCCCCCTCCACGGAACCATCGACATATTGCAAGCCAGGGCAGGCCCACTCATCCGGGGCGTACTTGTTATGACTAAGCACACTTTTGGGAAACCCATTGTTGAAGGTTTCAATAATAGCATCCATCTCTGCTTGGACCTCACTGGTCAATGGAGCTATCTCACTGCTCACGTTCGTCCTCGCTTTCAGGCAATATCAGCGGTAACCCCTCTTTCAACTGGTCTTTTACGTGCCGCCAATGCGGCATTGCCCGGTCCAGAATGCTTTTGAAGCGGTCATTATGTAACCGTTCCAGCAGGTGCGCCATCTCATGCACTACCACGTATTCCAGGCAAGGTTCCGGGTGTTGTGCCAGATCCAGATTCAGCCAGATTCTCTTCGCCCGGATATTACAGGTCCCCCAGCGGGTTTTCATACATTTGATGCCCCATTCTGCGACTTTTACCCCCAATATAGGCTCGTAGTGGGCAACGAGGCCGGGGATGCGTTCTTGTAGGCTCTGCCGGTGCCAGGCCAGAACCAGTCTTTCCTTATGGTCTTTGCTGGCGCCTTGCCGACAATGCAGGTCAATAAAATGGGCGTGGCTGAGTTCAACGCGGCCCGCCCGGGTCGTGGAGTGCACGCGTAACCGGTAGCGTCTGCCCAGGTAATAGTGGCTCTCCCCGGATACGTACTCACGAGGAGAGATTCTTTCTTGCCCCATAAACTTCCGCTGCTGCTTTCTAATCCAAGTCAGACGACTGAGTACCGCTGCACGAATAGCCTCTTCACTGAGCCTTAATGGGGCCGCCACACGTACCCAGCCCGACGGCGGATAAACGCCCAAGTGCATATTCTTAATAGGCTTCTTGATCACCTGCACGGACAGGTCACCTAACTGCAGGGTGTAGGTTTCAGTAATCACCGCGTTGTTCCTTCACCAGGGTAAACACCCGCTCCACGTCCTCTGGGTCCTCCAGGTAACGTTTGATTTCGCGTTTGACTTCCCGCTCTTTGAATTTATTGCCCCGCCAGTCATCTTTTTTGACGGCCCGAATGGCACCATCCAAGGCGACGGCCTTTTCTTCGTTTTGGTCCAGATTGTCGTAAAGCGCCCGCTGTGCGGTGGTTATAAGGGACTTAGGGTACGTCTCTCCACGCTGCAGGTCTTTAACCTGACCGGCCAGTTGGGTAATTTCCTCAAGATACTGCTGGTAAGTGAGTACTTGTTCCCGGCGATTTTGAATCAGCGTCTCCAGCAATTCGGACATCTTTTCATAATACTTGGGGTTGACGGGAGACTCGTCGGTGATGAGTTTGCGTATATTGTTCTCGATGGTCTCGGCCATTGACTCTTCCTGCTGGGCTAACCCCTCAGGGAGGGAGTCTTTCACTGCTTGATAGCCCCGGCTGGCTAATAAATCCACCAGGTCATAATCATCAAACTCAGAAATCTTCCGACTCTCTTCGGCACGGATGTAGGTATCAATCAGGTGCCGCATGGCCGGTTCATAGACCTTCAGGTCAATATAGTCCCCACTGGCAAGCCGGACCTCATTCCGGATGCTCTCAAAGTGCCGGACCTCCGCTTTGATTTTGTTCTGTTGTTCTGGGGTGTATCCCGCTTCCTCCAGCTCGTTGGCTATAGCGGTGTAGGCACGGATCAGGGCGGACGTGGCCTTATAGAGGGCCATTCTGAGGGGAGACTTGGCTTGTAAGGTCTCCTTGTCCTCAGCGGCGGCGCCGTCCCCACAAAAGTAGTGCAGGTGCTCCAGGGATCCCTGCGGTGGTGCCACCGGCTCGCACAGGGCCTTGACGGCCTCCCGTCGCTCTTCCAGGTCCTCACGGGCTTTGCTCAGTCGGTCGCCCAAGAGTCCCTGCACGTCCTCGCGGTCATAACCATCCAGCGCCCCCTGGGTGTAATCGGTCATCGCCGTTTCCAGGCTATGGAACAGATCCTTGTAGTCGATGATGTAGCCGTATTCCTTGTCCTCTCCATCGAGACGATTCACCCGGCAGATGGCTTGAAACAGTCCGTGATCCCGCATGGCCTTGTCGATGTAGAGGTAGGTGGCCGGTGGTGCATCAAAGCCGGTGAGGAGCTTGTCCACGACAATAAGCAGCTTCATCTGGCCCGGAGACTCAATGAACTGCTTTTTTACGGCCAGCTCGAACTCTTCCACCCGTCCCATGGCCTCTTCCGGGGGCACCCGGAACCAGTCCGAGAGCATTTTGCGGTAGATGTCGTATTGCCGGAGTCGTTCAGTAAAGCCTTCACCCGTCTCTTCGCCCTTGATATCAGCGGTGCTGGGTTTGTAGGAGGTGACGATGGCACATTTGCCGTTCAGTTCGGTCTGGGCGAACAGCTCGTAGAACTTGCAGGCCTGATAAATGCTGCCCGAGACCAGCATGGCATTGCCGCGTCCGTCCATGAGCCGGGGCTTGTTGTACATGTCCATGAGGATATCTGCCACAATCTTTTCCAGGCGGGACTTGCTGGAGTAGATCTTTTGCAGGGTCCCCCACTTCTTTTTCAGTTGCAGGAGGGCGATGTCCGTCAACCCCTTGGTCTTGGAGGCAAACCACTGGTCAATGCGTTCCGGGCTGGTGAGGGCCTGGTCAATGTCTCGTGCCTCATAACGCAGGTCCAACACCACTTTGTCTTTGACGGCTTCGTCAAATTTATAGACGTGGATGTAGTCCCCGAAGACTTCAATGCTCTTTTTCTTATCGGTTTTGAGGAGGGGGGTGCCGGTGAAGCCGATGAAAATGGCGTTGGGGAGAATGGCCTTCATGGCCTTGTTCAGTTCCCCGGACTGGGTACGGTGACACTCGTCCACAAAGACGATGAGATTACCCTTGGGGCTGAAGTCCGCAGGCAGGGCCTTTTTGAGCTCGGCAATGAAGCCTTCTACGTCCGTGGCGTCCCTGGAAACGAACTTGTGAATGAGGGAGCAAATAAGCCAGTTCTCGGCACTGTTTAACTGCTCAATCAGATCCGCCCCGCTTTTGCTGCGGTAGATGTTTTCGTCCACCCCCAGGAAAACCTTTTCAATCTGTTCATCCAGCTCGGTGCGGTCGGTGATGATGAGCACTCGGGCATCGAGCATGTTTTCCCGAATCCACTTGGCCAGCCAGACCATGGTGAGGCTTTTGCCGCTGCCCTGGGTGTGCCAAACAATACCGCCCATGTGTCGACGAATATGTTCCTGGGAGGCCTTCACCCCGAAATACTGATTGTGGCGGGGGGTCTTTTTGACCCCGGCATCAAAGACGATGAAGTCGTGGATGAGTTCCAGGAAACGGGCTTTACTGCAGAGCTGAGTCAGGTGCCGGTCCAGGAGGTTGTCTATGGGGCTGGGCTCTTTCCAACTGAGGTAATATTTTTCAGGGGTGCCGATGGTGCCGTAACGGACGCCTTCCGTGTCGTTACCGGCCAGAAGCAACTGCAGCGGGGCAAAGAAGCGTTCTATGAAGTCCACCTTCTGGTTGTCCAGATTCTGACGAATACCTTCCGTTATGGAGATCGTAGAGCGTTTGAGTTCAATGACGCCGAGGGCTATGCCATTGACGTAGAGGACCAGATCCGGACGCTTGTCATGGGTGCCTTTGACGGTCACTTCTTCGGCCAGGGCAAAATGATTGTTTTCAGGGTGCTTCCAGTCGATGAGCCAGACCGTCTGGGTTTGTTCTCCTGTGTCGGCTTTGACCTTGACGCCGTAGCGGAGCAAGCCATAGACGGCCCGGTTGACGTTGTAGAGGGGCTGGGTGCTGTCTCCGGCTATGGTTTGCAGTTCGTGGAGGGCGCGGGAAATAAAGGCGGTGGTATAGCCTTGTTTTTGGAGGAAGCAGGTCAGGAGGGTTTCTTCAATGGGCCGGTTGTCGGGCCGGTCTTTCCAGTTGCCGAGGTATTGGTAGCCGAGGGCGTGCTGGAAGAGATGAATGATCCGATCTTGGGTGTGTCTTTCTCGGGCACCGATGGCGGCGGGCATGGGTTAGCGTCCTTTGGCTTTGTGATAGGCGACAGAGCCTTCCCGCTTGCCTACTGCCAGGACCAACACTTGGACTTCCGTTTCCATCACTTGGTAGATCAAGCGATAGCCTATGCTGCGGAGTTTGATCTTGTAGCGATCCGGGTGGCCCTGCAGTTGAGCGGAAGGGACGCGTGGGTGCACTAAGCGTTCTGCCAGCTTCTTTTTAAATGGGGCACGGACGCTATGGTCCAAGGCCTGCCATTCTTTGAGGGCAGAGGGATGGAAAGTGAGCTCATAAGGCATCCAGCGACACCTTGATCGGGGCTTGGCCATCCTTCAGACGGCTTTCCGCCAAAGCGTTCAGCTCCAAATCTTCCAGATGTTCCAGGAGCGCAGCATAGGTAGCGGCTGGGACACAGTAAAAAGCCGGTTCGTTGCGGTTGAGAATGGCCACAGTAGCCCCTTCTCCTGCGGCCACGGTTCCCATAGGGTTCTTTTTGAGTTCGGAAACACTGGCAGCAACATCGGCAAGAATGACGTGGGTCATGGAAAGTCCCTCATAGTCTCTAAAAGACCGGTTAAGCGTACCATAATAAGTAGCCTAAAGGCCACGCGGCCATCAGGCCATACACCATTTAAATCACCTGGACCTGTCCGACTTCCCGTTATTGTTTTCTGCAAACCCCAGCGCCTGACTCATCAGCATGGCCAGGACAATGATCAGGGCCAAATCCTATGCGGTGGAATCCAGAGCAGATAAGCCAAGGCCACGGCTGCGCCAAATAGAGCGAAACCCATGGTCGAAAAGAAACTGCTGCGGGTAGTAACACGATCGTCCTTGTATACGGCCAATACCGTAACGGCGGCCCACAAGGCACCGACTACGGCTGCCCCGCCATGCAGCGGAGCCATCAGGTCAAACTCGTATCCCAGCAGATAGGCCATGATCACCAGGATGGTAATGTAGATACTTCGGACATACGCATCCCAGTGGCCTAAACGCTGTTCAGTCTCGTGGACTTTGCGGCGTGCGGTTTCAGGCAACATGTGAACACGCTCCATGAATCAATACAGGCATAGAGGATATGCTCACCTCCCTCAACGGATATCTCGGTTCAGCCAATATATAGTCCAGTTCAAATACAGGGCGACGAACAGCCATAGCCCATACGGAACCAGAAGCAGTGCCGCTATGGAGTTGATCGCCGCAAAGACCCCTATGGCAGCCAGGACCAAGGCCAGTAGCACCAAGATATCTATGAGTGCCCACAACGGCTTGTGAAGCCGGAAAAAAAGCCAGGACCATTTGGCGTTAGCCAATAATTGGATGCCATAGAGAACGAGTGCGGTGGTTCGTAAAGGTGCCGCAGGACTGACGAAGACCAGGGCGGCCGCCAGGGCCATGAGGATATAGAGCATGGTCCACACCACCGGAAAGACCCAGGGTGGGGGCGTACCCGCTGGTTTGCGCAGGTGTTCATACCAGGCGTCGGGGCGAAACAGGGAGCCGATGGTAGCCACGGCTAGAGTGAGGACCAGACTGGCGAAGGCAACAACGGCGAAATGGTTTATCACTGCCGCATCTCCACGGTTGGGTTGGTTCTGTCCGAAACCATGTGGTGTTTTGCTATGGGCAAGCGAATCCGACCCGTCAGCAGTTCCTGCATCATGCCTTGTTTCAGGGCGCGGGTTTTGTCGCGGCGGGATTCGAGGGCGGTGATTTCGGCATCCATGTCGGAGAGAATGGTGGCGATGGCTTGTTGTTCGGGGAGGGGTGGTAGTTTAAGAGTAAATTTCTTCATGTCTGCGGCATACAAGTGAAATACGGTGGTGCCAGTAACTAAATTCATGATTTGCCTTCTTTCTCTTCGGATCAGATAGGCAAGAAAAGGGCCAAACAGAGCGCTACCCGGATGAATAACTAAAATATCTCCACCGAGAATTATTTTGTCATGCAGTATACAACTAGCCTTGGCTAGGCCGTTGGGAGTCACATCTGACGTAGGCATCAATACATCATGCTTAGATGATGTAAAAAAATCATCATCACTATCCGTTCGGCTGAGAATGTAATTTATCACAGATGGATAAAGCGTAAATAATTCACCATAATGAATACAGTGCCGTTTACCATAGGCACTAACCATACTCTTGGGCAGGCCCTTTCCTTTGAAAAACTCTACTAGCTCCCCCAACCGCTTCACCTCCCATTCCCCACTAAACCCCGGAAGTCGGGTCTGGCCAGTGAGGAGTTGCTGCATGGTGGCCTGTTTGATGTCACGCTTTTTGGCGATGAGTTGGTCGAGTTTTGTGATCAGAGTGTCCACGTCTGACAGGGCGGTGGCTATGGCGTGTTGTTCGGGGAAAGGTGGAAGTGGAATTTGTACATTTCTGACTTGCCGTAGACTAATCTGTGGGTATGCTTGGCCAGTCGTAATGGAGCCAAAATATACGCGGATAGCGGGTTGAGATATGTAATGATAAATGTAGCCGCTATCTACGGATGAGGATGATATCCTTATTCTCGCAATGTGTTGATTTATATTTGCCGCCTCAATATCCAGAAAATATACCACACGGCCAACATTTCCTGTGATTGTCATCAGGATATCTCCGCCACATACTTCGCTGCGGCGTAACATTTGATGAGCATGTGCTGATATAAACATTGACTGGGTTAGATCAAGACCGTCGTCCGATACGCATTCGCTTCTTAGAAAGAGAATTCCAGATGGTTCCCACCTAAATCCGTGGGTTGTCGGTGTTGAACCCTTCGTGATGAAGGCAGAAAGCTTTTCCAGCGGCATTCGTTCCCAATCCTCCGGAATCACCCCCACCTCCGTCAGCTTATATCCCGGCTTCACTTCCATACGAACCCCATCTTCTCCAGGTGGCCTTCTACCTGGGCAGACAGTGTTTCCACTTCAGCCTCTAGTTTCGGCAAAGGGCTGGCGTAGCGTTCCGCCAGTTCCTTCACGCGTCCGGTTAAGGCCTGAGAAACCCGGTCCAGTTCCGCCTGCACGTCTTCCGCCAATCGGGTAAGCCACTTGTCTTCAACGACGAGGTTCTTCACGGCCTGGCTGTCCAGTTGTCCATACTGCTTGCTGACGGTAGCAGAAAGGATCTTCTGGGCTTCTTTTACCGCCCTGCTGGCCTGGGACGCCTTTTCCAGTGTGGACAGAACCTGTTCCAACAGCTTTTTTTCTTCTGCGGCTTCTTTGTCCCGGCGAATGTCATTCAGTCGCGCCGTAATACTGACCTTGCTGAGTTTGCCCTTGTCGGTTTTGGCCTCACTGAGGAGTCCATCCTCTCCCCCATGCTCTTCTTCCAGTTCCTCCAGCTCCCGGCTAAATACGTCCCGCTCCGCTTCCAGCGCATCAATGGCTTCTTGGTCTTGGGGGAAATAGCGGTGGATAACCAGGTCTTCAGGAATGAGTTCCGGGCTGGCTTTCCAGCCGTCATCAATGAGCAGGTAAACGTCGTCCTGCATGGTCTCTACCCAGTAGGTCATCAGATGCTGGTAGATGGCGTAGGGGTCCACCAGTGCCGATGGCTTGAAGGTGGCCAGCAGACTTTCTCCCAGGGTCTCCATGAGGGCTTTGGGGTGAACCTCCGGGGTGATGGCTTTCAGAGTGGGGTTGACCATTCCCCGCCAGTCTTCAAAAAGGGCATGAATGCCCTGAGAAAACGCCTCAAACTCGGGGTGCTCAAAAATGGTGCTGCGGACTTGGGTGGACTCTACCTTGACTTGGCTGTAGCCCTCCCGGAGGGGCGTGAAGAGACTGTCCTTGAGTCCGGGGAGAATGGCCCAGTAATCCCCCATAGCTTCCACGTCACGGTCAGGAATGCCGCCTTGTAGGTGGGCTTCAATGTCCTGCAGGTCTTCGGGAGTGCTGCTGTCGATGTAGCGGGGAATGTTCAGGTTGAAGTCGTTGGATGCTATTTCGGCATGGCTGACCATGCGGGCATAGCCGGGTATGTCCGCCTGTCTGGCGAAGGCATCGACGATCTTGTGGATGTCCCGCTGCCGCAGGCGGTTTTTGTTGCCGTCCTTCTGAAAGCCCTTGGCGGCGTCGATGAGGAAAATGCCCTTGCGACCGGTGGCATGGGCCTTGTCGAGCACGATGATGCAGGCGGGAATGCCGGTGCCATAGAAAAGGTTGGCGGGCAGGCCGATGATGCCCTGAATTACGCCGCGCTGAATGAGGTTCTTGCGGATACCGCCCTCGGCACCGCCCCGGAACAGCACCCCGTGGGGCAGAATCACGGCCCCTTTGCCGCTGCTCTTCATGGACTTGAGGATGTGCAGCAGAAAGGCGTAATCGCCATTCTTGGCCGGGGGGATACCCTCTTCAAAGCGGCCATAGAGGTCATGGGACGGATCAAAGCCATTACTCCACGCCTTGGTGGAGAAAGGCGGATTGGCGACCACGTAGTCAAAAGTCTTGAGGCCGCCGTCGGTATTGATCCAGTGCGGACTGGAGAGGGTATTGTCCTGCCAGATTTCAGCGGTTTCGTTGTTGTGCAGGATCATGTTCATTTCGGCCAGCGCCGCCGTGGCGTTGTCCATTTCCTGCCCGTAGATGGTGACCCCGGTCCTGGCTTCCGCAGCCGCCTTGAGCAATAGGGAGCCGGAGCCGCAGGTCGGGTCGTAGATGGTCTGTGAGGCGTTCTTGGCCTGGGCAATGCCGATAACCTTGGCAATCACCTGAGAGACTTCGGCAGGGGTGTAGAACTGGCCCTTGCTCTTGCCGGACTCGGTGGCGAAGTGGCGCATGAGGTATTCGTAGGCATCCCCCAGCAGATCATCGCCATCGGCGCGGTTACTGGTGAAGTCCAGTCCCTCAAAAATGCCGATGAGTTTGGTGAGGCGATCCACCATCTCTTTGCCTCGGCCCAGTTTGTCGGCATCGTTGAAGTCGGCAACGTCAATGACACCCGTGAGGTCATTGGCTTCCGCAAGATTGCGAATGATTTTATTGAGTTTGTCACCAATTTCTTTGTCGCCTTTGGCCAGGACCATGTCCCGGAAGGAGCCGCCGTAGGGGACTTCGATGAGGGAGTCGGGGTTGCGTTCGGCCTTGTCGGTGACGTATTTGACGAAGAGGAGGACCAGCACGTAGTCCTTGTACTGGGAGGCGTCCATGCCCCCGCGCAGTTCGTCACAGCTTTTCCAGAGGGAGGCGTAGAGTTCGGATTTCTTGAGAGGCATACGGTGGAGGCTTACCTGAGGTGACGGGCTTATGTGCGGCATTCTACAACAAATACACAAGAGACGATGCGGCGATGGGTACCGTCACAGATGCCGCTCAAGAAATACTTATTAACATATTGAATATATTATAGTTATAAAATGATGATCTCCCAGGAACCAGCCTCACAGAAGCCACAACGTGTTTCTTCGGCGC
Source organism: Acidithiobacillus sp. (assembly GCF_023255755.1). Lineage (GTDB taxonomy): Bacteria > Pseudomonadota > Gammaproteobacteria > Acidithiobacillales > Acidithiobacillaceae > Acidithiobacillus. The sequence goes on along the minus strand of NZ_JAGDVS010000059.1, from coordinate 13,836 downwards.
GATTTGCGGCACCCATGGTCGATTACCGCGCTCACTCAGGGCAACAGCGAGATGACTTCCAACCATATGATTTGGCTATAATATTACTGATTTTGCACCGTGTCTGATGGCCAGTTATTGAATCTTACGCCCATTCATCAGATTACCGCGAATCAAAAGCTCCTGGGTATTAGTTGAATCAATTGGTTACGAATGAATTTGGCGGAGGCGGTGAGATTCGAACTCACGAGGGGCGTTAACCCCTGCCGGTTTTCCTTACCCGCTATGGCTTTCGCCACAGGGCCACAAGGACCCTTTTGGAGTCTGGATCATGCCTTCACCCTGGCCGTGAGGCTGTAGGTGGGAACCGTCTGATCTCTACACCTTCCGGAACCTTTCCGGCTTGGCTCGGCGTTACCTCGGATAAACCAGGGGCTTCGCCGAATTTGATTCCTGCCACCCTGCCCGTTTCCCGGCAGGGGCTCGATTTGGGGACAAGACCGGTGCAATCAACCGCTCTGCCACACCTCCGTGGTCCGCTAGTCTAACGAAAGTGCTGCCCGATGGGAATGGACACAACGCCGCTCCTCGCTGAAACATTATATAACGATTTTCTGATTATTTATCGCGCAATTAAAAATACCTTGGTGTCAGCAATAACCCTCTGAGACTATACTGCTATACGCTCATCTGGAGCGCGGCGATAGCAATACGGAGGAAAGGTCGATGTTCAAAAAAATGACAATAGCTGCCATCTTGGGGCTTGGTTTAGCGGGGTCGACAATGGCTGTGGCGGCGGACGCCCCGACTGCGGCAGCAAATAGCACTGCCCAGGCGCCCGCTGCAACCCCCGCTTTCATGTCCCCAGCCTGGGCGCAAGACCTCTGCACCGCGTGGAACAACAGCCCGACATTGACCGAAAAGCTGGCCGGTTCCTGGGTCAAAAACAACGGTGGCAAAGGCTACAAAGTGATGGAAGTCTCCGACTCCGACATGAAGACCACCCCACCCGTGCAACTGGAAATCGCCCTCAAAGAGGGCAAAGCAATATGCAGCTATGGCGGCCCCATCAAAGTCAGCAAGCTTAATTATGATTATGACTATAAAATGTGGGCGACCACCCATGACTGGCATCACATGGGCTCCCCGCTGACCGCCATGATGTTCGGACGCCTGAACTTCAAGGGGCCGAAGATGGAAGCCATGGGGAACATGGGCCCGTTCGGTGCTTTCCTGAAACTCGTCAAGGACGTGCCCGCAACGGTTCCAGCCTCCTGATTGGCTGACCAGAGCACAACACAAAGGGGCATTCCGGCGTTCCGGGCGCCCCTTTGGCACGAGTGAAACTCCGCCCGCTAACCTTTCTGCAAGCGCTCCAGCAAAATAGCGTTTACCTGATCAGGATTGGCTTTCCCCTGACTGGCCTTCATCACCTGCCCCACGAAGAAGCCCAGCAGCTTGTCCTTCCCCGCGCGGAAGTCGGCCGCCTGTTGCGGATTGGCCGTGACGATGGCATCCCCCATTGCGGCAATAGCCGCCACATCGGTGATCTGCCGCAAACCCCGACCATCAATGATGGCGTCTACCTCACCACCGCGATAAAAAATCTCTTCAAAGATTTCTTTGGCGATCTTGCCAGAGATCGTCTGATCCGCAATACGCTGAACCAGCAGACGCAGTTTTTCTGCAGAGGCCGGACAGTCATCAATCTCAATACCCGCCTTGTTGAGGGCGCCGAGCAGATCGCCCATGACCCAGTTCGCCGCCAGCTTACCATCCACATCTGCGGCCACCTGCTCGTAGTAATCTGCCAAGACACGGCCTGCGGTGAGCACCCCCGCGTCATAGGCTGTCAGGGCGTACTGATTCATAAAACGGGTACGCTTGGCATCGGGCAACTCAGGAAGGATGTCCCGTATCCGCTCGATACGCGACTCGTCCAGCACCAACGGTAGCAGGTCGGGGTCAGGAAAATAGCGGTAGTCGTTGGCTTCTTCCTTGCTGCGCATAGAGCGGGTTTCGTCGCGATTTGCATCATAGAGACGTGTTTCCTGCACAATCTGACCACCACTCTCCAGAATATCGCGCTGGCGAACGATCTCGTATTCAATCGCCTTTTCCAGAAAACGGAAAGAGTTGAGATTCTTGATCTCTGCCCGGGTCCCGTATGCCGCGCCCGGCCGCCGCAGGGAGACGTTGGCGTCACAACGGAAGGAGCCTTCCTGCATGTTACCGTCACAAATATCCAGATAACGCACCAGGGCATGCAGTTTCTTGAGATACGCCACCGCCTCAGCCGGCGACCGCATATCCGGCTCCGACACGATTTCCAACAGCGGCGTACCCGCGCGGTTCAGGTCGATGCCAGACTGACCGATAAAGGCCTCGTGCAGTGATTTACCGGCGTCTTCTTCAAGGTGAGCACGGGTGACACCCACTACCTTTTCCACACCGTCAGCCAGTTGCACCGTCAGCGTCCCCTTGCCGACGACGGGCAGCTCGTATTGGCTGATCTGATAGCCCTTGGGCAGATCGGGGTAAAAGTAGTTCTTGCGGGCAAAAATACTGTGCCGGTTCAGCTCCGCGCCAATCGCCAGCCCTAAAGCGATAGCTTTATCTACTGCTGCCGCATTGAGGACCGGCAGAGCACCGGGCATAGCCAGACAGACCGGGCAGGTGTGACTGTTAGGCTCCGCACCGAAAGCGGTCGGACAGCCGCAAAATATTTTGGTGGCGGTATTGAGCTGGGCGTGGACTTCCAGGCCGATGACAACTTCCCAGTCCATACTCAAGCCTCCCCCGCCTGCAAGGACGGACGCGCGCGATGCCATTGGGTTTCCTGCTGATAGCGATGGGCCACATTGAGCAATAGATCGTCGGCGAAGTAATCCCCCATCAACTGCATGCCGACAGGCAACCCGGCCGCAGTGAAACCACAGGGAACGCTGAGCGCGGGAATGCCCGCCAGATTCACCGCGATGGTATAAATATCCGCCAGATACATGGCTACCGGATCCGCGTTTTTGGCCCCCAGCGGAAAGGCCGGAGTCGGCGTGGTCGGTCCGACGATCACATCCACTTCCGCAAAAGCCCGCCGGAAATCCTCGCGAATCAGGCTGCGCACCTGCTGGGCCTTGCGATAATAGGCATCATAGTAACCCGCAGAGAGCACGTAGGTGCCCACCAGAATCCGTCGCCGCACCTCCGCACCAAAGCCCTCATACCGGCTCTGCTGATACAAATCGGTCAAATCGGCAGGGTTCGCCGCCCGGTGGGTGTAGCGCACGCCGTCAAAACGGGCCAGGTTGCTGGAGGCCTCCGCCGGCGCCAGGACATAGTACGTGCTAACCGCATGGGGATTATTAGGCAGGCGAATCGACTGCACCGCGGCGCCCTGCCGGGCGAGCTCCGCAATACCCGCCTGCACGGCGGCCGCCACCTCGGGGTCGAGACCGGCGCCGAAAAACTCCTCCGGAACCCCCACCCGCAAACCCTGCAAGGGACGATCCAGACCGCGTAAAAAATCGCTGGCAGCGGCCGGGTGACTGGTGGAATCGCGCGGGTCATGCGCGGCCATCACGTTCAGCATCAGCGCACAGTCCTCGGCGTTACGTGCCATGGGACCGCCCTGATCCAGACTGGAAGCAAAGGCGATCATGCCGTAACGGGAGACCCGGCCATACGTCGGCTTGATACCCGTGATGCCACAAAGGGCGGCTGGCTGGCGGATAGAACCCCCGGTATCCGTGCCCGTCGCCACGGGGATCAGGCCCGCTGCCACCGCAGCGGCAGAGCCCCCGGAAGAGCCCCCGGGCACCATATCGGTATGCCAGGGATTGCGCACCGGACCAAAATAACTGGTCTCATTGGAAGAACCCATGGCGAATTCATCCATATTCAGCTTACCCAGCATGACCATGCCTTCTGCCGCCAGCCGCTCAACCACGGTGGCGTTGTAGGGCGCGACAAAGTGCTCCAGCATCTTTGAACCACACGTGGTGCGTACCCCCGCAGTGCAGAAGATGTCCTTATGGGCCATGGGAATGCCGAGTAAGGGACCATCTTCACCAGCCGCACGTCGCGCATCCGCCGCCGCCGCGGCGGCGAGGGCTTTGCTCTCGGTAACCGTGACAAAAGCATTCAGCGCCGGATTGAGGGCGGAGATCCGCTTTAGCAACGTCGTGGTCAATTCTACAGAAGAAAAATCCCGCTCCTGCAGGCCCTGGCGGAGTTCCCGCAGGGAGAATTCATGGAGTTCCAAGTGCAGCTCCTACTCGATAACTTTGGGGACGAGAAAAAGCCCGTGTTCAGCCGCCGGAGCACTGGCCATAAGCACCTCACGCTGATCATGATTGCCAACCGTGTCCGGACGCAAGGGCTGATCCAGATCCAGAGGGTGAGCCATGGTCGGGACACCCTTCGTGTCAATCGCACGCAGTTCTTCCACCAGAGCCATGATACGCTCTAACTGATCCGCCACTGCGGGTATTTCTGTCTGCGGCAGCGCAATACGGGCCAGATGTGCCGTGCGCCGCACGGTATCGTGATCGAAGGCCATGATTATGGATTTCCTTTTTTGCTCTCGTGACTCTGGGTGGCTTGATCTGGTGTGCTGGCCACCGGTGGCGGCAGTTGCAGGCCCTCCAGCAACTGGTTTTTACTGACAGCCCCTCCAGAAATCAGATACTGCTCATGCTGTTCCCAGGCATTACGCATAAACACGTAAGGATTAACGGCATCCTGGACCATCCGAATGTTGGGCCCTTCGACATAGCCCTTGTTGATGACTCCCATACCCGTCATGGCCCACTGAGCCGGGGCACTGGTCAGATAATATGCCGGCCCGGTAAAAATCGTCATCGCCAGACCGGGCAAACTGCGCAGTGAGCTGGGCCCATAAAACGGCAGCACCAGATAGGGTCCCTGCGGAACCCCCCAAACACCCAGCGTTACCCCCAAGCTGTTCTCGTTGTTGGGCAGATCCAGACGGTTCGCCACATTGAAGAGTCCGCCCAGACCAAACACGGAATTGACGAGGAATCGGCTCAGATCTTCCATTCCCTGCTGACCACGCCCTTGCAGGAAGTCATTGATAAAAATATAGGGCATATCCACATTGGCAAATACGTTGCTGACCCCCTCGCGCACAAAATCCGGGGTCACTGTTTTATATCCGGTGGCTAGCGGCTCCAGCACATAATCATAAAGACCCATGTTCAGATGGAACATCGGCCTGTTGATGGCCGCCAGCGGGTCTGCGGGCGATTCCGCGGCGCTCTGAGGCCCATTTACCGTGGCACATCCCGACAAGGTCAACATTCCAAGGGCCAGCATCACTCCCGATAAATACACACCTGATCGCGTCATTGGGACCCTTTGGCGTACCCAGCGATTTGTGCTTTCAGATGCGCAACCAGTGCGGCAAAACCCTTTTTCTGCACGGTTTCGGTATATTCCGCCCGCTTCAGGGCAAGATCGCTGACCCCGTCGGCGAAGACATTAACGATGCGCCACTGATCCCCTTGCTTCTGCAGAATATAATCAAAACGATGCACCTTGCCATTATGCTCTGTAAAGGTACTGAATACCCCCTCCGTACCGGGATGCAAGGTTTCGCTCTTCGTGATAGCAAAACGCTCCCCGTTGTAGCTGTCGAAACGCGCGGCATAGGTGGCTGCAGTGAAATCAGCAAGCACTCCAACAAACTCTTTTTGCTGTTCTGGACTGAGTTTTTCCCAATAAGCGCCCAGCGTCAGACTGGCGATTTGCGGATAATCAAAAGCGCGCTGCAGCACCGGGGCGACAATGCGGTAACGACCACTGTAACCCAATCGGCTTCCATCCTGCATGGATTTGATGAGAACAGCATCCAATGCAGTGATGGTTGCTTCCGGCGTATTCGCAACAATCGTCTTGGCCGTTGACGTTGTAGATGTGGATGCCGTTGGCGCAGCCAGCGCTGCTGCAGAGAGCGCTGGGGTGATACCCGTCACCGCACAAGCCAACAGCGTTATTACGGATTTTTTCAGCATAATTCCTCCAGATCCATCCCGAATCGGAATTAACTCAACGTTCGACGCGCAATGGAAAGACCGGGTGACTGGGACTCTGAGGAGGCGGTGACACCGGCATGTCTGGCGCCATCGGCCCCTCCGTACGCGGACCGCGCAACGCTACTTTCAAGGCTCGCAGCGGATGGATGAAGGTATCATTGACGGCCGTCGGTTCAAAACCAGAGTGCACCTGACATTGGTCACATTTCCCATTCACCCCCACGCCGTATTTATCCCAGGGCGTCGTCTCCATCAACTCATTGAAGCTCTGCGCATAACCCTCGCTGACCAGCAGATAACAGGGCTTCTGCCAACCAAAAATGTTGCGGGTGGGGTTGCCCCAAGGGGTGCACTGATAATTCTGATTACCTGCCAGAAAATCTAAAAACAGGCTGGATTGATTGAACGTCCAGTTTGCCTTGCGCTCCTTGCCAATACGGAAGATATCGCGAAAAAGCTGGCGTGAGGCACGCCGCTGGATAAAGACCTCCTGCTGCGGTGCCCGCTCGTAATTGAACCCCGGCGAGATGGTCACGCCCTCGACACCCAAGGCCTTGCAATCATCCAGGAAGCTCGCTACTTCTTCAGCACCTTCGCCCTGAAAGAGGGTGCAGTTGACCGTGACCCGGAAGCCTTTTTCCACCGCTTCGCGGATCGCCGCTGCCGCCCGCTGATAGGTGCCAGGCTGACACACTGAATCATCATGACGATGTTCGTTGCCATCCAGGTGCACCGAGAAGGTCAGGTACGGGGACGGTTGATAGTCATCCATACGTTTCTTGAGGAGTAGTGCGTTGGTACAAAGATAAACAAAGCGCTTGCGCTCGACGAGGCCCTCCACGACGGCGGGCATATCCTTGTGAATCAGCGGCTCGCCACCGGCGATGGAAATAATAGGCGCGCCGCATTCCTCGGCGGCGCCAATGCATTCCTCTACAGAGAGGCGTTTGTCGAGCGTTTCATCGGGGTAATCAATTTTGCCGCAGCCCGCGCAGGCGAGGTTGCAGCGGAACAATGGCTCCAGCATCAGCACCAGGGGATAGCGTTTACGCCCCCGCAATTTCTGCGTAAGGATGTAGCGTCCTACCCGATAGCTCTGAATTAAAGGAACGCCCATGTAGAATACCCTCGCCTCGCTGCAACGCAGCATGTAAGTAATGAACAACACCTTGTGGCCAGTATAACATACCAAAGCGTATGTGGGACAAGGTCACCAACGTTTAGAATGAATGTGGGTACCGGAACCCATATCCAAAGACATGGCGATCATGAAATGCTCTCCTCATTGGCATGTCTGTGCCGCCACTGAAGGTGTACATGATGGCCCTCTAATACTTGCCATGACAAGAGTACCGGGATGCCCAGCACGATTTCACGGAAACGCCGTGCCAGCGAAAAGGCCAGCGCCAAGTCGGGACCCACACCGATAGCGTTACCGAAAAGGATGAAACCACCCTCCTGTACCCCCAGTCCCCCAGGCACCAGAAAGGCCATGCTGCGCAGGGCTTGTCCCAGGCTTTCCATGAGCAGCGCCGCCCAGAAGGAAATAGGATGCCCAAGCAGCCAGAAGGTAAACCAGACCTCCGCGGTGCCTGCCAACAGACTCGCCAGTTGCCAGAAATTGGCCGGAAGCAGGCCCCAGCGGCGGGCATAGAGCCTGCGAATTTCGGCATCCAGATATTGCGGATCGCCTATGAGCGCGAGCAGGTCCTTGCCACCCAGGAGTTTCTTCATCAGTATCTGTAGAACAGTGAACAAACCCCAGTGCCGCTGCATCCAGACAAAGACCACCAACAGCGGCAACACCAGCGCCAAAAGAAACACCACATCCAGTTGCAGATGACGATCACTTACCTCGTAACTGAGCACCAGGAGTCCCGCGATCGTGAAAGCAAACTGGCTCAACAAGGTCAAAGTGACTTCGACCATGACACTAGCCCCGGAGATATAACCGGGCACGCCATAGCGAGTCAAGAGACGTACACCAAGCATTTCACCGCCCACCCGTGCCACCGGCAGGAGACCGTTGACGGCCTCGCGGACCAGCGCGACCCATAGTAAAAACCAGTAGCGCGCGCGCGCTTCACCGCGCAGCAGCCACTTCCAGCTCAGCACATCCAGAGCCTGCGGCAGAAGGTGAAAGGGGAGAAGCCAAAGCAGGCCCCAGCCGGCTACCGCCAACAATTTCACAATGCCGGAAACGCCGGCCTGCACGATCAGGAAGACAGACAAGCCCAGGCCGAGCAGACCAGCCGCCAGAAACAGGAGATTGCCTTTCTGTTTTAACAAATTAGCGGCCTTCATCCTGCGCGATACCGTCTTCGCGGGGTGACTGGGTGAAGAGCAGCAGCAGAGCCGGAAGTACAATCAGAATGCACAGCAACACAATGGCCAGCGCGAGGCTCAGTGCCTCGCCGAGACTGGCCATACCGGGATCGCGGGAAACCGCCATACTACCAAAGGCGCTGAGGGTCGTGAGCCCACTAAAAAGGACCGCCATGGGCGTGGATGTGCCGAGCAAATGCGCCACATCCACCCCGTTGCGCCAGCGCACCACAATGTAAATGGCAAAGGCCACGCCGAGGCCGATGAGCAGCGGCAGAACGACGATGTTGCCCAGATTGAAGCTCAACCCAAACAAACGCATGGCCGCTACCGTAAACAATGCCGCCAGCAGCAGCGGGATCATGACCAGCAAAACGTCCCGGTAGCTGCGCAACGCCAGGAGGAGCAGCAGGCTGATAGCGATCAGTGCAATAAAAGTAGCCTCCTGAAAAGCCCCGAGCACCGCCTCCCCACCCTGAACCAGCATCACCGATGTCCCCACGGCATTCGGTTCCACCTTCAGCACACTTTGCACAAAGGTCGTCATCGCCTGATTACTGCTCAGATTGGCTTTGGGGAAAATCTCCACGCGCGCCTGGCCTGAGGCCGCCACATAACGATCGCGCAAGGACCTCGGCAGGCTCTGCAAGGTTACCGGGGCTGCGGACAGGACCATGCCAAGTCGCTGCAACTCACCGGGCAAAGTCCCCATCACCCGCGTTTGCAGATCCGCGATTGCTTTACTGTCAGCGCCATCCTTCGCTAAAAATTGCGCCAGATGACCAGCCAGCGCCGCGGCCACCTGTCCGTCCCGTGTGCCCTCACCATCTTTTTGCGCGAGGTCTCGCAACCTGGTTACCAGTTCCGCAAGATTTTTGGGGGTATCCGGCGTCGGCGACTGCAAACTGGCGGGCATCGACAGCGAAAAGGGTGGCACCAGAATCTGCAGATTCTGCAAAATGGCCAACTTCTCGGACTGCTGTTCCGGGATATAGCTGGAGATCGTCAGGGCACGCGCCACCGTCGGCAACTGTTCCACCCGCGTGGCAAGGACCTGCGCCGCGTGGATATCAGGGGTGAGTACCTCAATGCGATAAGGGGCCGTCTGAGGATCAGCGAGGAGCTTCTCAAAAACACGCACCCCCTCGGCATGGCTGTCGATCATATGCAGCGGATTAAAATCAAAGGAAGTGCGCAATGCCAGCGGCACGGATGCCAGCGCCAGCAGGGTCACACCGCCCAGTACATAGTAGGCATAACGGTGGATAGGGTGACGCACGAGGGTAGGAATATGGCGCAGGTGCGGATAGTACGTCGGTTTTGTACCCGTGATCACCATAGGCCAGAGGGTCAAAAAAGCGGGCAGGAAGGTAAGCGTCATGAAGAGGGCAACAAGCATACTGGTGCCGGAAATCAGTCCGAGATCGACGATACCCGCATAGCTGGTAGGCACAAAGGCATAAAAACTGAAAGCAGCCGCAACGGCGGCAAGACTTAAGGCACCGCCCATACCTTGCGTCACCCGCTGCATGGCCTGTCGGTGAAAGGCGCCGTTAAAAACTTCTTCCCGGTAGCGCAGGCAGAACTGAATGCCAAAATCAACGCCCAGCCCAATGAAGAGAATGGCAAAGGCCACTGAAATCAGATTGAAGGGACCGATAAAAAACAGCGCCCAGGCCGTAGTTAAAATCATGCCCGCGATCAACCCGATCAGCACACCGGAAACCAGACGCAATGAGCGCAATGCGATGATCAGCAAAATAATTTCAAGACTGAGGGTCAGCGCCAAAGAAACCGCAGCCCCCTGACTCACCGTTTTCAATTGTTCCGCATCCAGTACCGCGCCGCCGGTCACCCCAACGTCGACCCCGTGGGCAGCATTCAGGTTGAGCGAGGTGAGGCCAGCGCGCAAAGTATGTATAGCCGCAGCAGCAGGCTCCAGAGACTTATAATTCAGGGCAGGCTGAATAATGACGAAGCGTTGCGCTGGCCCCATTTGGGCCAGATCGCCCCCCATGAGTTCACCCCACGGGATTTCATAGGACTTACCCTGCATCTGCGCCGTGAGCGCCTGATCCAGTGCGGAAAAAATACCCGTTAATCCAGGCAGATGCACGCCATTCGTCAAGCGTTGACCGATCGCCATGCTTAACAGGCCACTGAGGCCATTCAGGCTGGGCTCAGCAGAGAGCCTGGCGATGAGGGGCTGGGCATCGGTAATGCGGTTAGCGAAAGCCTGTACTTCTTTGGGGGAGAGGTACAGGAGACCGTTACGCTGAAAAAAGGAGCCGCCGCCAGGCACATACACATCATGGAAAGACTGTGGCCGGGCACGCAGCCAAGCGCTCAGACGATCCACCGCCGTATCCGTAAGATTCTGGTTATCGCCCTGCAGGACGACCACAATCGTGTTTTTATCCTGCGGAAAAGCCTTCTGATAAGCCACTTCGCGCTGCTGAAAAGGCAGATCACGCGACAAGGCATGGCTGGTATCGGTATCTACGGAAAAATGGCTAACCGAGTAGACCAAAGCGAGAAGCGTAGCCAGCACAATGGCCGCCAGCATCCAGGCAGCACGTCGCACCGAAAGGTCCACCAAAGCCACTAAACTTTGGGAGACAAGCGCCCCAGTGCGCTGCAAAAAACGATCAACGGACGGCAAAATCACTAAAGCTACCCTTCGCGATGTCTTGATCGCGCAAATAATTTTTTACGCGGGGGCTCATCAGTGCCGCCCACTCGGCGTGCTGTTCATACTCCGGCATGAGGGCGTGCAATGTTGCGGTTTGCGCCGTTGCCGGATGGAAATAGATTTCCGTAACCCCCGTCGCTGGCAGACAACCGAGCATCCGGAGCAGTCGCGCCTCGTCCATATGGCCGGTGGCATCCAAACCGTAGAGCAGATCATTGTGCATGATCCGGCGACAGTCCAGTTGGCGGCGCATGCGGGCCAGCCAGGGGCGCAGAAAGACAGACCAAAGTGCCGGCACCCAACCTTTGGCACCGCCACAACGCGCCGCCTCCAGAGGTTCCCAGGGCAAACGCACCGCCCGCAAACCAAACTCCTCCCCGATATCCAGCATCAGCGTGAGTACCGTGGGGTGCAAATGCAGGTGTTTGTGGGCATTGGCATGGTCCAGTTCTAAACCGGTCGCCGCAAAAGCCGCAAACTGGGCACGGATCTCGGCCGCCAGTTGTTTTCTAACCTGGGGCAAAAAGAAATAGCGCACCCCGCGTAGCCAGAGATCGGCGGCAAAACGCCCCTGCTTATCGACCAAATCAGGTACCTGCTCTGCGGGGAGCAGGGGTGTGCCGTCTACCAGCGTGAGATGCAGGCCTACACCCAGGCGTGGCAGTTCTCTGGCGCGGGTGACAGCATCCTCAGCCGCCGGTGCAGCCACCATGAGACTGGCGGTAGTCAGCACACCATCACGATGCGCTGACTCCACCGCCTCATTCACCGCCATATCCAAGCCAAAGTCGTCGGCGTTGAAGATGACCCGCCGACCGCCGACCTGCCCCACCTCAGCCGTGGCGCTGTCGGAGGAAGCGGACGAATTCGACACCCTCGCGCAGACGACGTTTCATCATTTGCGTGCTCTTGAGCATCTCACCCGTGATTTCGGCAATCTTGCCGGCACGGAAGTAGAAGCGCTTATACATCACCTCTACGGAGTCGAAGATTTCCGTGTGGTTGAGATGCGGGTAACTCATGGGGCTGATCTGCACGCCACGGTCGTTGACCAGATGGGCTTCGTCTTCGTCCGTCAGCCAGCCTTCCTGCTTCGCCTGGTTGTACAGGAAAGTACCCGGATAGGGTGCCGCCAGCGATACTTGAATGGTATGCGGATTGATTTCCTTAGCGAAGTCGATGGTCTTTTGAATGGTCTCCTTGGTCTCGCCTGGCAGGCCAAGGATGAAGGTGCCGTGAATCACGATCCCCAGCTTATGGCAGTCGGCGGTAAATTTACGCGCCGCCTCGATCTTGAGGCCCTTCTTAATGTTGTTGAGGATCTGTTGGTCGCCAGACTCATAGCCTACCAGCAACAGGCGCAGGCCATTCTCACGCAGTACCTTGAGGGTCTCATAAGGCACATTAGCCTTGGCATTGCAGGACCAAGTCACACCGAGCCTGCCGAGACCGCGGGCGATTTCTTCGGCACGGGGACGATCATCCGTAAAAGTGTCATCATCAAAGAAGATTTCCTTCACCTGCGGAAAGTTCTTCTGGATATAGCGCACCTCGTCAATGACGCTGGCGGCGCTGCGGGTGCGATAGCGATGCCCGCCGACAGTCTGCGGCCAAAGGCAGAAGGTGCACTGCGAACGGCAACCACGCCCGGTGTAAAAAGAAATATAGGGGTGCTTCAGATAGCCAATGAAATAGTCTTCAATGTGCAGATCGCGCTTGTACACTTCGGAGACGAAGGGCAAAGCATCCATGTCTTCAATCATGGCACGATCAGGATTATGGACAATCTGACCATTTCCGGAGCGATAGGTGATGCCGTCCACTTCACTGAGGGGCCGCCCTTCCGCCACTTCCTTGAGGGTGTAGTCAAACTCTTCGCGAGCGACAAAATCGACAGCGGTGGAGGCTTGCAGGGATTCTTCCGGCTCTACGGCCACCTTGGCGCCGACCATGCCAATCAGCATCTCGGGGTAGTGCTCCTTGAGCAACTCGGCCATGCGCACATCCGAAGGGAAAGACGGCGTGCTGGTGTGGATAATGCAGAGCTCATACGCGGCCGCCACCTGCAGGGTTTCTTCAACACTGACATCCCCTGGAGGGGCATCCAGCAAACGACTGCCGGGGATCATGGCGGCGGGTTGGGCCAGCCAGGTGGGGAACCAGAAAGAGCGAATTTCCCGCTTGGCCTGATAGCGCGAACCGGCACCACCGTCGAATCCCTCAAAAGAAGGGGCTTGCAAGAAAAGGGTTTTCATCGTCATTGTTTTGCTCCGTCATGGCCACCCATCCGCCCGTCGGCGCCGATGGCAAATTGCGACCCTCGCCAGGCGACGTGCCGCGCGAAAAGGGCGTGAAACCAAATCCACAGGCCCAGAAAATCTCCCAGCAGGGCCACTCCGAAGGAGTCGCCTGCATCGAGTTTATGCATAATCTGCCTATGGTACACGAGGCGCAAGAGGAGAACCACACCCAGAGGCAGCCCGCCCCACAGGCCCATCCAAGGTGCCAGCAGGAGTACCAGCGGCAGCGGATAACTCAAAAAGGAGAACGCGTGCCCCAGCGGCTGTACCGATCGCGTGGTGCGCGACCAGCGCAAGGCATGCCGATAAAATGACCGGAAACCGGCCTCTTGAACCTCGGTGTCGACCACATAATCCGCCAACAGGGTGTGTTGCCCCAACTGGCGGCTGTAGGCACCGAGCCAGTAATCATCCGCCAGTTGGTTCGCTAATCTGGGCAAGCCGCCAAAGGCCTCCAGCGTCCCGCGCCGCAAGGCCATGGTCGCCC
>NZ_JAGDVS010000006.1:9704-24058 GCF_023255755.1 Acidithiobacillus sp. | reverse complement strand
GCCACTACGCTCCAGGGATACCTGCAGGCTTCCGACCACGGGCTTTGACATTCAGTTAGCCATGTCCCCTGGGGCACTGAAATCCGCTGTGAAGCCCCTGCAAGGAGAATCCCTGAGGCAATACCAGCTTGACCGCTTCGACCCGAAACCCAGCCGTATAGCTCTGTACTTTCTTCCCCATAAAATCCTTCTCATCCACTATATCCAATCGAGAATGTCCACAAGATTCAGATACCTAAAACTGGATTTAGAACTTCTTGCTCACCAAACGCAGGAACAACCGAGACAACCGTTCGGGCAAGTGCCGGAGGTTATCCAGAACCAGAAAATGCCCCGCACCAAAAATGTGTTCAACATATCGATCAGCGCCCAGATCGAGATTGACGCAAAAAATCTGCACGCCACGTTGACGCGCCTCGATCACGGCATGGCGTGTATCCAGCAGCAGATGTTCGGGGTCGAAGACATCAATATCCGAAGGCTCGCCGTCGGTCACGATCAGCATCACCCGATTGTGCGCGCCTTGGGTGAGCAACGACCAAGTCGCATGCCGGATGGCTGCGCCCATACGTGTGGAATAGCGCCCCTCAAGCCCTGCAAGGCGGGACTTAGCCTCAGCATCAAAGGGCTCATCAAAGCCCTTGGCACTCAGATAATCCACCTGATGACGCCCTTGAGAGTGGAACCCTGCCAGAGACAAAGCGGAACCCAGATCCGTCGCAGTCTCAGCCAGCAGCAGAACCGCCTCGCGGGCCAGATCCAGAATGGGGCGCCTGCTGATTGGATCGAGGGTATTCACCGACTCGGAAAGATCAAGTAGCAATGACAATGCCAGGACTTGGTCGTCCTGCGGCCGCATGCGAATGAACACTCTTGGATCCGGTTCTCGTCCGTTCCGAATATCCGCCAGCGATCTCAGCGCCGCATCTAGATCCAGTTCATCCCCTGCTTCCTGCTTGCAAAGTCGCACTCGATGCCGGCTGCGCAAAGTGCCGACCACACGACGCAGATTGGCCAGTAGCGGACGGTTGGCAGATAGAATTGCTGGTGCCCAATCCAAATCGCCCTTAGTCGCACTTCGTTCGAGCACTGAGCACCAGTTTGTTCGTTCGATACCCAATCGGGCAAACCACTCGGGATAACTGAATCGATATCCCTCCTCATCTTCCCGTGTCCGGAAAAAAGTCAGTTGTGCACTCTCCGCGACCTCCTCGATTTGATAGCCAGCCTCTGTGTTTATTGCCGACAAGGGTACTTCGGTGAAGGCCAATTGCCGCCCCTCAGAAGCCTCCTCGAACTGTGCGCCCGGCTGTTCGCCCTGCGTGATTTCTTCGGCAGACCGCTCCTCCTCTGGCAAAGGGTGCTCCTCATACCAGAGATGCTGATTGTCATCTCGGTAGACGGCCATCGGCGGCATGCTACCCTCATCCATCGACAAGCGCATCTGGCCGATGTCGTGTGCCAAACGCAATCCGATTTCGCGGGCCATCCTTGGATCCTCGATTTCGGCGTACCGCTCCTGAAAGAGCGTCACCGCCTTGCGAACCAGGAAGTCATCGTCGGTTGATTGATCCAACTCAAGCAGTCCGCGGGAAAGATGCCACATGAGCGTCACAAAAGGTGTGGGGTCCGGTGGCTCGGGTGGATGCAGATCCAACCAGAGTCTGCGAAGGCCCGGGAAGTGTGAAAAAGCGAGATACTCAACCCGAGCATCCTCAACTAGTTCAACCAAATGCCGCTGACGCGCATTCAGTGATTCCGGGTTCAACGGCTGGCTATACATGCGATGTGCGGCCGCATGAACCGCAGCCGCAATATAGACTCTCCGCGCCGTCACCGTGCCCTGTGGGGACAGCGACGACGGAAGACGAATGAATGTCTGATCGATATTCGGGCGGACCGATGCCGTCGAATCCGGCTGGGATGTCAATCCAACCAGATTGAATGGCTGCCCCCAAAGCGCAATCAGATACAAATTTAATAAATGTCGAACGTCCTCAAAGGACTGAGACGACGTGATTGAGTCCGCTTCCGATTTTTGAGGAAAAAAATTAGCCGTAGTGGTCTTCATGAAAACGGACATAAGCATTCGGGGTTATCGAAACGAAGAGACATCCTGAACATAGTGCCGCAGGGCCTGATGACGACCGAACGGTCTGGCCAAACCCGCATGCGGACCCGACCACAGGTCAGAGCCTGCGATATTTCAGGCGAATCGTACCTTCGGCATCAGTAATCAAGCCCGTGTTGTGTGGGTAGCCATCCGGGCTGCATTCCATGGCCTGATGAGCATGATCTGAAAAACGGTGCCCCGTTTCTAGTGGATCAATACCGTGCTGTGCAATCTCAAAACAGGCCTGTCCGGTGCTTACCATGCCTTTTAAGTTTCGGAAATATGCGCAACGTTATCTCTCCACCATGGCTTACCGCTTCAACCGCCGTTTTAACCTGGCCACGTTTACCCATGAGTTTGCTTCGTGCAGCCGGCAACATAAGACCCCGACCCGAGCACTGGCTCCGCGCAGCGGAATGATCGTGCTAATCAGGTTCTGTTTCATTTGTGACCACCCATATCCTGCTCGCTCGGGATACCCTGGATCGGGCATTCGGCCGTGCCGGGTGTCGAACGCGTGATCTTCTCAACATTTTCACGCGCCTTTGCCGGATCGGTGATCCAGGTTTTGTAGAACTCGTAGGGGCATTCCCCGGCGCCGTTCATGTCGTCGCCGGAATTGATCATGCCGGTGTAGCCGCGGTGTAGCAGCTTGTACAGGTGGTTCTGGCTCTGCCAGTTCTTGCGTGCATCGCGAATCTGGGAAACGGACAACTCGGCGTACTGAATGCCGTATTCCTCTTCGCCACACTCGCCCAGCGTGCGGCCGTCAAACCCGACGATGGCTGAATGACCGAAATAGGAATACACACCATCGAAGCCCGTGGCATTGGCAACGGCGACATAGGTATTGTTCATCCAGGCCATGGCTTTTGCGACCATCACCTGCTGATCCTTGGCCGGATACATGTAACCCTGGCAACGAACGATCAGTTCGGCACCCTTCATGGCGCAATCGCGCCAGATTTCGGGATAATTGCCATCGTCACAGATGATCAGGCTGACCATCATCCCCTTCGGGCCTTCACTCACGTAGGTCTTGCCACCGGGATACCAACCTTCAATCGGGCACCAGGGCATGATCTTGCGGTACTTCTGTGCGATTTCGCCTTGATCGTTGATCAGAATCAAGGTGTTGTAAGGCGCTTTGTTCGGGTGCTCCTCGTGACGCTCGCCGGTCAGTGAGAACACGCCCCAAGTCTTGGCCTTGCGGCAAGCAGCAGCAAAGATTTCAGTCTCTTCGCCCGGAACTGTCGAAGCCGTTTCATACATTTCTTTCGGGTCGTACATGATCCCGTGGGTGCTGTACTCGGGGAAAATGACGAGATCCATGCCCGGCAGCCCCCGCTTCATGCCAACAACCATATCGGCGATCTTGCGGGCGTTGTCCAAAACCTCAGCCTTGGTATGCAGGCGCGGCATCTTGTAGTTGACGACGGCGACGCCGACCGTGTCTTTGCTGCTGGAAATATCTCCGTGACGCACAATGTCTCCTTTGTCTTTGTTTCCTAGGGCTCAGTGGCTAATCATCCATGGGCGTTTGGTGGGGAATCCCTTGGTACCGTCGGCCGCGCACAACGTGGCCTTGGAGCCGGTGCCACAGCAACCGCAGCCTGGCGGATGCTTATGGGCGCGATACTCGCCGCTAGTCATAGGCGCGTGTGACGCGCGCTCGTTGGTCGCATGGCCTATACGCACGCTTGTCGACAGGGATGACATAGCCGGCGCCGATGCGATGACACGGTAAGCCTCCCGACCGCAAACGGGGCAATTGCAACTAGTGTTGCGCTGCGCCATGGGGCGAAGCGTATCGAAGATACCGCAGTTGTCGCACTGATATTCGTAAGTCGGCATGGAATGCTCCGAGCGGGTGTAGCAAGAACCGCACGTCTACTGCGCGGCCCGGGCCAGGGTAGATCAATCTTCGGAAAGCGGCAGGTCCACCCCGCCGGCGATGTGCTTGACCGGGCCTGCGGCGCTGGGGTTGATGTCGAACTCGAAGATCTCAGTGGGCAGCCACAGCGTGGCGCAGGCGTTGGGTATGTCTACCACGCCGCTGATATGTCCCTGCACCGGCGCTGTGCCAAGGATGGAGTAGGCTTGCGCCCCTGAATAACCGAACTTCTTTAGATACTCAATAGCGTTCAAACAGGCCTGACGATAGGCCACATGCACGTCAAGGTAGTGTTGCTGGCCCTGCTCGTCGACGGAGATGCCTTCGAATATCAGGTAATCCTTGTAGGTTGGGGTGATCGGGCTGGGCTTGAAGATGGGATTCTGAATGCCGTACTTGGCCATACCACCCTTGATCAGGTTCACACGCAAGTGCGCCCAACCGGCCATCTCGATGGCACCGCAGAAGGTGATCTCGCCGTCGCCCTGACTAAAGTGGAGATCCCCAACTGACAGACCGGCACCATCCACGTAAACGGGGAAGAATATCTTGGACCCGCGCGACAGATCCTTGATGTCGCAGTTGCCTCCGTGCTCGCGCGGCGGCACGGTGCGCGCGCCCTCGGCGGCCGCCTTGTCGCGTGACTCACCCTTGAGCTTTCCCATGTGGGCGGTCTTGGCGAACGGCGGATTGGCCAGCGGTGGAACGCGGTCCGGTTTGGTGGCGATGAAGCCAACCTCCCGCTCGTTCCATATGTCAAGCATCTTCTTATCCGGCAGGCAGCCGATCAGGCCCGGGTGGATCAGGCCCGCATAGCTCACTCCCGGAACGTGGCGCGAACTAGTGAACATGCCGTGAAAATCCCAAATAGACTTCTGCGCCTTGGGAAAATGCTCAGTGAGAAATCCACCTCCGTTCTTCTTGCTGAAGAAGCCGTTGAAACCCCACAAACTGTCGGATTTAGCGCCGATGTCAAGCAAGTCCACCACAAGTAGATCGCCAGGCTCGGCACCCTTCACTCCCACGGGGCCAGAAAGAAAATGCACAGTGCTAAGATCAATATCACGCACATCGTCCGCACTATCGTCGTTCTTAATGTAGCCCCCAGTCCAATCGTAGGTCTCTAGGATAAACTCGTCTCCAGGTTTGACCCACACCGCCATTGGGATATCAGGATGCCAACGATTGTGAACTTGCTCGTTTTCATATGGCGACTGGCACAGGTCAACAGATATTAGCGTTTCAGGCATAACTATTTCCTCACAAAGATGACAGACAGTCAGCAAGAAATGGACTTAACAGGAACGCCTTTAATTTCAGACTTACAGACATCTCCACATGTCGAATCCAGGCTACAGCACAAAGAGCAAATTGGCCCCTCGTGATGAGGACAGCACGCCATGTCCTCTTTTTCATACTCAAAACCGCAAGACGAGCAAGTCAAAATATCATGATGTGTTCCCGCATGATACTGCGCGTCACGTGCAAGGTAATATTTACCCTTAGTTAGTATCGCGATGATCGGAGAGCAAATAAATGCTACGAAAAGCGCTATGAATGCACTGAATGCCGCTGCATATGCTCCAAACGCTCCAAAAAACGCGGCCACAGAAATAATGGATGCAATGACCATCGATCCAAAACCAACAGGATTGAAGTTATAAAGATGTGCACGTTTGAATTCTACATAGGAAGGGCTCAACTTCAAAATGGGTTTATTGATAACAAGGTCGGCAACAACGGCACCAATCCACGCAACTGCAACATTGGAATAAAATCCAAGAATGGTGCCCAGGATGGAGAACATATTCCCTTCCATCAACGCAAGCGCTATCCCAACATTGAAGAAGATATAGATAACGCGTCCGGGATGCACATGAAGGATGCGAGAAAAGAAATTAGACCATGATAAAGATCCCGAATAGGCATTGGTTACATTAATCTTTATCTGCGACAAAAAGATAAACGAGGCTGCCACAGTCAACGCCACCGCAGCACTAGGGAAAACGTAACCAAAACTCGCAATATACATATGCACAGGCTGGTTCGCAGTGGCCAGTGGTGTACCGTGCGTAACTGCCACAGAAGAGAAGAAAGAGCCCATCAGCTGCTTGCTGGCTCCAAGAAGTACCCAACCGGGGCCAGCTGCCATCACGGCCAACCACCACATCCACTCCCGACCCTTTTTTTTCGCCGGCATGAAGCGAAGATAATCTGCCTGCTCGCCAATTTGCGCAATGAGAGAAAGAGCGATCCCCGCTGCAGTCCCGTAAAGCAGGGGATTGAATCCCGCACCACTAGGCGATTTTCCAGCAAACTGCGTCCAGTTCGCAATACTAGAAGGGTCTTTAATCAATACCGCGAGAACGGGAATAATCAATAGCGTAATCCAGATAGGTTGCGTCCACTTCTGCAAAACAGAAAGCAAGGTCATGCCGAATACAACCAGCGGAATTATGACTAAAGATGATATAACGTAAGCAACTGCAAGCGGAACACCAAAAAAGATGTTGAACGCTTGTGACATTACTGACCCTTCTAGAGCGAAGAATATGAACGTAAATGATGCATAGATTACGGAGGTAATAGTTGACCCCATATATCCAAAGCCGGCTCCACGTGTCAGCAAGTCGACATCCACGTTATATTTTGCTGAGTAATAAGCGATTGGAATCCCAGTAAGAAAAATAATGAACGCTGCCGTCAATATCCCCCAGAAGGCGTTAGTGAAACCAAATTGAATTGCCAGAGAGCCGCCTATGGCCTGGTCAGCCATATAGGCTATACCTCCCAAAGCAGCCATGGCAACGCCATATTCTGACCATGTTCTAAAGCTAGATGGTGCGTAACGAAGAGAATAATCCTCTAGTACTGGATTATTGACCAGCCCACCGAATACCCGTTTTGATCGAGATGTCTTGATGTTTTTAACCTCAGAAACCATGTCATCATTCTCCATAATTTATTTATCAGGACAGAGTGGTGCGTTAATTTTATCTACGTGTCACAAGCGAGATAAGAGCCCCAAGTTTCAGCCAGTCCCGCACCACTCGGTATCACAACAAATAAACACAAATTAGAAGGTGTAAACCATTTGAACTCCCACAAGACTGCTGTGGTTAGATAACCCATAAAGACTTCCACCAGCCGCATCCGCAGCATTTTGGTATAGGCCAAATGTTTTGTGATCAGACCAGTCATAACGATATTCAATCTTACCGAGTAGCTCCGGAGTAAACTGGTAAAGGCCCGCCACAGTGAGTTCTTGGCGTATTGGACCACGGTTTGGATCGTTCGGGTTTGGCGCGAATCCACCTTGGTAGTTATAGGCGCCTGGGGAACCGGTAACAGAGGCTAGTCCGCCATTTTTGGTATCATTGAAATAGTCGTAACGTAGTGTCACGCTCGCCGCGTCGGTAAGCTTGTAGTTTCCCAGCAACTCCGTACCCCAAGCTTGTCCGGTACCACCGTTTACAGCCCCTCCAGACGCGTTCTCAAGGAATAATTCCCAGCCCAACGTAATCGGACCACTGGCATATTGGCCGTCGAGATCGTTATAAATCAGATTGTACGTGGGTCCTGGAGCGGGTGTGGTGTTGGTATCTGCGACGGCTCCATAAAGCCAAAAACTCCATGGCGAGGAGCTGGGACTGTATCCTAGATAATATTGGAAGCTGGGAGTCTTTGAACTAGCGTTGAAAGCTGTATTGAAATTCCCCACCATGAATTTTGCTGAATAAGGTCCGGCAGCATATTCCGCGCCAAGGCCAGTGTAGTAACCGGGTTCAATGTAGTCATAGGCGAGACTCTGGGTGATTGTTAATAGGGTGGGTGCGTAGGAACTTTCATACCCATCCCATGCAATGACTTGGCCGCCTGTTAATGTCCAATTATCACTTAATGGAACCTTAAACTGGGCTTTTTGTATTGGTTTGTTATAACCCATATTTGGCATAAAACTTAAGTAGATGCCACTGCCATCTTTGAATGTTTTTGATACGTTCAGTTGAACTCCACCGATAGCACCTAAATTGGTTGAATAATATTCGTACGGGCCTGGCGCTGTTGTGCCTAAGTAAAAGGAGCTGATGTTTTGATCTTGGCTATAGATGTAGGTGGGAGCAATATAACCAGATATATTAAATCCGCCACCGAGGTCGCCACTTGCTGCATAGGCGGTCGCGCTGCTTGCCAGCAATCCAAAAGCAAGGAACTTTACTGATTTTTGTATGCGTTTTCTGCGGGTACACATAAATGCCAGTCTCCTATTGGTGTCAGTTTTAACATCACTGGAGATTAAGCAAATATAGTGCCAACTTAGTGGCATCAACTATCTTATTGAATGAAATATACTTTTCAGTATAACTATGCTAACTTTTATTATCCGTTGCATCATGGTGGTGCATTATCATGCAATCTGAACCGTTAGGGTGCATTACCATTGAAACAGCCGAGTTCTGGCTCAGGTGATAAAGCGTAACTAGGAAATGACTTCTCGGACCGAGGTGCAGAAGTGGTTTGTCGATCCTTATAGAGACTGTGCAGCGGGTTTCTAGGAGCAACGCGATCCCTCAAGCAGCGACTACCGGATGCGCTCAGATATGTAAGCCGCTATCTGTGTAAGCCCAATACCGGTTTTAAGATTGCTAAATAGAAAAGGGCGGTCCCCACGCATAAGCCGCGCATCGCGCTCCATTGTCTCCAGGCTTGCCCCGACGTAGGGCGCCAGATCAATCTTGTTGATGACTAAGAGGTCAGAGCGTGTGATCCCAGGGCCACCTTTTCTGGGTATTTTGTCTCCAGCGGCGACATCAATGACGTAAATACTCAGATCCACTAACTCCGGACTGAACATTGCGGCCAAATTATCACCGCCACTCTCCACGAACAGCAACTGGACGCCTGGAAAGCGTATTTCCAAGTCCTCTAATGCCGCCATATTCATGGAAGCATCCTCGCGTATCGCGGTATGCGGACATCCGCCCGTTTCCACCCCAACGATACGATCAGCGTCCAACGCCCCATGACGAACGAGAAACTCGGCATCTTCCCGCGTGTAAATATCGTTAGTCACAACCGCAATGTCATACCGTTCTCGCAAGTAATTGCACAGCGCCTCAACCAGTGCTGTTTTCCCAGACCCAACCGGTCCAGCTATACCTACGCGCAGAGCATCCATAGCAACTCCTTCAGAATGGTCGCCGAGAAAATGTAAAGTTAGGTGTTAACATCAACTCCGAAAGAGTCTACTGTATTGGGACTCATGGCTCATGGCAGCCAGCGACTGGCCAGTACCCCATACATAGAGTTCGTCATCGGTCACAGTTAGTGCATATGATGCGGCGTCTTCCAATCTATCTTGCAGTTGCCAGAGAATTTTTTGTCCACTCATTTGGCCGATGGGTATGAGTTTTACTCCTGCAGTTACCAGGTTGTTGAGCCAGCTGTGCAGGTAAGCAACGATTGCTGCATGCACGGGGATACCCCACTGCGCTGTCAACACAGCATATACTGCCGTGAAATTAGCCAGCGGTTTCTCTGAAAGCGGTGCATCGTGGACATTCATCGCAATCCGCCACAATGCTCGGCCCATGGTCCAACTCTGCTCACGCAGCTCCTCGCTCTCCCTACTCGCGGAAATCCAGGCATCCCAGTAATGTTGGCCTGCCATATCGTCGTTTTTTCGCGCGTCGAATACCCGTTTGACGATCGCGGCATCCACGCGAATCGCACCATAGCACAGTGAGTCGCTGAGCCAGCCAGCGAGATCATCGGGTTTTCGGACAATCTCGGATTCCACAAGATGTTCCAACCCTTCTGAATACGCAAACGCACCCACCGGTAGCGCAGCGCTGCTCAATTGCAGCAGCCTCCCCAGAGCGGTGGCATCAAGGTCCATATAGTTCATGCATGATGGTGTCTATAGGCTCCGGCGTCTGGCAGAAAGGGGGTCATTTCGGACATCACCTGCAACCCGCCCAACCCCTCTATCAAATGCAGTAACACATGGTCTGGCTTGATTCGTAAATATTCCTGGGTGATTTCCATCGCTATGTGGCGATTTCCCAGATGGTAGGCCGCTCGCAGTAGCGACAGTGGGTGATCCGCGCGGATGGTGTAGACGGCCTCATCCTGCGCCAAAACGCGCACCACAGGTTCGCCGGAAGCCGTCAGCAGGACGTCACCCGGCTGAAGGACCGTGCCGCGCGGCAGTTGCAGTTGAATCGGCTCTCCGCCGGGAATGAGCAAACGGTGGCGAGCGCGTTCACGTTCCTCGGCCGCCAGCGGGATACCGACCAGATCAAGGCGGTCGGCAGATTGGGAATGGTCGCGTGCAGTAATCGTCAGCATAATCAGAACAAAAAGTAGCGTTGGGCAAGTGGTAAGTCTACTGCCGGATCACAAGTCAGCAATTCGCCGTCTGCCCTGACTGCGTAGCTTTGTGGATCCACCTCAATATGTGGCAGGGCATCGTTGTTCTTCATATCCTGCTTGCCAATGGCTCTGGTGTTCTGTACGGGCAGCACGCTACGCTGCAGTCCTAATTGCCCGGCCATGCCGTTTTCCCAGGCAAACTGGGACATAAAGGTAATCGAAGTATTCTGAAGAGCCTTTCCGAACGCTGCAAACATGGGACGTCCGTAAACAGGTTGCGGAGTAGGAATACTTGCATTGGTATCGCCCATCTGTGCCCAGGCAATCATACCACCCTTGAGTACGAGCTCAGGTTTAACCCCAAAAAATGCGGGCCGCCACAATACGAGGTCCGCCAGTTTGCCAATTGCAATAGAGCCGAGGTGATCCGCCATACCGTGGGTGAGTGCCGGGTTAATCGTGTACTTCGCGATGTATCGTTTCACCCGCAGGTTATCATGGGTGGCCGGATCCCCCGGAAGGCTGCCGCGCTGCTCTTTCATCTTGTGGGCTGTTTGCCAGGTGCGCAAGATCACTTCCCCTACTCGCCCCATAGCCTGAGAGTCTGAGGCCATCATGGATATGGCGCCCAGATCGTGCAGGATGTCTTCGGCCGCGATGGTCTCACGACGGATACGGGATTCGGCAAAGGCGAGATCCTCAGCGATGCTAGGATCCAGATGGTGACAGACCATGAGCATGTCGAGGTGCTCTTCCACAGTATTCACCGTGTAGGGTCGTGTGGGATTGGTGGAGGATGGTAATACATTAGATTCGCCGCAAACTTTAATGATATCAGGAGCATGCCCTCCTCCGGCACCTTCTGTATGGTAACTATGAATGGTACGACCTTTGAAAGCGTTAATGGTATTTTCGACAAATCCGGCTTCATTAAGCGTGTCTGTGTGTATGGCTACTTGCACGTCGTAGGCATCAGCAACAGTCAAACAGCAATCAATAGCGGCTGGGGTAGTGCCCCAATCTTCGTGTAACTTCAAACCGATAGCTCCTGCTTCAATCTGCTCGCGCAAGCCCTCCGGGCGAGAAGAGTTACCTTTACCCAAGAAACCCAGGTTCATGGGAAAGGCCTCGGCAGAAAGCAGCATTTGTTGCAAATACCACGGTCCGGGCGTACAGGTCGTCGCATTGGTGCCCGCGGCAGGGCCGGTACCACCGCCAATCATGGTGGTAATGCCTGACGCCAGCGCCGTTTCTATCAGTTGCGGGCAAATAAAGTGTATGTGTGAATCAACACCGCCGGCAGTAAGCACCATTCCCTCACCGGCAATGATTTCGGTGCCGGGTCCGATGATGATAGTCACACCCTCCTGCGTATAGGGATTACCTGCTTTACCAATGGCAGCAATACGCCCCCACCGTATGCCGACATCCGCCTTGATGATGCCCCACCAGTCAATAATAACCGCATTGGTGATGACGAGGTCCATGGCACCATCCGCATGGGTGATCGGAGATTGTCCCATGCCGTCACGAATGACCTTCCCGCCGCCAAATTTAACTTCATCGCCATAATGGGTCAGATCCCGTTCGATCTGAATTAGGAGCTGCGTGTCAGCCAGCCGCATGCGGTCTCCTGTAGTGGGGCCGTAATGCTCGGCATACGCACGTCTATCCATTTGCGCCATAGTTTTATGCTTCCTTCAGCGGACCGTTCACGAATCCGTTAAAACCAAAAACCTGACGAAGCCCGCCATAGGGGATCAACGTCACCGCCCGCTCGTCACCAGGTTCGAAACGAATAGCCGTTCCCGCAGGGATGTCCAGCCGCATTCCGTATGCTACTTCCCGATTAAAAGTAAGGGCAGCGTTGGCCTCGTAAAAATGGTAATGGGAACCCACCTGTATCGGCCGGTCACCGACGTTGGTAACCTGCATAGCAACGCGCGGGCGTCCAACGTTCAGTTCAATCGCACCATCTGCACTGATAATTTCACCGGGAATCATTTCAAATCACTCCTTTCCAATGCGGCTAGCGGATAGGCAGATGAACAGTCACTAGTTTGGTTCCATCCGGAAAGGTAGCTTCTACCTGTACTTCAGCAATCATCTCTGGCACCTCGTCCATAACCTCTTCACGTTTCAATACTTGGCTTCCTTCGCTCATCAACTGACTGACAGACTTGCCGTCTCGGGCGCCCTCCAGAATCGCTGCAGAAATATAGGCAACGGCTTCGGGATAATTGAGCTTGAGACCGCGTTCTTTACGCCGTTCAGCCAGTAAAGCGGCTGTAAAAATCAATAACTTGTCTTTTTCCTGCGGGGTAAGATGCATAAAATCCTCTTATTCAGGTGCTCCAGACACGCGGTGAGCAGGCCGGTCGATGCAAAAATTGTCGGCGCACGATATCCCAGATGGCCACGAACCACGCTCGTGCGTTAGCCGTAGACGGTCCCCGGTAACGCGCTGTCATTCCACATTCGAGTCGAGTCACACCCGCGTCACCTTCCCAGTCCCGAGATCGCCACCATAACCTGCACGCCTCAACGAGCTCCCGATCAACCGGCGCACCTACCCAAGCCAGCGTGGCCATAACGGCATTCCCATTCAACCCAAAAGGCGAGTCCAGAAGTCCGCTACCTCCGTCTAATCGCTGCCGGTCTATCCAGAGTGGGCGACCTTTCCGCCATACCTCTGTCGTTGATTTCCAGCAACCCCGCGAAAACCTCTCACCAGAGGCACTTCGCCCAAAACGGGTAATTTCCCAGCCTAGCCAGAAGCCTTTTGCATCCAGCTCGATCCGCGACTGCTGATGCCAATATGCACCATCAAAAAGTATGGTCTCCTGTGGTAGCCATTCCAGACAAGCATCAGTACCCACCGTAATTTCCATACTCTGGTATGCATTTGTGGTACTACGATACACCTTGGTTGCTCCGGGACTGGTGAGCAACACGTGGGTATCTTCGGCGAGATCAACATGGATATGTAATTGATCGTCATTGGCCACCCCGCCCGGGGGATGGAGAATGATTCCATGACAAACCTCTGGACCTTCTGGATACAATGGCCGTTGAAAGGCCAAGGGCAAGACCGCCTCTTGTCGCTTTAACATGGTGTTGCCTTGTCTAGCCACGAAGGACAGCGAAAGATTCCCTTCCCAAGAGCACAACTTATTTTTTCACCTCGCTAAAATATATTGCGTCCACTCCGAAGTGTCGTAGGGCACAATATAAAGAAATCGTCTACTATAATTTTCTATGAAACCATCCAGAAAATTGGGCGGCTATGCCGCCCGAAGCAGTTCTTAGGGAGTCACTCACAGCCATGGAGTCCATCACTAACGCCATGACTAGAAGATAATAGCAAATACCGCGCCACAACTTGCGGGCTAGTGTTTTCAGGCGACGTTCGCCAGCACGGAGATATCGGCCAAATGATCATTTTTGTGTGTTATCATTCTAATTCTATTTAACATGCTAGACTGCGAGAATATCCTCGTAAGGACTTTTTCAACGAACAACAGAGTCAGACGCACGAAGCGGCAACTTCTGCCGATCTGGGAAAGCCATACCATATGCGCACCGATATGGTGCACACTCGCGAAAAAAACTGCTTTCCGCTTTGTTTTAGTGCATATCCTGACACCGGGGGCTGCTATTAACGCTGTAATTTAACAAGATGCCCCCTCAGCCCTGTATGGAACGCAGATAAGCACGCCATCCTTTGAAATCCGTGATGTCTACGGCATTGGTGATGCCAACACCCTCGCATATGAACCCATTAACATGGCTGCCATCGAAGAGTTCGACGGTACCGATGCCTAGCGGCGCGGGGATACCGTTGACAAAGGGTCCGAAGGCCGCGGCAGGCATCTCCCACACCTCGCAGCCGATCGCCTTACCCCCATGGGCAACGCGGACCAGCCCGGGACGCTTGCCGTCGGTCAGGGCGTATAGCCGATAGCAAGAGGC
>NZ_JAGDVS010000006.1:0-9694 GCF_023255755.1 Acidithiobacillus sp. | reverse complement strand
GAGGCGGTACTGGTGTCGCTTATCAGCCGGCCACCGCGTGAAGTGATTTGGTGATTGAGCGGTAGCCCGCTGAGGTGGGCACCGACCACCGCGACCCGCACCTGCCCACTAGACACTGCTGCGGGCACGGTTTCCACTGGTGGCGGCATGGTTTCCACAGCTCCGTTGGGCACGGAGTCTGTCAACTGCCAACGCTCAGCCAGATGTAGCAGCGGCACATCCTGATGGGCTGGGGCAAACAGCGTGACGCCGAACGGCAGGCCGTCAACGCGGAATCCGGCCGGCACCGCCACTGCCGCGTAATCCAGCAGATTCATGAAATTGGTATAGTAGCCCAGGTCGGTATTCCTAGCCATGGGTTCGGCCAGCAGTTGGGCGCGGGTAAAAATAGTGCCTGCTGTAGGTGTAAGGACGCAATCCACCTGCTGCCAAATGCAGTCGCATTTTCGCTTGAGCTCCTGTAACCGGTAAAGCGCGGCGAATGCATCTGCAGCCAGCGGCTTGGCTCCTCCCAGGGTGATATCGCGGGTGACTGGAAATAATGCATCGGGGTAAGTATTAATAAAACTGCGGATGGCATGGTAACGTTCAGCCACCCAAGGGCCGCCGTAAAGCAGACGAGCGGTTTCCAGGAAGGGGGCGAAGTCCAGTTCGACGCGCTCGCCGCCCAGCGATTCGAGCCGCGTCACAGATGCGTCGAACAAACGCCCGTATTGGTCGTCCCCAAAAAAGTTCAGGTCCTTGGCCGCTGGCACGCCGAAGCGAAAACGCGGCGCACGGCCAAAGTCAAAACCGTGGGGCTGGATTGTGCGTGAATAAGGATCAGATGTATCCTCCCCCAGTGCAGCCGCAAAGACCCGCTGGGCGTCCTGCGCACTCAGAGCGAATATCGATACACTGTCTAGGGAACGGCAGGCTGGTACTACGCCGGAGGTAGACAGCAGGCCGCAGGTCGGTTTGAGTCCAACAAGATTGTTGAAAGCCGCCGGTACGCGGCCAGAACCGGCAGTATCTGTGCCCAATGAAAAACTCGCCAGACCCAGCGCTACAGCCACCGCCGATCCGGCACTCGATCCGCCGGAGATGTAGTCCGGAGCGAAGGCGTTGCGGCAGGCACCATAGGGCGAGCGTGTGCCATTCAAGCCGGTGGCAAATTGGTCGAGATTGGTCTTACCCATGGCGATAGCGCCGGCGTCTATCAGCTTCTGCACCACCATAGCAGAGTTCTTGGGCGTATAGGCAAAGTCAGGACAGGCACAGGTAGTAGGTACGTCAACCAGATCCATGTTGTCCTTGATGGCGAAAGGCACCCCGTAGAGCGGCAGCCCCTCCATGTCTTGGCCTTCCAACTCCCGCGTGCGTATGAGCAAATGTTCACGCTGCGGCGGAGTGATCCAGATTGCGTGATCCGTATAGCGGGCAGAACGCTCAAGCAACTCCTCCACCAAACTCGTCGGGGTAAGTTGCCCGGAGCGGTAGGCTGACCGCAAGTTGTGTATATACAGGCTACTAGACATTCAGCTCTCCATCAGTGTCAGCACGTTCTGTCCAGTACTGACCGCTTCGCCTTCGCGGCAGAGCAGACGATCAATGACACCAGAGGTAGGCGCTTCGACGGTCATCTCCATTTTCATGGACTCTAAAATAATCAGCGGATCATTGGCTTGTACTCGTTCACCCGCTTTGACCAGAATCCTCCACACGCTGCCGGCGATAGGGCTAGCCACTGGGTGCGCACCGGCGGTCAGATCCAGATCCATGTCACTTGCGTCCTCAGCCACCGTTGCGTCGCTGATCCAGTTGGCTTGGCCAGATTGGGTCCAGCGCTCGCGCTCCTCGGCGAAAGCCTGACGCTGGCGATCCCGAAATGCGGCGATATCGTCAGCATTGTCGGTTACAAAACGCCGATAATCCGCAATACGAAAAGTATCTTCACGAATATCCAGAAGGTAGCGTCCGTGCATGAAGTCGGTGCGGATGGTTTCCAGCTCTGTCGTACTGACGGGGAAGAAACGGATCTGGTCGAAAAAACGCAGGAGCCAAGGCTTACTATCGGTAAATTGCGCAGTCTGCCGCCAGCGGTTCCACATCTGCAGGGTGCGGCCTACGAACTGGTAGCCGCCTGGCCCCTCCATACCGTAAACACACATATAGGCACCGCCGATACCCACAGCGTTTTCCGGGGTCCAAGTGCGCGCTGGATTGTATTTGGTGGTGACCAGGCGGTGACGCGGGTCCAGTGGCGTAGCCACCGGCGCGCCAAGGTACACATCGCCCAGACCCAGCACCAGATAGCTGGCGTCGAACACGATTCGACGTACATCTTCCATGCTGTCCAGACCGTTGATACGGCGTATGAACTCGATGTTGGATGGACACCAGGGGGCTTCTCTGCGTACCCCAGTCATATATTTCTCGATAGCCAACCGGGTGGCGGGATCGTCCCAGGACAGCGGCAAATGCACGATGCGCGTTGGCACTTCCATGAGATCCACGGCAGGCAATTCATCTTCGGCGCCGCGCAACACCGCAAGGAGTTTTGTCAGCGATAACGTGCGATTGTCATAATGGATTTGTAGCGATCTAATGCCTGGGGTGAGGTCGATAACGCCAGGCAAGTTGCGCATACGCAGGTTTTCCATCAGCGCATGGACGCGAAAGCGTAGCTCCAGATCCAGTACCAGCGGTCCGTATTCAACCAGCAGGTGTTTATCGCCGGCTACGCGATAGGCCACTCCCACCGGATGTCGCGGCGTATCATATCGGCCGACGATAGGTGATTCCAATGCCGGTGTTGCGTCCAGCGGCGGGTCCAGAAAAGTGGACAGGTTTTCGAGCGCCGCGTCTTGCGCGCATTCCAGGCGGGTAGCTTCTTCCAGACTAACGGGCACGAAGCGTACGGTATTGCCTGGCCGCAACTGGCCCATCTTCCATAGGTCAGCAGCAACAATCACCGCGGGACAGACAAAGCCACCCAAGCTTGGGCCGTCCGGGCCGAGCAGAATCGGCATGTCACCGGTGAAGTCCACCGCGCCGATGGCGTAGGCATTGTCGTGAATATTCGAAGGATGCAAGCCGGCCTCGCCGCCGTCGCTGCGCGCCCATTGCGGTCGCGGACCAATGAGCCGCACTCCGGTGCGGTTGGAGTTGTAGTGCACCTCCCAGTCGGTGGCGAAGAACATCGCCACGTCAGCGTCTGTAAAAAAATCTGGTGCGCCGTGCGGCCCGTAGCGCACAGCGATTTCCCAATGCTCGTTATAAGCTGGCAAAGCCTGTGGCGCCACGCGTCGCCCAGACTGAGACTGCGGATTGGCACCTAAATGCAGCACATCACCGGTGCGCAGGGTGCGCCCGGCGTGACCACCGAACTGGCCGAGCGTGAAGGTGCCGCGACTGCCCAGATAGAGCGGCGTGTCGAAGCCGCCAGCCACTGCTAAATAGGCACGGCAGCCAGCGCCGCTCAGGCTACCGAACCTAAGTACGCCGCCGGCACGTACCGCATGGCTGCACCACAACGCCAATGGCTGCCCATCGAGTGCGACCGACAGATCGGCACCAGTAACTGCGATGACGCTGTCGGCGTTGAATTTGAGGGTAGGTCCGCTCAAGGTAATTTCCAGGGTCACCGCCTCTGGTGGGTTGTCGAGCAGGCGATTGGCCACACGATGGGCGAGTGCATCCATCGGCCCGGATGGTGGCACGCCGACATCCCAATAACCCAGACGCCCCGGCCAATCCTGCAGGCTGGTCTGCACCCCTGGTTCAATCACATCCAGCGTGGGCGCATGGTAGGCCAAAGCACTGAGATAGCGCGTAGTCTGCCGACCTTGCGCAAAGGTTGCGTCGTTGACAATCTGGCGAAGATAACCAAGATTGGTCTCAAAACCATAAATGCGCGTGGTATCCAGCGCCGATCGCATGCGCGCCAGCGCATCGCTACGGTCGCTGCCATGCACGATGAGCTTGGCAAGCATGGGATCGTAATATGCCGTGACGTCGCTACCTGCCTCGACCCAGGTGTCAACCCGGGCATCCGGAGGAAACACCACTTCACTCAATATGCCAGCGGCGGGCTGGAAGTTCTTGCCGGGATCTTCGGCGTAGAGGCGCACCTGAATACTGTGACCACGCGCTGAGTGCACATAGCCAGCAATAGGTGATTCGCCCGCCGCCTGCCGCACCATCCACTCCACCAAATCGACGCCACTGACCTCTTCGCTCACCCCGTGCTCAACCTGCAAACGCGTATTGACCTCAAGGAAATAGAAGTCACCAGAGTCTGCATCAAGCACGAACTCCACCGTTCCCGCGTTACGGTAGCAGACCCCTTGCATCAAGCGCACTGCGGTGTCGCACAACGCATGTCGTATAGATTCGGGCAGATTAGGGGCCGGAGTTTCCTCGATGACCTTTTGGTTACGCCGTTGAACCGAACAGTCCCGCTCGCCAAGATGTACCACATGGCCTTTTCCATCGCCGAAGATTTGCACCTCAATGTGACGTGCAGCCTGTACATATTTTTCCAGGTAGATGCCCGCTTCTTTGAAGTTGGCCCGCGCGAGGCGGTCTACTCGAGCATAGGCGTCCTGCAGGGCATCCTCACTCCAGATCAGCTGCATACCAATCCCACCACCACCCGCAGTACTCTTGAGCATGATGGGGAAACCAATATGCTGAGCCTCCACCATGGCATGGTCGACATCAGCCAATAATCCCGTGCCTGGCAGTAGGGGGACGCCGTTTCTGCGTGCGATTTCCCGTGCAGTGTGCTTCAGACCAAAAGAACGCATTTGCTCGGGCGATGGTCCAATAAACACCATCCCGGCGTTTTCTACGGCAGAGGCAAAATCAGGGTTTTCGGATAAAAAACCATAACCTGGGTGAATAGCATCCACATGAAGAGCGAGCGCTGCATGAAGAATGGCATCCTCTTGAAGGTAACTCAGAGCTGCGGGCGAGGCGCCTATATGTACTGACTCGTCGGCCAGGAGGACATGCGGACTTAATCGATCTGCATCCGAGTAAACAGCAACAGATTGAACGCCCATCTTCCTGAGGGAGCGAATGATACGGACAGCGATGGCGCCGCGATTCGCTATAAGAATTTTATTAAACATATCAATTACTCGGCAGGTCGTCCTGCTAACGGATAAGGTGGCTGAGGCGTCTCAGCCATCGCACGCAATTCACCAAATCATCAGCTGCAATGGCGTTGGGTTATAGGCATT
This sequence comes from Acidithiobacillus sp., assembly GCF_023255755.1. GTDB lineage: Bacteria > Pseudomonadota > Gammaproteobacteria > Acidithiobacillales > Acidithiobacillaceae > Acidithiobacillus. Next base: position 4,466 of record NZ_JAGDVS010000006.1, on the reverse strand, counting down.
GCAAGGATTGTTGAGCTGCGGACAATTTGATATCAGCACTTTCACATCCATCTCAGCCATTAAGTCAACATATTTACCGGGGCCGGAGACGCCGTCCGCAAAATTGAGAGTGCCATTCTCGCACACTGGAACATTCATGAAAAAGTTTATATTGCTGGTGATGTCACGTTTACCTAAGTGACAATTGCAATTAATAGCTGCAAGCAAGAAACTATCTCTACAACTATGCATGTATTTTTTATCCAAAGAATATCGTACGGTATTGCTTTCCGCAGAACATGCACCACCAATGGTGTCATGGCGACCACACGTATCCTCAACGATAGTCATGAGTAAATTTCCTTCATTGGAAAGCAACCGACTGCCGGTGGTCAAATAAATATTACGTTGGGCCGTGATGGTGTCTGTCGCGCTGTAACGGTCAGACGGATCGTTGGAATTATATATCAGTGTATCCGCTGACTGATTGCCATCCTGATCCACAATGCGTAGTATCTGCCCCGCCAGCACGTCATGCATCCATGATTCACCTGCATTTAGGATAAAGTCATATAGTATATTGCGCTGTGTAAAGCTGCCATTATTCTGAGTCATCGTTTATAAACCTCCTATCTGAAGATCAGTTCGGTATTATAGAAACCCCTTTCATTCTCTGGACAGGACTTTCGGCAGAAATCGTACGGCCCCGCTGTCGAAATATTCCGTGCTGAAAGCGCAAATGGTTTAGGCAAATATGGAGATGACGGATCCAGCACATGCTGAGAAGACACCACAACAACCAGCGTATTCATCTCAAATCGAAGATCTACAAAATCTCCAGGCTGGCTATTGCCCGAAACAAATGACAGGTTACCGAAATCGTCTGCAGTGACCTTGCTGAAAAAATTAACATTCGCTAGCAAGTCCTGTTTGCCGAGACCCCATTTTGACAATTCAATGAGAGCACCATCGTGAGCATTATGGTGCATATCGTTTCGCGCTTCTTGATAGTTGAGTATACCGTATTTACTACCGACTGTTTTGGCATTACTCATACCCGATATAGTGTCATGCCAACCGCATGAGCTATCCACTATAGAACAAATAATTCTACCCATATCAGAATAACAAACATTTCCCTTCGACAAAAAAACAGTATGTTGAGCTTTAAGAGTGTCGGCCATGTTATACCGCTCTAATCTATTATCATTATTATAAAAGAGAGTGACCAGGTTTCCATCGCCGTCGAGATCGGTAATTCTAAGCGCTGTATTACGCTTCATGACGAACGAACTATGTGAACCAGACACAATCAAATCATCCCATATAATTTCTCCAGACATAAACCCACCTCCTTTGATCAGTAAATTTTCGCGATCGAACGCCCTGAGAGAAAGCAAACAACCAATTATACGTGAACACATTCTAGACCAATGTTTTTGCGACCATTTGCAAAAGATCAGCGGTCGCTCTCAAGGTGGTAGTCTCTCTGATGCGTGACAATATCTGTTCCTTAAAGTCAAAAAATACAGAGTCATTTTTTATGACGATTCCATCTTCGTCACGCTTTAATGATTCAGTCGTGAACACACTATCTACACGCCCTGGATTGGCGCTCAAAACAATTATTTTATCACCCAAAACTATAGCTTCCTCGACATCGTGAGTAACAAACATTACAGTCGTTTTTTCGACATTAAAAAGATGATTAACCACCTTGTGCATAGTTTCGCGAGTTTGCGCGTCAAGCGCACCGAACGGCTCATCCATCAGCAGGACTTTTGGGCTGGATACCAGAGCCCTGGCGATATTAGCCCGCTGTTGCATGCCACCACTTAATTGATTGGGATATAATTCTACCGATCGTTCCAACCCCATCAGAGTGACTAACGCATTACTTCTGTATACAGCACGTGATACCTGTTCATCTCGCGAATTCAAACTAATGCGCAGCCTTCTGGAAAATATAATATTATCCCACACGGTCATCCAAGGAAACAGCGTTGATTGCTGAAAGACTACTCCTCTATCAGCCCCTGGCCCATTAACCACATCTCCATCTATGGATATTGAACCAGCGGCTGCCTGCTCCAATCCAGCCACAAGTCTTAACAGGGTAGATTTTCCACAACCTGATGCACCAACTATCATAACCTTTTCGCCTGGGCGAATGCTTAAATTAATATCATCCAGCACCGGCCTAATGACTAGCTTTTTTCTTTCTTTTATCCTGAATGACTTAAATATATGGCTGATATCAACCGCTCCAGCGCTCATCACTTATAACTCCATACAAAAAAAATACGATGCATAATTCTGAATGACAGATCAAACAAAAGGCCAAGAATACCGATTATTATTATTCCGACAAATATTTTTGGGGTGTCCATAAAACGCTGAGCCTGCAAAATAGCAAAGCCAAGCCCTCTATCTGCGGCCACCATTTCCGCAATTACTAAATAGGTCCATGCCCAACCCATATTAACGCGCAAAATATTAAATATGTCAGGCGCGGCACCCTTAAAAATAACATGGTTCAGAACTTCTCCTTTCTTAGCGCCCATAGTATAGGCAGCCTCAATGTATTTCTGCGGAATGTTTCTTACAGCATCCGCAACCATAACGACAATCTGGAAAAATACCCCAATAAATATTATAGAAATTTTGGCAGATTCACCAATACCAATCCAGAGTAGCACCAAGGGTATGAATGCCGAAGCCGGCATGTACCGTATAAAATCATTTATCGGCTGTAGCATCGCCTCAACCATCTTGAAAGTACCTATGTAGATGCCGATTGGTACACCAATGGCCGCCGCCAGCAAGAACCCGGAGACAACGCGATATGCACTTATATAGGTATCCTCCCACAGGTTGCTAGCGGCCCATCTTTCGAACGATTTAAACACCCGCTCCGGTGATGGCAAGAAGAGTGCACTAAAAATGTGCATACTACATATTATCTGCCAAACAGCCAGCGGGATTATAAAGCCAGCTATTGAAAACGATATATATACCCAGCGAGGAATTGAATCTCGTATATTAGTTAACGCTATCATGAGCGTATCTCACTTTTGTTGAGCCAAGAGCTGCGAGCAGTTGGTATGAAAAATACATGCTCGCAGCACCATTATCCAGGTAATATTATATCACTTATTTTCAGACTTTTCGATAAATCCAGAATCAAGAAAGCTTGTCGGGTTAGGTTTCGCAGAAATTGCCCCTACCTTCTTAAGGAAAACCGAGGTATCGTCGGTGCTCTTATAGAGCGAAACCGATTTTTCCTTGTCTTCAGGATTCATTGCCTCCAGATTTAACTTTGGTCCAAATAGGCGTGTCCCAGACAATGCGGTCAAATAAACAGATGGAGATAACTCGACATGTGGCGCCATTATAGCAGCCGCTTGTTTTGGATGTTCTTTGATGAATTTTACAGTAGCAAACCAAGCTTTTGATAAGTTTATGAACTGTTGAGGATATGCTTTCAAGACGCTTTCACGGGCAGCCACAACATCTGGAATGACCCCTGGAGCACTAGCACTAGAAAAAATGGCATGCCCTAGCTTTTTCTCTTCAATTCTCTGTATCCACGGATTCCAAACGCCTGCAGCGTCTACTCGTCCCGCCATTAATGCTGCAGCCGCATCGCCTGTTGACATGTTTATGAAGTGTACGGATGTTATTGGAATGTTGTTTTTCGTTAGCGCATATTCATCGAGATACTGTTCTATGGAATCCATGCGCACCGCAATGGTCTTTCCTTCCAACTGCTTGAATGTACTAATAGAGTTATTCACCATCAGTGCGTCATTACCATGTGAATTATCAGTCACTAAAATAACTTTTATCGGAACACCTTTTTCCACAGGTGCCAGAGTATCAATTAGGGCTTGGCAATTTGCATCTATTTTTCCGGCTGAAAGCGCTTCCACTGACGTCATGTAACTGCTAAACCATACTAATTTGAAGTCGGCGTGGTATTTCTTCAAATAACCGTTGTGCTCAGCGACGTACCATGCGACCCAACCGGGCCAATTACTCAGACCTAGGGTGATAGGCTCCGCATCCGCATTTGCAGATAGTATAAAAGGAGCCAACGTCAGCGTTCCTGCCAATAAGAATGACTTCAATTTTTTCATGCGCGTTTCTCCAAAAAAAAAGGGAGATAGCAGCTTTCACTGTTATCTCCCGGGCTTTTATCCCTCCGTGTACCCTGCGCGGCAGGGCGGAAACTCTCGGTCCGATCACCTTTGCAGGCTGGAACCCTAGAATCCTAAATATTAGAAAGCAGAAAACATGCCATAATGCCAAAAACCCGTAACATGCTGAAAATAATACTTAACCCTGTGTCATGCTCATTTTACCGAAGTGTTCACACATCCCAGTACGGTGCAAAATTTGTTTTTGTGCACCATAGTGGTGCATCGCCCATCTAGTTAAATGCGTGATCTTATTTTGTGGAACTATCAAAACTCACTAACCGATGC
>NZ_JAGDVS010000015.1 GCF_023255755.1 Acidithiobacillus sp. | reverse complement strand
GCATGGCGGAGAATGTCTCCACCATACTTGCATATGCCCGTTTCTAGCCTCCCGCTCGGTTGGGTGGTGCATTGGTACTGCCCCGGCTGTTTGCGTGCGCTGTGGGGCATCCTAGGGGCCATGGCGGGCGTCTGCTCAATACCACCTGCAACACCCCGGAATCCATCGCCCCCTGATCTTCACATCGGTTGTCACCATGAAGCCGCGATCCCGCACCCGCCAAAGATGTTTGCGCCAGGTGAAACGCTTGATGCCGGATCGTTGATGCCGGATAGCCACGGTCATCAAAGCCGTAACCAAATCGGGGCGCGCCCTGAGGGTGTCGATGATCGTCATGGCCGGTGGCCCATCAGCCTTTTCAGAATCGCGCCATGCTGCGCCGCGGTCAGGTCCGGCATCCCCTCGAAGCCAGGTATATCGTCCCAGCCGCGATCCGGTGGCAGGTCGTCCTCCGACTGGATGGCCTCCCGTTCTGATTGATCGTATTCATCGCCAAGTGGCGGAAGTGGCGCATTTCCCCCACTGTGCTGTATATCTCTCCCCCCTATACCCCTATACCCCCCCCTAAAGTTTTGTTGCAGCGTATTGGATGCGCCACTAGCGCCACTTGCGCCCAAAATCTCAGCCCAGAAAATGTCCATTACAAGTCCCCCGCAAGTCTTTGGCGTAGTCCGTAAAGGAAGCGTTCGCCTGCCGTCCCCTTCCCATCCTCGGCCCACATAAGCGCCTTGATACGCCTAGTGAAAGGGTTCCGGCTCACTGGCCGCTTGATGCCCGCGCTTGATGCCCACTGCTGATATAGGGAAAACGCCTCTGCGCTGGCGATCCTCGCGCCGGGTTCCTGCACCATCTGTTCCTCAAGAAAAGTGAGAACCTGATCGGAATCGCGTTTCCACTGGTTTACGGCCTCAACCGAACTTGGCGGGGAAGTCAGGTGTCCACGATCAAACGCATTGCCCAGGGCTGCGAGAAGGATATTCAGGATACCGGGGATCTCTGCCCGGAGCTTTTCAGATAAGCGCACGTCCCGAGATTCTTCCGGGTACTCGTTAGGGAACTTCAAAATAGTGAAGCGCCGAAACAGTGCTGGGGAAAAGTCGCGGGTGCCCGGCATGTGATTCGATCCAAGCCAGATTTTGCATATTGGCGTCATGACAAACGGGTCGCGATGTTTGTGCTCAACGGTACAGGCTTCGCCGCTGATAATGGCCTTGATTGCGCCGTCTGGAAGCGTTGTTCCTTCCGGCAACTCGGTCACGATATTAGCCAGCTTGCCGTCGAGACTAGCCCTTTGAAAGCGATTCTCAAACTCGGCCGGATTGATGCCGGAAGCGTACTGACCGACCATATCCGCCAGCAATCGAAGTGTGACGCTTTTCCCGTTGGAGCCGCTGCCGACCAGTAACGCGGCCTTTTCAAACTCGGTGGACGCCGTGAGGGTTAGGCCCATGAGTTCAACAAGTGCGACTATTCGTTCCTTGGCGTCGTCGGTGCCGTGGAATACCTCCTGCACGAACTGCGTAAACCTTGGGCAATCTGCATCAGGGTCGTACTTGATCGGCAATGAAACGCGCCGGTAATCCTCTGCACGATACGGCTTCACAACCCACTTTCCGCCGCCTTCGTAATGCAGGATGCCGTTCTGTACGGCAATATCCCGCTTTCCGGTGGCATCCCACTCGATGTCTCGATACCAGACGCCGTGAGCCATCTTCTCGGTTCCAGTGATCCGGCTTGAACTGGCCGCAATACCGAACTGGCGGCACACTTCCTGAATGCGCCGGTGGAGCATTTCCGTTGGGACTTTCTGCCAGATTCCGGCATCCGCCGAATAATCCCAGAAGTCACCACGATTGCTGATTAACTTGCCGCGTTCGCCAATGTATCCAGCAAGTTCTGTGTGGTCGGGCGTCGAGTCTTTTTCTGCGAGTTTTGCCGCTGGCAATGTTAAGACGCTCATCGGGAAGCCTCCAGCGCCAGGGCGTAATCGTTCCAGTCCATGCCGACCGTCGGCGGTATCAACACCTTGCCGTTAATGGCCCTAGCTGCCGCTGTGGCGCAACGAACACCTACGGGGTCATGGTCGCCGCACAACACGATTTCGCGCGTAGGGAAGCGTTCCCTTGCGGCCTGAGCGACGCTTCGGATGTTGTAGGCATCAACAGCCGCGACAACCTCCGCGTCGGGGTCCATCTTCGCCAGTGAACAGCCGGTAGCGTAACCTTCGCAAACCAATAACCGGCCTTCGGGATTGCCGCCAATATGGATGTGGAATCCCTTTTTAGCGCCACCCTTAAGCATCATCTTCCGGCCATTTGGTGCGATGGTTTGCAGCGAGTGGATAGCGCCGGACCAGTCCACAATAGCCAGGACCAGGAACGTATTCTGTTGCTTGGCGTTCATCGGTGTGATGTGTTTCTTTAGGCAATAACCCTGATCTGGCGATGCGTCTGGAAGGCTGTTAAATCGCTCTGTGGCGGCCTTTGCGACTTCGCCTTGAGCTTGGGCCTGTAATGCCTCACGCTCGGCCTTGATGCGCTCTATTTTGGCGGTAAACGCCGCCTTGTCAGAATCGCTCCACTTGTCGGCGCTGCCCATCGTCCAGTTGTGCTGTGCGCCAGTTTTCCACGATCCAAAAACGCCAGCCGGAATCCCGTCTGAGAACCCGCGCCAGAAGCCGTTCATGGTGCCTTTTTTATCGCCTGCCACATGGAATCTGGTCATTGTTGGCAGGTCGAATTGAATGACGCCGGGGTCGGTAGGGACGATGCCGCAACTGTGCATGTCGTCGATAACCTGGCGGACAAGGTCAGCCATGATTCACCGCCAATGCCGCAATGACGGCTATCCAGGCGGGCACGGTCAGAGCGATGCCGGTTGCAAGCTGGCGGAATGTGCTACACTGACCGGGCTTGATGGTGTTGTGCGAAGCTCCCGGATTGCCGCCGGGGGCTTTTTTGCCTGTGGCGCTCATGCGGCTGCCCCCTTGCTCAGATTGCTTTCCAGCCATGCCAGGACTTCGGCGGTATCCCACACCACGCGATTGCTGAACAGCGTCCGAGATGCCGGGAATTGGCCCTTTTTGATAAGGTCGTAAACGCTGGATTTTGAAAGCGTTGTGATCTCGCAAACGGTGCCGATCTTCACAACCGGCGGATATTGCTTGACTTGGATTGCCATAATAAAAAGCCCCTGTGTATGTTCGACAAGGGCCATTGAACAACTACGGACAATGAGAAGATTTAAGAGGGGGGCAACTTGATACTTTTGCCGCGCTTCCCCTGTCGCCAGAGATTTTTTGCTGCATCAAGCTTGATATCGTTCTGCCCAAGCTCTTGCAGGATGGTATAGATCTGCGAATGGTGAGCGTCGGGCAGATGGCGGCGGAGAAGATTTACGGTCGGGCCAATCGTCCCGGCCTTTTCCCGGTCATGCGCCTTGCAAAGCGCCTTGATCGGCTTCTGATTGATCACCACGACGCGGGGGCTGGTCAGTAGAGGGGGGCTGATTCGCTCCACGCTGGCGCAATTCTCAACCGGTCCCATGTTTGGCGGCGGAAGGGCAATATCGTCGGCACTCCGGAGCAATTCGGTCAGCATCGCCAAGGCTTCCAGGTGGTGAGCGAACTCGTAAGCACCCATCTTCTTTGCTGTCTTCATCACCCGCAGAAGCTGGTCCTGCAGATTGGTCACTGGTCCTGATTTGGTGCTGGTCTGGCCGCTCCTGTTTCGTTCCGCCGCTGCGTATGCATCAATCTCGCGCCCTCGGTCTGCAATGGCGTCTAGTGCTGCTTGCAAGGCGATTCTGCGGCTTTTGGATGGCAGGCCGGCCATTGCCTGCTCGATGGCCGTGGTCATGACGCCACCGAAAGCGCAATCACGTTGCCGGACTGCTCGCCCAGGAACCGCGCCCAATCTTCCATGACCTTGCGCCGCTTCTCCAGAGCATCGCCGCGCCTATAAGCGCCCTCTACACCGCCCAGGGCATGAGCAAGGCACTGCTCTATAACTTCCCGGCTGTGGTGGGTCTTGTCGCCCGCCCAATCACGGAAGCTGCTCCGCAGGCCGTGGACTGTTGCGCTTTCGTGATACTCCCGCATAACCTTTGTTACTCCAACATCGGACAACGGCTGTCCCTTTCGGTTGGGGAATACCGTGCCGGTGGTCCCGAGTTCGGCCATGCGCTCGATGATCTCGGCCACCTCATCGCTCATGGGGGCGACGTGCACTTTGCCGGTCTTGGTCCGGTTGGCGGGAATGGTCAGCGTCTTGGCGGGCAGGTCGATCTCATCCCACCGTAACCCGCGTATCTCGCCGCTCCGGCACGCGGTGAGTGCGATGGTACGCAAGCATAGGGCACCTATCGTCTGCTTCTTCCTGAGCGCC
>NZ_JAGDVS010000115.1 GCF_023255755.1 Acidithiobacillus sp. | reverse complement strand
GCGGAAGGCTGCCAGCTCGCCCTGCATTATAAGCGATCCGCTGCCGAGGCCGAAGCCCTGGCGCAGGAGTTGCGCGCGCGGCATCGAACTGAACCCCTGTTGATCGCGGGCGACCTGGCTGATCCAGAAACGCCCGCCCGCCTGATTGATGCGGCTATCGGGCATTTTGGCCGCCTGGACGGCCTCGTCAACAATGCTTCGCTGTACTCCCCTGCGCCTTTCGGCGAAATCACGCCGGGAGACTGGGCGGCGATGGAGACCGTGCATCTGCGCGCGCCCCTCTTCCTGACCCAGGCGGCCGCACCGCATTTGCGGAAAAGCAGCGGCGCCGTCGTCAACATCGGCGACATCCACGCCGAAATCCCCCTGCGCGGTTATCTGCCCTACAGTGTCACGAAGGCGGGCCTGCTGGCGCTCACCCGCGCCCTCGCCAAAGAACTGGGGCCGGAGATCCGCGTCAACAGCGTCTCGCCCGGAGTGGTGCTCTGGGCCGAGGATAAGGACCCGCCCGACGGCGACCAGCAGGGACTCATCGAACGCAACGCCCTCAAGCGCGTCGGCAGCCCGGAGGATATTGCCGGCGCCGTCCGCTATCTGCTCTTCGATGCGCCTTATGTCACTGGCCACAATCTCGTCGTCGATGGCGGTCGCATGTTATATTGACGGCCATGAGCCCAACCGTAAAATCCCCCATCCGCTTTTACAGCGAAGACGAACTGGACGCCTTGGAGGCGGAAGACCCCCTCGCCGCGGCCAAAATCGCCCACGCCCAGGCCATGGCCGAACGCGGACTCGACCGCCAGAAACGCTATGGACCCGACGATCCCCTGCCCGACCCTGCGACCGTCACCGAAGCGGTGCAAACGGTGCGCCACATTCTCCACCGCGATGGCGGCGATATCGAACTGGTGGAAATTGTCGAACGCGACGTGCGGGTACGCATGAAAGGCGCCTGCGCGGGCTGCCCCAATGCCGTCATCGATCTCAAACAGGTGGTCGAGCGTATCGTCGGCGCGGTGCCGGGAGTGGTCAGTGTGAGCAATACCTTTTGAAGGCGAGCGCGAATACACCGCCCAAAGTCGGCTTCGTCAGCCTCGGCTGCCCCAAGGCCACGGTGGACAGCGAGCGCATCCTCACCCAGTTGCGCGCCGAGGGCTATCTGCTGGTGGGGGATTACGCCAGCGCCGATGTGGTCGTCGTCAACACCTGCGGCTTTATCGACGCGGCGGTGGAGGAATCCCTGGAAGCCATCGGCGAGGCGCTGGATGAGAACGGCAAGGTGGTGGTCACCGGTTGTCTGGGTGCCCGCGAGGGCGGCGACTTTGTGCGCGGCGCCCATCCCAAGGTGCTCGCCGTCACCGGCCCCAATCAGGCCAGTGCCGTGCTCGACGCGATTCACGAGGCACTCCCTCCGGCCCACGACCCTTACACCGACCTGGTCCCGCCCCAGGGCCTGCGCCTGACGCCGCCCCACTACGCCTATCTGAAAATCTCCGAGGGCTGCAATCAGTCCTGCAGCTTCTGCATCATCCCCAGCATGCGCGGCAAGCTGGTCAGCCGCGCGCCGGACGATATTCTGCGCGAGGCCGAGGCGCTGGTGGCGGGCGGCGTCAAAGAACTGCTGGTGATTTCCCAGGACACCGGCGCTTACGGGGTGGACCGCAAATACCGCACCGCCTTTCACAACGGCCGTCCGCTCAAGACCCGCATCACCGATCTCTGCGCGGCCCTGGGCGAACTCGGCGTCTGGGTGCGCCTGCACTACGTCTACCCCTACCCGCATATCGACGAACTCCTGCCCCTGATGGCGGCAAGTAAAATTCTGCCCTATCTGGATGTGCCCCTGCAGCACGGCAGTCCGCGCATCCTCAAGGCCATGCGCCGCCCCGCTGCCGCCGAAAAGACCCTCGACCGAATTCTGGCCTGGCGCCAGGCAGTGCCGGACCTGACCATCCGCAGCACCTTCATCGTCGGCTTCCCCGGCGAGACCGATGCGGATTTTGCGGAACTGCTGGATTTTCTGCGGGCGGCGGAGTTGGATCGGGTCGGTTGTTTCGCCTATTCGGCCGTGAACGGCGCGCCCGCCAACGCGATCGCTGGCGCGGTGCCGGATCTGGTCAAAGAAGAACGTCGCGCCGAATTCATGGCCGTGCAGGAAGCCATCAGCCGGGGGCGACTACAACGCTGGGGGGGCCAGCGTCAGCGGGTGCTGGTGGACGAGGTGGGCCGGGGGGGCAAGGTGATCGCCCGCTCCGCCAGCGATGCCCCGGAGATCGATGGTGTGGTGCATCTGGGCAAGGCGGCGGGGTTGCAGGTCGGGGACTGGGTGGAGGTGGAGATCACCCGGGCGGATGCCCATGATTTGCATGGGGTGCTGGTGTCGGCCTGATCGGGCCCTTGGTCGCTCAAGGCAGGCGACTGCCCCGCTCGATCCGCACCCCCACATCCCGTGTTCCGCGCACGGCGGCGGGTTTGTGCACCGTCACCTGCACCCAGGCCGCACCGAATTCACTGCGAATGATGTCGGCAATCTGCTCGGCCAGGGTCTCCACCAGTTCCACTTCTGACGCGGCGATATGGGCGACCAGGCGCTGGCAGATGGTCTGGTAGTTGATGGTGTTCTCCACCTTGTCGGTCCGCGCCGCAGCCCCCGCATCCGCGGCAATATCCAGATCGACGAGCACCGTCTGTTTAACCTGGCGTTCCCAGTCGTAGATGCCGATGCGGGTGTCCACCTTGAGTTCACGTACAAAAAGAATATCCATGGTCATCCCGAAAAAAGCGGCAATCCGCCGCAGCTCGGCCTATAATAACCAATTTTCCGGCTAAAGCACTGCATGTCACTTCTTCTGGATGTTGCCCTGATCGGCGGGGGATATGCCGTCGGTTCCATTGCCACCGCCATTCTGGTGGCGCGCGCCCTGGGTCTGGGGGACCCGCGCCAGTCCGGATCGGGCAATCCCGGCGCCACCAACATCCTGCGCATTGGCGGCAAAAAGGCCGCCTTGCTGACCTTGCTCGGCGACCTGATCAAGGGCGTCATCCCCATCGTCATCGCCCGCCTGCTCGGGCTGGAGGACTGGGCGCTGGCCGCCGTGGCCCTCGCCACCTTTCTCGGCCATCTCTATCCGGTGTTTTTTGGTTTTCGCGGCGGCAAAGGGGTGGCCACGGCGCTGGGTATTCTGCTGGCTCTCCTGCCGGTGCTGGGCTTGTCGATATTGGGTATGTGGATACTGGTGTTTGCGGTGACGCGCGTTTCGTCCATGGCGGCGCTGCTGGCGGCGGTCAGCGCGGTGCCCATCGTCTTTGCGGTATCTTCTGCGACGAGTATGCGGGTGCTCATCATGGTGCTGGTGCTGCTGATCCTCTGGCGGCACCGCAGCAATATCCGCCGTCTGCTGGATGGCAGCGAACGTTCCTTCAAAAAGCGTTGAGGCTCGTCAATCCTTGATGTTCCACTCCTGCATCCGTTCGCTGATCCAGTCCGCCAGTCGCGCCGCCGGGCGAAAACCAGGGACCAACCGCTGGGCCTCCTTCGCCGCAGCCAGGGCACGGCGCATGCTGCCTTTGTATAGGTAATAACGGGCGAGATTCATCTGCGCCAGATGCGGACTGTCGAAGCGTTGGGCCTTGAGGGCGCGGCGAATCACGAAGAGGGCTTCATCTTCACGACCGGTATCCATCAAATATTCACCGAGATCATTCCACGCCTGCCCCCACTCCGCATCACAGGCGATGGCGCGGCGGCAGGCAGCAATGGCCCCGTGTGGGTCGCCGGAAGCAGACAGTGCCCAGGCGTAGAAGGTCCAGATCACGGCGCTCTTCGGGCCATGCTCCAGTGCACGCCTGAAGGCGATGGCCGCTTCTTGCGGATGATCCGTCTGCTGCCAGTCCAGGCCCTCCTGAAAGTCGACATCCTGTGCCGCCAGCTCGTCGACGATCATATCCAGAGAAAATGGCTCGTTCATCACGCTTCCTCCTCCGTCAGGGACCAGCGCGCCCGCACCGGGAAGTCCGCTGTGGCTGCCTGGGCCCGCTCCGTGTGCAGGGCACCGGTCAGGGCGATCATCGCTGCGTTGTCCGTACAATGCGCGAGATCAGCTATAAAGACTTCGACACCTTCAGACACCAGGCCGTTCAGGGCGGCCCGCAGCGCCCGGTTGGCGCCGACCCCGCCCGCCACGATCAGACGCCTCAGCCCGGTCTGCTGCAGGGCGCGCTGGCATTTCCTGAACAGCGTCTCCACCACCGCGGCCTGAAAACTGGCGGCCAGGTCAACCCGCTTTTGCACATCGTCGGGCGCGATGGGCATGGAGGCTAGACGGAAGGCCGTTTTCAGACCGCTGAAGCTGAAGTCCAGTCCCGGCCGGTCCAGCAGCGGCCGCGGCAGGCGAAA
>NZ_JAGDVS010000040.1 GCF_023255755.1 Acidithiobacillus sp. | reverse complement strand
CCCCTCGCCGATCCCCGCGTTCGATAACCCGAAACTCCACCGCTCGCCCGCACTTCAGCTGTTCGGAGCGGGGCGGGAAAAACGCATCTATGCCGTGCCGCCGTTCACCAGCGTCGTCTCGCTCGATTTCGACGACCACCGGTTCAACCCCCAGCGCGCGCCGCAAACCTGCGCCCTCTGTGGCGCGACCACCTCGTATCTCGATGAAATGGTGATCGATGATCAGGGAGGCCGCATGTTCGCTTGTTCGGACACCGATTTCTGCGCGCGGCAGGGCGAGGCAGGACATGACCACGCTGCTTGAGGCCCGAGCGCTGCACCATCGCTTCGAGCGCGCCACGGCGCTCGATCACGTGTCGCTTACGCTCCGCCGGCATGAGATTCTCGCCATCGTCGGCGAAAGCGGCTCGGGCAAGACCACGCTGCTGGTACGCACCGTCGAGGCCCTGCAACACCGGCTGTCGGTGGCGGTGATCGAAGGAGATCAGCAGACGGGCCGGGATGCCGAGCGCATCCGCGCCACCGGCGTGGCCGCACTGCAGATCAACACCGGCAAGGGTTGCCATCTGGACGCCCACATGGTGGGGCATGCACTGGAGCAGTTGCAGCCCGCCGCCGGCGGGGTGCTCTTCATCGAAAATGTCGGGAACCTGGTCTGCCCGGCGGCGTTTGATCTGGGGGAGGCCCACAAGGTGGTGGTGCTGTCAGTGACCGAAGGGGAGGACAAGCCCCTCAAATATCCGGACATGTTCCATGCCGCCGACCTCATGCTCCTCAACAAGGTTGACCTGCTCCCTTATCTGGAATTCGATATGGACGTCTGCATCGACTATGCCCGGCGGATCAATCCCAAACTCGCGGTCCTGCAGGTTTCCGCCATCCGCGGCGACGGCATGGCCGCCTGGCTGGACTGGGTCGGAAGGGGCGCCGGCCCGGCGCCGGTCGCCATACTGTAATAAGGAGCGAGATCATGTGCCTGGCGGTCCCCGTGCGGGTTGAACGATTGCTGGACAACGAGATGGCGGTGGTCGGGATAGGCGGCCTGCGCAAGGAAATATCCCTGGCCTTGGTGGACGGCGTCCGGGAGGGTGATTACGTCATCCTCCACGTGGGCTATGCGTTGACTCGGCTGGACCTGGAGGAGGCCGAACGGACCCTGGCCCTTTTTGCGGAACTGGCCGCCCGGCTGGAAGGCAGGGAAGGGGCGCAGATGTGAAATATGTCGACGAGTTCCGTGACGCCACCCTGGGCCGCGGTCTGGCGCGCGCCATCGCCGCCGAGGCCTCTTCCCACCGGGACTATCATCTGATGGAGTTTTGCGGCGGTCATACCCATGCCATATCCCGCCATGGCATCCAGGACCTCCTGCCGCCCAATATCCACCTGATCCACGGGCCAGGATGTCCGGTCTGCGTCCTGCCCATCGGTCGCATCGACAGCGCCATCGCCCTGGCCCTGGATCATGGCGTCATTCTCTGCACCTACGGCGATGTGCTGCGCGTCCCGGCCTCGGGGCGCCGGAGCCTGCTCCAGGCCCGGGCCACCGGGGCCGATGTCCGCATGGTCTATTCCAGCCTGGATGCCCTGCGCATTGCGCGGGAAAACCCGGATCGGGAGGTGGTCTTTTTCGCCATCGGTTTCGAGACGACCACCCCGCCCACCGCCGAAGTCCTCCGCCAGGCCAGGGCCACGGAGGTCAAAAACTTCACGGTATTCTGTAACCACGTGCTGACCCCTGCCGCCATCCGCGGAATCCTGGATTCGACCGCGCTGGAGGGGTCACGTCTGGACGGCATCATCGGGCCATCCCACGTCAGCACGGTGATCGGCAGCCGCCCCTACGAGTTCGTCGCGGAGGAATACCGGCGGCCGGTGGTGATCGCGGGATTCGAGCCCCTGGATGTGATGCAGTCCATCCTCATGCTGATCCGCCAGATCAATGCCGGACAGGCAGAGGTCGAGAACGAATTCACCCGCGCCGTCAGCCGCGACGGCAACCCCAAGGCCCAGTCGCTAATGGCTGAGGTCCTGGAACCGCGGCCCACCTTCGAGTGGCGCGGCCTCGGCACCATCCCCCACAGCGCACTGTGCATCAACGCCGCCTACGGCGACTTCGATACCGAGCGCCGTTTTTCCATCCCTTACCGGGCGGTGGCCGACCACAAGGGTTGTGAGTGCGGCGCCATTTTGCGCGGCGTCAAGGAACCCCGGGACTGCCGACTCTTCGGCACCGCCTGCACGCCCGAAAATCCCGTGGGTTCCTGCATGGTCTCCTCGGAGGGCGCCTGCGCCGCCCACTACACCTACGCCCGCCATCGGGATTAGCGGGACGAAGGCGATTGCTGTGTTTTTTGTACTTATGGGACAGTTCCTTGTCCCCCAATACAGGAACAACGTAATCACCCATCAGAGGGAGCCAGTTGTTGTCGATAAGCTAAAATCGGCTGATGCTATATTTAGCCCAAACTGAGTAAAGTGGAGGCCGCCGAGGTGAAAAAAGTCTGCCGCGAATGACTGGCGACCCTCAAGTGTGAAAAGCTGGTGCTGGACTGGCACGAAAAACAGCAGGCGCAGGCGGCGGTCATGCAGAGCATCAAGCTGGAGATGCGCCGTTTGCCGTCGCCATACTCCAGGGGGTGCGTGACGAAAAGGTTGCCTGTGCCTATGTGTATGTCTTCGAGCATTATTCGGGCGATAGTGTCGGCGCTGCTGCGATTTAGCCTTGACCCGTCCCCGCCTGCACCCGATAATACGCAGCCCTGGCGGTAGTCTTGCCAAGGGCCTGCCTTTGGGGATGTAGCTCAGTCGGTAGAGCAGCGGCCTTTTAAGCCGTGGGTCGCGGGTTCGAATCCCGCCGTCCCCACCATATAAAACAGCATGTTATACGAATTCCGGTCTAGGCAATTTTCGTATTTTCGGTAATTGGTACCCATACGGTATCCATTGCGCGAACCCTGGAAGCTCCTAACCCTGGGCAGTCACCACCGGCAGTTGGGACACGCTCCGGCGAGAATTCTGACACAGGGTCATTCAGCGGTGTCATCTTTTGCGGGCCTCCATCCAGGCGAGCAGGTCATCTCGCGACCAACCCACTGCGCGCACACCGATGCAAATTTTCTTTGGAAAGTCAGCCGCTTTAGAGATTCTCCAAAAAGTGGTCCGGCTGACCCCAAGAATACGGGCCGCTTCTGCGGGGCGCAGAATGCGATCCATATCTCTAGGCGTGCTGCAATTCTCTTTTCCCATAATGCTCTCCCTGCAACCCCGTGAAACACACCGTCCATGGTAGGGAGATCAAGAGCGTGTGAGTGAAGCAAAAAAGTGTCGCTCGTCGTTTCCGCAGGCCAGCCATTTGAGAGGCCGCTTCAATCGAAAACCTGCCGGACAGCCTACACGTGCAACTCGGCCATGGCCACCGTTGGGGCACTTGCATTTGAAGCGACCTGACCAGCTTATGCAGAGCATGTTAAATTACCGGACACCATCCCCCACACAGATGGCCCCATGCCTCATGGATTTATGGAATCAGAAACTGTCAGCCACGCCAGAAAGATCATTCACATAGACATGGATGCGTTCTTTGCTGCGATTGAGCAACGGGATCATCCCGAATGGAAGGGGCTGCCAGTGATCGTTGGCGGGGCCCCCCAGAGGTCCACCATAGACATCAGGTCACGGCTTTGGCCAGAACCGAGAACGTAAATCCACAGCGCATTGGGTGGGGGTGGAACCACTGACCCCGTCGCGCTAAGTTGCGGCAGAAGAACATTCAGCCGGCAATCGGAATGATATTGTCGCCGGCCATGATCGTATCCAGATACTTTTCCCACTTGATCAGGGCGTCGGTCTTTTCGTCGAGATAGGCGTACTTGTCATAGTGCCGCGTCTGAATATCGCCCAGGCCATGACTCAGCAGTTGTGCCTTTCTAGCGTTATCTATCTATTATTAAACAACATTCCAGCCATTTCCCCAATAGTCTGGCGCTTTAAAAACTCCATTTCATGATTTGAAAGTCGCCCCCATTGACAGTGACTATGGCACATTTCTATTTGCGCACAGGCGTTCACCTTTAAGGCACAACCTCTACGTGTCAGTCGGTCATCAATGATCTCAATGATCTCTAAGTCCCTTTGCAGGGTATATAACGCCGCGCTTAACCAGTCTGCGCAGAACGTTGGTCAGAGTTTGCAACGGGATGTCAAGATAATCAGCAATATCACACCCGCGAACCAGTTCTCCCGGGATCTGAGCTGCCAAGTAAATCATGCCGCGTATCGCACACTCGGTGTCACCGTTTAATATCATAGAGAAGCCCTGATTGGTGCGTTACTGTATCTGCCGCGACCTTTGCTGCGGGGAGGCTTCTTAGAAGAAGCCATAACTCATCACCAGTTTACCCAGGGTCAGGGCGGTATAGAGCAGGAAGAGGTAGGAGATGGAGTAGGCGAACATCCGCCG
>NZ_JAGDVS010000122.1 GCF_023255755.1 Acidithiobacillus sp. | reverse complement strand
AATGTGCAGACTGCCCCTTTCCTGGGGGGCTTTGGTGTAGGCGTCAGTTTCTATACTGCCAATGCCCTTGGTGCGAATAACTTATCCGGCGCACCGGCGTATCCCTACGTGGATCCCACGCTGATGGGGCCGCGACAATCCATCAATGCTTTGGGTCAGGCTTACATCCAGTATGCCCTTCCCAAGGTCCTGCTCGTCCGTGCGGGAGATCAGGTCATCAATACCCCCTGGGTAAACAACTCCGACTCGCGTCTTTTGCCGGCTACTTATCAGGGCGTCTTTGCCGAAGTTTCTCCTTACTCTGACTGGCATATCTACGGCATGCGCATCTTCCGCTGGAAGAGCCGTACGTCGTCGGGCTATTACCGGGATAACCTCTACGACCCAGCCACCTTTGATGGCGATTCCATGTATGGTGGTTCTGGTACACCGGTGATCACGGGTTCTTCACCCGTGGCCAATGGCGTGTTGGCTTTCGGTACCAGTGGCAGTCTCATGGGAGCCAAAGCCCAGGTCTGGTATTACGATTACTACCAGTTCGCCAAAAGTGTATATGGCGACGTGAATTATACCCTGAAGACGGGCACCGGCTTCGATCCTTTCGTGGGCGCCCAGTTCAACCGCCAATGGCAGAACAACGGCCTGCTGGATGGGTCGAGGATCAACAACTCCCCGATCACCGCTACCTCGGTGAACAGTACGGCTTGGGGCGCGCAGGTGGGTTTGAACTACGCGGCTTTTAATAATGTGTTGGGGAATGGCCAGTTAACCTGGTCTTACAATGAGATTTTAGCGCATCCCGGTGCGGTGGGCGGTGGTGCCGTTATTTCACCCTATACCGCGGGCTACGCCACAGATCCCCTCTATACGACTTCCATGATCCGCGGTCTGGTGGAACTCGGACCGGGCAGCGGCTGGAAGGTCAAGTGGACTCAGAATCTCTTCGACAAGCGCTTCTTGTTCATGGCGGCCTTGGCGCAGTACCACACCTATTATAACGGTACCAGCAATAACGCCTATGTGGATCTGACCTATTTCGTTCCGGGCATGTTCAAGGGTCTATCCATCCGTGACCGTGTGGAGGTGGCTAATGGTCTGGACGCTTATAATGGTCTCCAGGGTAATGGTGCCGGTTTCAATAAGGGCCATTCCTTCATCTATAACCGGGTGATGCTGACCTACGCATTTTAATGATGGAGGCGGGCGCCGAGGCGAAATGCCCGGTGGCCAGCAACGCTGCCCAGCAAGGCCGTTTTACTCCTGCAATGCCTTGGCATTGCTCCTCCTCTCTTCGCTCCGCCAGTCGGGGCTTTTTTGTGTTTGCGCTCCGACTACGTCTGGGGAATTTGGCGGATGACGTGTTCCGGGCTGAGGTCTTCCATACAGCGATGATGCTTGAGGGGGCACTCACGTTTGCCACAGGGACTGCACGATATATCCAGACGCAAGGGCTGGGCGCCGGCTGATAGCGGTGGGGTCATGCGCAGTGGCGTGGGGCCATATAAAGCGATGACCCGGCTGCCTACAGCACCCGCGACATGCATCAGACCAGAGTCGTTGCTGACGGTGATGGGGGCGAGGGAGAGCAGATCAACGGCCTCCAGCAGACTGGTCTGGCCCCCCAGATCAACTGCTTCGGGGACAGCGGCCGCTACGGCTTGAGTGATTTCCGCATCCTTGGGGCTGCCGAACAGCCAGACAGCATGGCCACGCTGAACCAGGGACCGCGCCAGGGTAATCCAGTGATGCACCGGCCAGCGCTTGGCTGGGCCATATTCGGCACCCGGCGCCAAGGCGACCAGAGGCCGTTGGGGCACGTCGATACCCAGTCGCTGCAAGGCAGCGGCAAGCGCTGTCTGGTTTACCTGTAAACGTGGTGCAGGCAGTTGCGTGGGTTGGGGAAGGCGCGGCGGCAGGCCGAGAGCGACAAAGCGATCCACGGTCCGCAGCAGCTTCTTTTTGTCTAGGCGATGGCGATCATTGAGCAGTAAACGGCGGCCTTCGCCACGGAAACCGGTGCGTGTCGGTATCCGTGCCCAATATGGAATCAGTGCGGATTTAAAGCTGTTCGGCAGACAAATGGACCAGTCATAATCCTGCTTCTGCAAATCCTTCGCCACCTGACGGCGCAGCTTCAGGCCAAGCTGGCCGTGGTCGATGCTCAAGGGCATGGCCCGCCGTACTTCCAGCATACGCTCCGCCAGCGGGACGCTGGCAGGAGGGGCCAGGACATCCACCTGTAGGCGCGGCCAGCGGCGGCGCAGTACCTGCAACAACACCTGTGCCATGACCATATCCCCTACCCAGGCCGGTCCGATCAGCAGCAGGCGGGCGGGATCATAGCTGTGGGCGACACGGGTGTTATGCGAAACAAAGGCTTCATGCTCGTGGTAGGGCGGTTCTGCATCGCCAACATCGTGCGCAGAGGGAACATTCTCCAACACGGGCCATCGTTCGCCCATTTTACTTGCCAATGAGCATGATCAGCGCTTCCACAGCGATCAGAATGATGATGATCCATTCCAGGATGGTCTCCCGATGGTGACGACTGGCGACAATCATGACTTCCAGCCCCTCATGAATGGCGTCGAGTTTTTCGTCGAGGGCGCGAAAGCGGCTGGTGAGCTCCAGATCGGCGGAGAGCTCGCGGGAGAGCAGTTCCAGGCCCGGTGTCTCCCAGACGATGTCGGGGTTGTCCAGCACCGCCAGGCGGGAGAGGATTTCGGTGCGGGTGGCGGAAGTCGAGGCGAGAAAGCGCAGGTGCCCGCCGCGCCGTCCCGGTAGGCGCCCGGTACGAGTCACTTCCGAGAGCAGGTTCAGCGTAGTTTCCAGCAGATTTTCGACGGCCTCTTCGTGCAGTTCCAGGGCAAGGCTCTGGGCCAAGCGCAGGGCAACAAGAAGAATCCGTTCTTCATCAAGGTTTTTGAGGGTGACGCCGTCGCGCCCCACGCCATCGCGCTCGCCGACCCGGACCGCCAGTTCTTCGACCTTGGGGTTGGCGATGGGGGTGAACTGTGCCTGCACGGTGGCGATGACTTTGGCCTGCAACGCTGGTCCCGCGCCGAAAAAGCAGATGACGCCGGAGCGGAAGAGTACCACCCAGGTGTCAGCATCGCGGAGCAAGCGGTGGGCGGGGGTGTTTTCTAGCAGGTCCATCTCAAAATCTTCGCGCCAGCTTTTGAGGGAAATATGGCGTACCGGCTGGATGGCGTGGAGGATGCTGTTCATGATTCAGGCCTCGGGGAGCAATTTGCCGGGATTGAGAATGCCGTCGGGATCGAAGACCTGTTTGATGGCGCGCTGGATGCTGAGGTTTTCCGGGCTGAGTTCCAGCGGGACATAGGCGCGCTTGCTGCTGCCGATGCCGTGTTCGCCGGAGAGGGTTCCACCCAGCGTCAGTACGGTCTGGAAGAGCTTTTGCAAACCATGTTGGGCGCGGCGCATCTCGTCCTTATCCCTGGGGTGGACCAGAAAGTTTACGTGCAGATTGCCGTTCCCTGCGTGTCCGAAGCTGACGATATGCAGGGACTGCTCTGCGGCGATCCCTTCGATGGCTTCCAGTAACTCGCGCAGACGGCTGACCGGCACGACCACATCCTCATTGATCTTGAGTGGTGCCATGGCTTTGGTGGCGGGAGACAGGGACTTGCGTGCCGCCCACAGATCCGCAATGGCAACCGCATCGGTAGCTTCCAGAATCTCCATACTCCCCTCACCCGCCAGTGCCGCGCGGATGGCCTGCACTTGTCCGGGGAGTGTGATCGCCTCACCATCCACTTCGACCATCAACAGAGCGTTGCTGCCTTCCGGCAGGTCGCTGGCCGCGCCCATGGCGCGCACGGCGGCCAAGGCATGGAGGTCCATGAGTTCGAGCGCGCTGGGGTTGTTTCGCTGGGCCATGACGCGCTGTACGGCGGCACAGGCGCTGGCCGTGTTGCTATAGGCGGCGCGCAGGGTGGCGTTGGCGGCGGGCATGGGCAGCAGGCGCAAGGTGGCCTCGGTGATGACGGCAAGGGTGCCTTCGCTACCCACCAACAGGCGGGTCAGGTCATAGCCGACCACACCCTTGCTGGTGCGGACGCCGCAGCACAGCGTCTCGCCGGTGCCGGTGACGGCGCGTAAGCCCAGTACATAATCGCGGGTGACTCCATATTTTACGGCGTGGGGGCCACCGGCATTCATCGCCAGGTTGCCGCCGATGCGGCAGTAGGGGCTGCTGCCGGGATCGGGGGGGTAGAATAATCCGTCGGCGTGCACATGGGCACTGATCGCGGCCGTGATACATCCTGCTTCGACGGTGATCGTGCGGTCGACCGCACTGTAATCGCAGATTTTTTGCATGCACTCGAAGCTGATGACGGCGCTGCCGGGCACCGGCTGAGCCCCGCCGACATTTCCGGAACCTGCTCCGCGCGGGACGAGGGGCAGATGATGGCGACGGGCAATATTGACGATGGCCTGCACCTCTTCATGGCTGTGCGGGAAGAGCA
>NZ_JAGDVS010000025.1 GCF_023255755.1 Acidithiobacillus sp. | reverse complement strand
TCGGTTAGTTTCGACCCTGCCGCGATCCTTGTCCCTGAGGACCGTGGCCCCGGCCGGGTCCGCCATGGTCCTCGGGCCGTTGCGCAGGTCCATGTCCTTCCGGCCCCCGAAAGGCGCCGGGTGCCCGCTGCTCCGGCCCACGATACTGTGGTTGCGGACGTTCCGTCGGCCGGAAATGGCGCCACTGCGGGTCGCGATAATGGCGGTGGGCATCGCGCTGGACGTTTTGCCAGTCGCGGTAATTCCAGTGACGGAGCGCGGGTGGAGGCGCGATGATGGGACGCCATGGTCCGCGATAGCCCGGTCCGGCCCACCAGCGATTGCCGTAATAGTAATAGTAGGTTGAGCCTTGATAGAAAATGGGCTGAGATGCGCCATAGGCGGCATAAACCCCGAGGTTGCTCAACCAAACCATCAAGGGTGGCGTGGCGATCGCCATTGGCGGATAGCCGGGTGCCGCATAGATGGGTGGTGTCCCGACATTCAACTGTATGTCCACGGGGGATGCGCTGGCCCCGGTGACCGCCGTTCCGGCATACAGGATGGCGCCGGATAGCAACCAGGCGATGTGACGCTGTTTCCCGTTCATAAGGATGCTCCTCCAGACTTTTGTTTGGACTCCATCGCTAAAGGTACCACCCCGGGTTCCTTCATGCACACCCGGATATCGTCGATGATCGTCGGCCAAAGAAGTGTCACCAAGTCGCCGAGTGGCGGAAGGGAGGTCGCCTGACCCGTCTCGATCCCGTAAATAAGCACCCGGGGCGGCAGATCCTCCAGGGCGCGGCCCAGGGCCAGGGTCTCGGCCACACCGAAGCCATGGCTCGACAGCAGCCCGGTGCTATCGTCCAGTTCCAGCATATCCAGGCGCCGCACTGTGCCGGGCGGCGCGCCGCTGCGCATGGCGTCCAGGAGAATGACCAGGCGCGCGCCGCGCATGGCCGGGAGCAGGAGGCTGCCGGGGCGATCGCAGAGGTTGATATGGACCATTCCTGTGGGAAAATAACGGAGCAGGCCCAGCCGTTCCAGTGCCTCCGCGAGTCGCCAACCCAGATCGTCGCCCGCGATGGGCGAACCGATGCCGAGGACGCGGACGGGGTTCACCGCCGCTCCACCCGAACCGTCAGGAAATGGGTGGCGCAAGAGATGCAGGGATCGTAGTTGCGGATCACCATCTCGGCTTGCTGGCGCAGAGTCTCGTCTTCCCGGTCCAGACCCAGGGTTCCCAGGGAGTGACGCAGGTCCGCCTCGATACGTGCCTGGTTCTGACTGGTGGGCGGGACGATGCGGGCGTGCAGCACCTGACCTGCGGTATCCAGATCGTAGCGGTGCCAGAGTAGACCGCGGGGGGCCTCCGTGCACCCGTACCCAATGCCGGAGCGCGGCACGGCGGGGACGAAGGACGCCTCTGGCTCGGTGTAATCTTCCAGCAGGCGGCTGGCCTCCAGAAGGGCATAATGGATTTCTGCAGCCCGCGCGACAATGCTGTGGAACATGTTGCGGCTGGGAAAAGCGATGCCAGTACGCCCCAGGGCCTCCCGGACAGGCGTATGCAGACGATCCAGATTGAGGTTGAGCCGCGCGAGGGGACCCACCAGGTAGGGGCGTCCGTCCAGCGCAGCATAGAGGGCGGTGGAGTGGGGTTCCTGATGCTCCTGGAAATGGCTTTCGTAGTCGGCGATGGGAATGTCCAGGCCGTCACTGGAGACGATGCGCCCCTCGTTCATGGGGTACTCATCCTGGTGGCGCAGGGCGACACTGACAAAATCCTGAGAGTCGTCGGGCAGGTTCAGCGCGGCGGTCCAGGCCACCAGGGCCTCGGCCCCCGGCAGGGCGGCCCGCACCTGCTCCCGGAGTACCGCCACCTCCGCCCGGCTGGGCGCACGGTGAAAGCCCCCCACCCGGGCGCCCACGGGATGCACCGAGCGACCGCCGAAAAAGCGGATGATCTCGTTGCCCAGGGCCTGGAGGGCGAGCCCCCGGCGCACGACGTCGGGATGCGCGCGCGCCATCTCGGAGACGTTGCTGTAACCCAGGAAATCGGGCGCTGCCAGCAGATGGATGTGCAGGCTGTGGCTCTGTATCCACTCGCCGCAGTAGAACACCCGGCGCATGGCCCGCGCCCAGGGACCGGGTGCCAGGCCGAAGACGCCCTCGATGGCATGCACGGCGCTCATCTGGTAGGCCACCGGGCAGATGCCGCAGATGCGCGCCACCATGTCCGGGATCTCCTGGTATTCCCGGCCTTCCAGGAACTTCTCGAAGAGCCGCGGCGGCTCGAAAATGCGCAGGCGCAGCGTTTGAATGCGCCCGTCATGCACTTCCAGGTCGAGGGCGCCTTCCCCTTCCACCCGTGCCAGGACCGGCACGCAGAGGCTGATCTTACGGCTTTGGGTCATGGGTCTGCTCCCGCCAATGGCGGCCCGCCTCGGCAAAAGCCGGGGCGCCGCTGTTGATGAAGAGGAAACGCCGCGCGACGGCCTCCGGCACCAGACCGAGCCCTTCCAGCCGCCGCCCCAGCGCCGCGGCGTTGGGGTTCTCTGCCGGCCCGTAGCAGGCATAGCAATCGCGCCCAAAAAGGGGGCACAGCGCCCCGCAGCCGGTGAGCGTCACCGGCCCCATGCATGGCAGGCCCTTGGCCACCAGTACGCAGACGGCCTGATGGCGTTTGCACTCCAGACAAACTTTATCCTTTTCGAGCGCGGGTACGACCCCGAAGAGGAGGGCACGCACCGCCCCCAGGACCTGGCGCCCGTTCACCGGACAGCCCCACAGCTCCAGGTCCACCGGGACGTGGGCGGCGATGGGGGTGGAGGTGGCCAGGCTATGGATGTGTTCGGGCTGGGCGTAGATCTCCGCAATCCAGCCGGGGCCATCGGCCAGGTTGCGCAAGGCCTGCAGACCGCCGGCGGTGGCACAGGCGCCGATGGTGATGAGCCACCGGCTGTTTTTGCGGATTTTCTGGATGCGTTCCTCATCCTCCGACGTGGAGATACTTCCCTCCACGAAGGCCATGTCTACGACCGCGTCCGGGTCCACGGGCCCGGCCTCGGCGAAGTGGACGATCTCCACCAGTTCGGCAAGCCGCAGCAGGTCTTCCCCCAGATTCAGGAAGGCCAACTGACAACCGTCGCAGGAGCTGAACTTATGCACCGCGAGGCGCGATTTGGCAGCGGCCATGACGTCAAAACCCTCGCTCACCCAGCAGGGCCTGGATCTCCGGAAAGGGAAATACCGGACCATCCCGGCAGACGAAGTTTCCCCCCATCTGACAATGGCCGCAATGACCGACGGCGCAGTGCATGCTGCGCTCCATGCTGAGCCACAAGTCCTCCCCCGCCACGCCGCGCCGCAGTAACTCCTGCACGGCCGCCCGCATCATGGGCTCGGGGCCGCACATCATCACCAGCGCACCGGGATCGAACTGCACGCGGTCGAAGAGGACCGTCACCGGCCCCACTTGCCCGAACCAGCCGGGGCTGCCCACGTCCGCCGCCAGCCCCACCTGCACCTCGGGCAGCCGACTCCAGGCTTCGTACTGGTCGCGCCAGATGAGGTCGTCGGTATGCTTGACCCCTTGCAGGATGGTGAGCCGCCCAAAGCGTTCCCGTCGCCGCAGGATGTAGTGGATGACCGAAACCACCGGCGCACAGCCCAGCCCCCCGGTGAGCAGCACGATGTCCCTGCCTTCGGCCCGTTTCAGGGGCCAGCCCCGACCGTAGGGCCCGCGCAGGCCCAGGCGGGCGCCTTTCCCCAGACGCGCCAGCCCCTGGGTGACCCGCCCCACGGCACGGATGGTATGGTCGATGCGGTGCGCATTTTCGGGATCGGAGACGATGGAAATGGGCACCTCGCCCACCCCGTACAGATAAACCATGTTGAACTGGCCCGGCTGGAAGCGATAGCCGATCTGCATTTCCGGGTCGGTGAAGGCAAGGCGCAGGGTGAAGATGGTGGGGGATTCCTGAGTGCGCTCCAGGACCTCGACCTCGTGGGGAAGGTAAGGATCAGGCATGATCCCCTCCGCAGACGGCCGCCACTTCCGCGGTGATGTCGATGCCCGCCGGGCACCAGGCGATGCAGCGTCCGCAGCCCACGCAGCCGGAGCGGCCATACTGGTCGTGCCAGCTCCCGAGTTTGTGGGTCAGCCACTGGCGGTAGCGCAGGCGGGTATCGGCACGGATGACGATGTCGTGGATAGAGCTGTGTCCCTCGGTGAAACAGGAGTCCCATTGCCGGGAATGGGTACTGCTCAGGCCGTCCAGGGCGGGCTCCTCCATCTCGGCGTGGCAAAAACAGGTGGGGCAGACGGAGCTGCAGTTGGTACAGGACAGGCAGCGCTGGGCCACATCGTCCCAGCGGGGATGGTGAAGGTTGGCAAAGAGGCCATCACGCAGGTTGCGAGACGGCAGGGCGCGTTGCTGCGCCTGGGCGGCAGCAACGATCTCCCCGTCGGCGGTAGCCTGCTGGAGGGGGTCCAGGGCTTCGAGGGGCAGTTGCCCGAGCAGTGCCTCG
>NZ_JAGDVS010000169.1:18640-24575 GCF_023255755.1 Acidithiobacillus sp. | reverse complement strand
GGGTACGAACGGCCTCCGCCGGGAAATCGCCCATGGCCGATTCCTCCGAGAGCATGACCGCATCGGTGCCATCGAGGACGGCATTGGCGACGTCGGAAACTTCAGCACGGGTGGGAATGGGCTGATGAATCATGGATTCCATCATCTGTGTGGCGGTGATGGTCAGGCGATTGTACTTCTGCGCCAGAGCGATAATCCGCTTCTGCACGGGGGGCACCGCGGCGTCGCCAATTTCGACACCCAGATCGCCCCGCGCCACCATGATGACCTCGGAAACCGCCAGAATTTCTTCGATGGCCTCTACCGCCTCGGCGCGCTCTATTTTGGCCACCATCGCGCCATGCCCACCCGCTTCGCGGAAGAGGCGACGGGCTTCATCCATATCCGCGGCACTGCGCGGAAAGGAGACGGCCAGATAGTCGGCCTCCAGGCGGGCTGCCGTAATAATATCGGCGCGGTCCTTGTCGGTCAGTGCCGGTGCAGTTAGTCCGCCGCCAGCGCGGTTAATGCCCTTGCTGTTAGAGAGCTCGCCCCCCTGCACGACCCGTGTGTGAATCTCGGTACCTTGCACCTTTTCTACCCAGAGGACGATCATGCCGTCATTGAGGAGCAGAGTAGCGCCGCGTTCCACATCGTTGACGAGTTGGGGATAGGTAATACCCACCCGCGCCTGATCGCCCACGGCACAAGTGCTATCGAGAACAAAGGGTTCGCCTTCCCGGAGATGAATTTTATCTTCGGCAAATTTACCGATGCGAATTTTGGGTCCCTGCAAATCGGCTAACACACCGATAGCGCGGCCATGGGCGCGCGCCCTTTCCCGGACCATCTCGGCACGCTTCACGTGATCTTCGGGCGCGCCGTGGGAAAAATTGAGGCGGACGACATCGACACCCGCCTCGATCAGGCGATCGATGACCTGCACATCAGAACTGGCAGGGCCCAGGGTTGCGACGATTTTCGTCCGGCGTATCAAGTGTGTGTACCTCTCGCACGTTCTTCCAGCATGGCTACGGCAGGCAGGGCCTTGCCTTCGAGGAATTCCAGGAAGGCACCGCCACCCGTACTGATATAAGAGACCTTATCTTCGATGTGAAACTTGTTAATCGCCGCAATGGTGTCGCCACCCCCGGCAATGGAGAAGGCGCTGCTTTCGGCTACCGCCTGGGCAATGGCTTTCGTGCCACCGGCAAAGGCATCGAACTCAAACACGCCTACCGGGCCATTCCAGACGATGGTGCCTGCCTTACGCAGTATTTCGCCCAAGGCCCTGGCGGTATTGGGGCCGATATCGAGCACCATGTCGTCCGCTGCGATATCGTCCACGCCACAGGTTCTGGCAGGTGCCGTAGCCGAAAACGCCTTGGCGACGACCACATCACTGGGCAGCGGTACATCGCCGCCCTTGGCCTTGGCTGCCGCGATGATGGCTTCGGCATCGGGCACCAGATCGGCCTCACAGAGGGATTTGCCGATGGAATGGCCAGCGGCGAGGATGAAGGTGTTGGCAATGCCGCCACCCACCACCAGTTGATCCACCTTGTCCGCCAGGGACTTGAGGATGGTCAGCTTGGTGGACACCTTGGATCCGGCGACAATGGCGACCAGAGGACGCTTGGGGTTCTGCAGGGCCTTGCCCAGCGCCTCCAGTTCATTGACGAGCAGAGGGCCGGCACAGGCGACAGGCGCGAACTTGCCGACGCCGTGGGTACTGGCCTGGGCACGATGGGCCGTACCAAAAGCATCCATCACATAGATATCGCAGAGCGCGGCCATTTTCCTGGAAAGCGCTTCGTCATCCTGGCCTTCGCCCGCATTAAAGCGGACGTTTTCCAGCACGACCACATCACCGTCCTGCAGCCGGGCGAGGCTATCCTTACCGCCATCCAGCCAATCCCGCACCAAAGGTACGTCGCGGCCCAGCAACTGGCCGAGATGGGCGGCAATGGGGGCCAGGCTGGCCTTTTCGTCAAAAACACCTTCCTTGGGACGCCCCAGATGGGACATCAGCATTACCCGCGCACCGCCGTCCAGCGCGGCGCGAATGGTGGGCAGGCTGGCGCGGATGCGGGTGTCATCGGTAATAGCCCCTGCATCATTCATGGGGACATTGAGGTCCTCACGAATCAACACGCGCTTGCCCTTTAAAGGCAAGTCGGTCATGCGCAAAATATTCATGGCGGGTCCTCCTCTCAGCGGGCCTGACCCATCATGGCGAGGGCGGTATCCACCATGCGGTTGGAGAAGCCCCACTCGTTGTCATACCAGGAGCAGACCTTGACCAGTTTGCCCTTGACCTTAGTCAGGGAGGACTCGTAGGTGGAGGAGTGCGGGTTGTGGTTGAAGTCGATGGAGACCAGGGGCTTGTCGTTGTAGCCGTAGACACCCTTGAGCGCGCCTTGACTGGCCGCTTTCATGGCCGCATGGATTTCGTCTACGGAGACTTCCTTGTTGACGATACAGGTGAGGTCAACGAGGGAGACGTTCTGCGTGGGCACGCGGATGGCGAAGCCGTCCAGCTTGCCCGCCAGCTCCGGCAGTACCAGGCCGATGGCCTTGGCGGCACCAGTGCTGGTGGGGATCATGCTCATGCCGGCAGCGCGGGCACGGCGCAGGTCTTCGTGATAAACATCGATAATGCGCTGGTCATTGGTCATGGAGTGGATGGTGTTCATGGTCCCCGCCTCGATGCCGGCGAGATCATTGAGGGTCTTGGCCAGAGGCGCCAGGCAGTTGGTGGTGCAGGAGCCGTTGGAGACGATGTGGTGTTTGGCGGGGTCGAGCAACTGGTGGTTGACGCCGTAGACGACGGTGAGGTCGACCGCATCTTTTGCCGGTGCCGAGATCAGCACTTTCTTGGCGCCGCCCTTGAGGTGCAGGGCCGCCTTTTCGCGGGAGGCAAAGAAGCCAGTGCACTCCAGGACTACGTCCACACCCAGATCACCCCAGGGCAGCTTGGAAGGGTCGCGTTCGGCGAGCACCTTGACCCGGTCGTCGCCGATCAGCATGTCGCCGTCATCGACGTTCACCGGGAAAGGGAATTTGCCATGCACGGAATCATACTGCGTCAGGTGGGCGTTGGTTTCGGGGCTGCCCAGGTCATTGACCGCGACGATCTGGACTTTGTCAGTCCGGTTCGCTTCGTACACTGCCCGCAGGATGTTCCGCCCGATACGCCCATAGCCGTTAATACCAATACGCAATGCCATAATGTGAACTCCTCAATGTTTTAAAATGAATGATTTACAGTGTCTGGAAACGCGCGACCACGTTATCCACCGTGAAGCCGAATTTTTCGAACAGGATCGGGGCCGGGGCCGAAGCGCCGAAGTGGTCGATACCGATGACCGCGCCGTGCAGACCCACATACTTGTACCAGAGCCCCGTGGTGCCCGCTTCGATAGCGACGCGCTTGGTGATGCTGATGGGGAGGACACTCTCCTGATATGCCGCATCTTGCGCCGCGAAGATGTCCATGCAAGGCATGGAAACCACGCGCACGGGATGTCCTTGCTCCGCCAGCTTGGCCTGTGCCGCCAGCGCCAACTCCACTTCGGAACCGGTGGCGATGAGGATACCCTTGGCTTTGCCGCCCTCGGCATCCTTGATCACATAGCCGCCGCGGCGGGCGTTGGCCACGGTTTCGTCGGTATGTGGCAGGGCCGGGAGGTTCTGGCGGCTGAGGGCGAGCAGGGACGGCGTCCGCTCCAGTTTGACCGAGGATTCCCAGGCGATGGCGGTTTCCACGGCATCCGCCGGACGCCAGACGTTGAGGTTGGGGATCAGGCGCAGGCTGTTAACCTGCTCGATGGGCTGATGGGTGGGGCCGTCTTCACCCAGACCGATGGAGTCGTGGGTCATCACGTAGACCACACGAATGCCCATCAGCGCCGACATCCGGATGGCGTTGCGGCTGTAGTCGGAGAAGATCAGGAAGGTGCCGCCGAAGGGCAGGAAGCCACCGTAGAGGGCAATGCCGTTCATGATGGCGGACATGCCGAACTCGCGCACGCCGTAGTGGATGTAGTTACCCATGAGGCGATGTTTGCCGATGTCGATGGCTTCTTTCCAGCGGGTGTTGTTGGAAGGGGTCAGATCGGCAGAGCCACCGATAAACTCGGGTAATGCCGCTGCAACGCCTTGAATGCACTGGCCGGATGCCACACGGGTGGCAATCTTGGGCGCCGCCTTACGGAAGCCGGCAATAAGCGCTGTCACCGCGTCATCGAAACCGCCGCTGACGGTGCCTGCCAGGCGCCGTTCGAGTTCCGCCGCTTCTTCGGGATAGAGTTCCCGGTACCTGGCGAAACGGGTCTTCCAGTCGGCCTCGGCGGCCTCCCCCTTGGCCCGGGCATCATAAGCCCGGTAGATGGCCTCGGGGATCTGGAACGGCTCCGCGGACCAACCCAGGTTTTCCCGGGTCAGGCATATCTCTTCGGCGCCCAAAGGCGCGCCATGACAGTCATGGCTGCCCGCCTTGTTGGGGGAGCCATGGCCGATGACCGTCTTGCAGCAGATCAGGGTGGGTTTGCTGGTCTGTTTGCGGGCATCAATGACCGCCGTTCTGACGGCTTCGGGGTCGTGGCCGTCGACATGGCGGATCACATGCCAGCCGTAAGCCTCGAAACGGGCTGGAGTGTTGTCGGCGAACCAGTCATCCACATGACCGTCAATGGAAATGTTGTTGTCGTCGTAGAAACAGATGAGCTTGCTGAGCCCCCAGACGCCCGCTAAAGAGCAGACTTCGTGGGAAACGCCTTCCATGAGGCAGCCATCACCGAGGAATACATAGGTGTAGTGATCGATGATTTCGTGACCGGGCCGGTTGAAGTGACCGGCGAGCATACGCTCCGCCAGCGCCATTCCGACACCGTTGGCGAGACCCTGACCCAGAGGACCCGTGGTCGTTTCTATACCTGGGGTGTCGCGGTACTCCGGATGACCAGGGGTCTTGCTGTGCCACTGGCGGAAGTTTTTGAGGTCTTCCATAGAGACATCGTAACCGGTGAGATGGAGGAGCGCGTATTGCAGCAGGGAGCCGTGCCCATTGGACAGAATAAAGCGGTCGCGATTGGCCCAGTGGGTATTGGCGGGGTTGTGGACCAGGAAGTCGTTCCACAGCACTTCGGCAATGTCCGCCATGCCCATGGGCATGCCGGGATGGCCGGATTTCGCTTTTTCCACGGCGTCCATGGTGAGAACGCGGATCGCGTTCGCCAGATCTGTACGGGTCACAGTCATAACATACTCCTTATAAATAGAAATCAGTCGATGCGTTGGTGGGTACGGACCCGGCGCAAAATGCCGTCGTGACCGGAAATAACCAGGCTTTCGCTCTCTACGAAATAGTGGGAGCGGGTTACCCCATCGAGGATATCGCCGGAGGTCAGGCCGGTAGCCACAAAGAGCACGTCATCGCTCGATACCAGGTCGTCACGACCCAGCCACTGGCCAGCCTTGAGGCCAGCGGCGGCGATGGCTTCGGCTTCGCCGGGCTTCTGTGGCGACAATGCACCAAACATGTCTGCACCCATGGCGCGGGCGGCGCAGGCGGAGATGACACCTTCCGGGGTGCCACCGATGCCCATCATGGCATCTACCTTGGTGCCGAGGGCGGCCATGATGCCGCCGCTGACGTCGCCGTCTGTCTGCAGGCGTACGGTGGCGCCCGCCGCCTGAATTTCGCGGATCATGGCTTCGTGGCGCGGCTTCTTGAGCAGGAAGATGCGCAATTCACGGACCTCCTTGCCGAGGGCGCGAGCCAGGTCGTGGAGCTTGTCCTTCATCGGTGCGGCAGGGTCTATTTTGCCGCGGGCCGGGGCCGGGACAATCAGCTTGTCCATATAGTAGGCCGGGCCGGGCTGGAACATGCTGCCTTTGGGAGCCGCCGCCAGCACGCAGATGGAGCCGGGCATGCCCTGGGCCAGGAAGGTGG
>NZ_JAGDVS010000169.1:0-18630 GCF_023255755.1 Acidithiobacillus sp. | reverse complement strand
GACGGGGTCGACGGCAATCTCTACTTCCGGGCCGGTACCGGAGCCCACAATTTCACCGTTGTAGAGCATGGGGGCTTCGTCTTTTTCGCCTTCACCGATGATCACCACACCACGCATGGGGACCTGGGCGATGGCGGCACGCATGGCGTCCACTGCGGCACCATCGCCGAGTTCCTTTTCACCCCGGCCGATCCAACCGCTGGCGGCGCGGGCCGCAGATTCAGTGACGGGAAGCAGGGACAGTGCGAGATTACCTATGGAGGCCATGCGATTCTTTTCCTTCAGTGACGGATTCAGTGGGGGACGTAATCCTTTTTAGGATAAATCAAAGGGCCGCATTTGGGAACTCGGCGGGCGCTTCGAGCCGGCGCACCCAACTTGGATGCAATTGCGGGTCGAGGGTGGCGCGTATGGAACGCGGTTGCTGATCGATTGCCGGTGTCATAGACGGGGTCTCCGGTGTGCGTCTTAAGTCTCTGGTCCCGGGTCTGGGGCCAGCCGGGGCTGGACATCCAGCGCGATCACCTGGGCGGGGCGCCGCCTTTTTTCGGCGGACTTTTTGATGGCGTTGTTCAAGGCCTGATGAAATTCCATGGGCATGCGCCGCAGTATCTCTTCTCCTTCCGGGCTGAAAAGATCCATCTGGCAAGTCACACCCTCATGCAGGTCTTCCCGGGACCGGGGATCGAAGTGGTGCCAGACGCTCACGGCGACCCGTCCGCCGATGTAGTCGCAGAACACCCATTCCCGCTCCAGCAGGATGGCCATGATCGAGACGTAGCGCAGGGGGATGAAAACGGGGCCAGTGGCGGCGTGCTGCAGAATGAGGGCCTGATTGTAGATCCAGGCGGGGACCAGGCCGGGCCGCGTCTGCCAGACCGGGGGGCGCCGGCAATCGGAGTCTTTGATCATGCGTCACCCACGCCAGCGTCACGATGATATAATCCCACCCATGTTCTCCCGCTCAATGTCGTAACCTATGCCGCGCATCCATTTATACGCTGATTCGAACCTTCCAGAAAGCGGACCTTTTCTGCTTCCGGCAGGCCCCAGCCATCATCTGCTCAAGGTGCTGCGTGCGCGCAATGGGCAGCCGCTGACCTTGTTCAACGGCGATGGTGCTGTCTATCGCGCCATTCTGGCCGGGGTGTCTTCGGGGGCGGCCATGCTGGAGGTTGTCGAGCGCTGCCCGCGGGTGACGCGCTCCCCCTTGGCTATTCAGGTCTTTTTGCCCCTGACCCGGGGGGAGCGCTGGGACTGGAGTTTACAGAAGGCGGTAGAACTCGGGGTGCAGCGGATTCAGCCGGTGGCCTGCCGCCACGGGATGGTGCAACTGAGCGAAGCCCGTGGGGAGAAGCGTCTGGCGCGCTGGCAGGACATGGTTATTGCTGCCTGTGAGCAAAGTGGCGCCACGACGATTCCGGAGTTGGCCCCGCCTCTGGCACTGGAAGCGGCCTGGGGGGCCGTGCGCGGGACGCCCTTGGTCTTGGACCCGGAGGGCAGCGCACGTTTTGTCAGCCTAAAGGACCATCCGGGGCCGGAGATTACCTTGCTCAGTGGCCCCGAGGGTGGGCTGGCAGCGGAGGAGGTAGGCGCCGCGCAGGCCCACGGCTTTCGCTTGTTGCGCATGGGACCGCGCATCCTGCGCGCGGAGACCGCCGCCATCGCCGCTATCGCCGTCGCCCAGGCGCTGTGGGGCGATCTCTGATTCGTCCCGGTCAGAGCCAGCCCGTCTTCTTGAAGTGCCGATAAAGGTAAACGGCGCAACTGGCCATGATGAGCAAAGCCAGCGGGTAACCGAACTTCCAGTGTAATTCCGGCATGTACTTAAAGTTCATGCCCCAGATACCCGTAAAAATGGTGGTGAGCACCAGGATGGCACCCCAGGCGGCGAGTTTTTTGTTGACCTCCCCGTGGTCAATGGTGATGAGGGAGAGATTCACCTGAATGGCGGTGGAAATGGTGTCGCGCATGGAATCCAACTGGCTGTTGAGCAGCATGATGTGATCATGGACATCACGGAAGTAGTTTTCGGCACCGCCCACCAGCGCCGGAACCCGGCCCCCGTAGAGTTTGCTGAAACCATCGGCCAGGGGCAGGAGGGCGTGACGCAGCATGTTGACCTTGTATTTAATATCGTAGAGCCGCTCCATGTTTTTGCGGGTTTCCTGATTATGAAACATGGCGGTTTCCAGTTGTTCCAGTTCATCATCCAGGACATCTACTACGGGAAAGAAGAGATCCACAACGGCGTCCGAAAGGGCATACATCACATAGACAGAGCCATATTTGAGCAGATGCGGTTCCCGTTCCGCGCGTTCGCGCACCCCCAGCAAGGTCTGTTCGCAGTTCTGGCGCACCGAAAGCACGAAATCGGGTCCGACAAAAATGCTGATCTGACCGATATGCACCTCCTCGCCATGGTAGGCAGGCACTTGCAGGTAGACAAAAAGGTGCTCGTCATACTCCTCGACCTTGGGCCGCTGCATCCCGTTAAAGATATCCTCTACAGCCAGTTCATGCAGCCCGAACTGCTTCTGCATGGCGCGCAATTCTTCTTCGCTGGCGTCTTGCAGCGCCACCCAGACAAAGTTACCGGGCTGGTGTAAGTGCACCGAAATCTCTTCGAGAGGAATATCCGCTTGTTTGCGGCCATCGTTATACACTACGCAGTTGATGAGCATCCGTTCAGTCCTCAGATGGGAATGATCTGCCTTAAAAAACCGGCCGGAGATATAAGCCCTGTCTCCGGCAGAAAGTGAGCCGCCGACGGGTATTGACGACCCCATGATACTACGCTTCAGACCTGCGGTTACACCCGTGCCCCGCACAGAAGCCCCCATCGGAATAGTCAGCTTGCGGTGGTTGACAGGGCGGGCGGCAGGATAGACCATCGAACCTGATTAATTTCGGGAATCTCAGCATGGACATTTTGTTAGCGAATCCGCGTGGTTTTTGCGCCGGGGTCAATCGGGCGATTCAGATTGTCGATCGCGCCCTGGAGCTTTTTGGTGCGCCCATCTATGTGCGTCATGAGGTCGTTCATAACCGTCATGTCGTCGAAGACCTGCGCGCTCGTGGTGCCATCTTCGTCGAAGAGCTGGATGAAGTGCCGGACGCGGCGACGGTGATTTTCAGCGCCCATGGGGTACCCATTGCCGTTCGTCAGAATGCGGCGGCGCGGGGCCTGAGCGTGTTTGATGCCACCTGTCCACTGGTGACCAAGGTGCATATGGAGGTCAAGAAATACAGCCGGGACGGCATGGAGATGGTGCTCATCGGTCACGCCGGACATCCGGAGGTGGAGGGCACCATGGGTCAGGTTGAGGAGGGCATGATGTATCTGGTCTCCAATGTCGCCGATGTGGCGACCCTGGCGCCCCGCAACCCGGAGAAGCTCGCTTACATCACCCAGACGACCCTGAGCATGGACGATACCGCTGAGGTGATTGTTGCCTTGCGTGCGCGTTTTCCGCTGATTGAAGGACCGAAGAAGGACGACATTTGTTACGCGACCCAGAACCGTCAGGATGCGGTGAAATCGCTGGCACCCGACGTGGATATTTTGCTGGTGGTGGGTGCGCCGAACAGCTCCAATTCCAGCCGTTTAGCGGAATTGGGTACCCGGCTGGGGACACCGACCCATCTTATTGAAGATGCCCAACAGTTAAACCGTGAATGGTTTGACGGTGTAGAGAAAATCGGTATCAGTGCCGGAGCCTCGGCGCCAGAAAGCCTGGTGCAAGGGATTATCGACACCCTCCTGAGCTGGGGTGCGAGGATTCCGAAAGAGACGCCCGGTGTGGAGGAGAAGGTCACTTTCAGTTTGCCATTGGCGCTGGTGCAGGCACAGACGTGGCGGGAAAACGCCTGACGTTTTTTGTTTCCCGCCTCCGGGCGGGCTTGCGTAAGCTACCGCCGATTCTCGAGGTGGTCGGGTGTGCCTAGCCCGATGAGTTCCTCGGCCTGAAGGAGGCGCGGAGCCGGCTCTACGGGTTCCATGCCGGGAATCTCTTTATTTTCCGGGGCGGCTTTGAGGTCGCGGAATTTGCGCGCAGAGACCAGTACCCGGCTTTCCAGCGATCCTGTCGCGTTGTTGTAGGCCTCCACCGCCTGCCCCAGTCCCTTGCCCACCCGCGCCCAGTGCCCTGCCAGGATGCTCAGGCGGTCATAGAGCTCTTTCCCGAGGTCGCTGATCGCCCGGGCGTTCTCGGCCAACGACTCCTGCCGCCAGCCATAGGCCACCGCCCGCAGCAGGGCGATGAGCGTGGTGGGGCTGGCGACGATCACCTTCTGCTCCACCCCGTATTCGATGAGCGACGGATCTTCCTGGAGGGCGGCGCTGAAAAACACTTCGCCGGGTACAAAAAGGACGACGAACTCCGGGGTCGGCTGGAACTGTTCCCAGTAGGATTTTTTGCTGAGCTGGGTCATGTGGGTGCGTAATTCGCTGGCATGCTTGTGCAGAAAATGGGCACGCTTTTGTTCATCTTCCGTTTCCATGGCCTCCAGGTAGGCGTTCAGAGGCGCCTTGGCATCGACGACGATGCGCTTGCCGCCGGGTAGTCGTACCACGAGATCGGGGCGCTGCTGGCCGTTATCGGTGGCAACGCTCTCCTGCTCAGTGAAGTCGCAATAAGCCAGCATGCCCGCCATTTCGACGACGCGCTTGAGCTGCATTTCGCCCCAGCGACCTCGGGCGGCGGGCTGGCGCAGCGCCTTTACCAGCGCGGCGGTCTCCTGATGCAGGCGCGGCAGGTGGTCCTGGACGAGACCGCGAATTTGCTCATTGAGGGCGCTGTAGGCATCGACGCGGGTCTTTTCCATGGCGTCGATGCGGGTGCCCACTTTCTCCAGGGACTCACGGATAGGTTCCACCAGTTGTCCCACGGCCTTCTGGCGGCCCTCCCAATCGGTCTTTGCGTTTTCCTGGAAACGCTCCAGATTCTCCCGCGCCAGTTCCAGAAAGGACTGATTGTTACGGCGCAAGGCTTCGGCGGAAAGGGACTGGAAGGCATCGCCGAGGCGTTGGCGGGCGTCTTCCAGGAGGACCAGTTTTTCGTTGCCGCGCAGGCGTTCCTGCTCCAGCCGTTCACCGAGTTCCGCCAACTGGCCCTGGAGTGCGGCCAACTCTGTTTGCAGGCGAGCGGCATTGTTGCGTTCCGTCACCAAGGTGTTTTCAAGGATGGGGACGCGGCGGCTTTCCGCTTCCGCGCTGGCCCTATTTTCACTTTCATGGCGGAGGATTTCCTGCTGTTCCTGGGCCTGTTGCCGCAGCGCAGTTATTTCACGCTGCAGGTTATCCATCTGATCGGTAATGGCTTGCTTTCCTTCCCGGAGGGCTGCGCTGATATCCTGCTGGCGCTGGATCATGTTGTGCGCTACCAGTCCGGCCACAACCAGCCCGAACATTATGCCGACAGTGAGATATATCAGATTTTCCCAGATCAAAAGGCGGTCCTGAATGTAGGGGAGCTGTTTTGAGAATACGCGAAGCGGGGCGTCAAAGCGACGGCATACTAACCTTTGGGAACCAAATGGGGCCGAGATGCCAGGCAGGTGCCCGTGCCGGGCACCCCCGTTTCAGGATTCCAGTTGCGAGGTGCAGTTGGGACAGCGTGTCGCGGCCAAGGGAATGGCAGAGGCACAGAAAGGGCAGGTTTTGGTGGTCACGGCGGCAGCGGGTTTGGGGTAGAGCTTGTTGATGACCCGCACAATAGAAAAAATAACCAGCGCAATGATCAAAAAGCTGATCAGTGAAGTGATAAAGAGGCCGTAGTTCACGGTCACGGCGCCCGCCTTCCTGGCGGCCTCCAGAGTCAGGTAGGGGCCGGGAACGGTACCTTCCTTTAACACGATATAGAGGTTGGAAAAGTCGACCTTGTCGAGCAGCATACCAATAGGCGGCATGATCAGGTTGCTGACTAATGAAGTCACAATGGCGGAAAATGCCGTGCCAATAACAAAAGCTACGGCCAGATCAATGACATTACCGCGTTGCAAAAATATCTTGAAATCTTTGACGAACGCTTTGAGCATGATGATCCCCCTTGATGATAGTCGGCTATTTATGGGTTGCTTGCGCAAAACCCCATTGCTCGTAGGATAACCAGTTCCCCTAAAGATGAAAATAAGTGCCACTTATGAAACGTCATTGTAATATTTTTGATTAACGCCTGCAGAATTGATTGACGGCATTTTTGCTATGGTCCATTTGCTGGTGGCCAGACGCTGCGGTGCAGGCCTTTTGGCCATCCTGACAGGTAATAGCCCAACCCTGAGCTAGGTCGAAAAAACGTGCTGCCTGCGTTGCCGGGGGCGCATAGTCACCGCCCTGGAAAATAGGAGCCAAGGCATGAAAATAACGGCTCTCTTCCTGCGCCCATTGGGATACTGCCTGCCAGCAAGTGGCCTGTTCGCTTACGGCTATTTGCGCGCAACCGACAGAGTTGCTGCGCGCGTTATCCAGCGCCTGCTGCCAGTTGGGGCAGAATTGCCGTTCGGCCTCGCCACGCTGGGCGGCGACAGCGGCAAGGCGTTGCTGTGCGGTTTCGGCATTGCGATTGGCCAAGGTGGTACTTTGCGCGGCGGCTCCCGCCGTAGCGGTTGAAGGCGGTGGCAGGGAAGCGCAGCCCGATAGGGTAAGCGCGAGCAAGAGGAAAAGAATTTTTGCGGGCATGATCTGAGACTCTCGGGTAGTTGGTCTTCGCCCGTTATATATCACAAGTTGGCGATATTGCAGAGTCCAGCGCTCAGCGACGCTTAAATCGCTCGGTGAGATGCAGTCTCTGAAACAGGCACCTTACCCCTCCAACGCTCCTTCCACCCCTCAAAGAGTACATAGAATGCCGGTGTCACATAGAGCGTCAGGAACTGCGAAACGATGATGCCGCCTGCCACGGCCACGCCCAGCGGCACCCGCGACTCAGCACCCGCCCCGATGCCAATGGCGATAGGCAGAATACCCAGCACTGCGGCAAGGTTCGTCATCATGATAGGACGGAAGCGGGTGACACAGGCGTCGACTATGGCGTCCACGGCCGTGGCGCCTTCGCGGCGGCGGTGAATGGCGAAGTCCACCATAATGATGCCGTTCTTTTTAACCAGCCCCACCAGCATGATGATGCCGACGAAGCTGAACAGATCTAATTCCTGATGGAATATCCAGAGGGCCAGCAAGGCGCCAAAACCGGCCAGGGGCAGGGCAGTGAGGATGGTCAGGGGATGGATGAAATCTTCATAGAGAATGGCCAGAATGGCGTAGATCAGAGCCACTGTTGCCAGCAGCAAGAGTGGCAGACTGCCGGTGGACTGGGAAAAGGCCGCGGCGGACCCACCAAACTCTCCCTGCACATCCGCGGGCAATATCTTTGTCGCTGTGTTCTGCACTGTCCGGGTCGCATCGCCCAGAGAGGTGCCGGGGGCCAGATTGAAAGAAATGGTCACGCTGGGCAGTCCGTTGTAGTGGCTGATACTCAAGGGTCCGACGCCGTAAGCGAAGTGCGCCAATGCGGCCAGGGGCACCAGGCCGGTGCTGCCCGGCACAGTGATCGCTGAAAGTGCCCCGAGATTTTCCTGAAACTGCCGCGCCAGATCGAGAATGACCTCGTATTGATTGGTGGAGGCGTAGATGGTGCCCACCTGGGTGCCGCCGAAAGCGAAGTTCAGCGCTTGCTCGATGGCCTCAGGGGTGACTCCCAGGGCCTGGGCGCGCTGGTGCAGGATTTGCACTTCAATTTCCGGGTTGGCTAATTGCAGATCACTATTAACGGCCTGTAGCCCGGGTACTTTGCGCAGGGCTGCTACCAGTTTGGGCACGGTCACATTCAGGCTATTCTGATCCTCGCTCTGCAGAATGTATTGGTAATGAGATTGCGATGAAACCGGCCCCATCTGAATAGCAGGCGGTAGCTGGAAACTCGCTTCCACTCCGGCAAAATGGCTGACGCTACGGCGCAATTCCGCAATGACTTGGGTTCCTGACGCCCGCTCGCCCAAGGGCTTGAGGCGGATAATCAGACGCCCGGTGTTGGCGGAGCCAAAGGCCCCCGCACCTTGCCCGGCACTGGACATCACGGACTGCACGGCTTGATTGTGGCCGATGGTAGCGGCGATGGCCTTCTGGGTGGTTTCGAGTTGGGCAAAGGAAATGCCCTGGGGATATTCCAGATTGCCCATGATCATGCCGCTGTCTTCGGTAGGGATGAAGCCCTTGGGCAGCAGGATAAAGAGTCCGATCATGGCCAGCAGGCTCAGCAAGGCCCCGCCATACACCCAGCCGCGATGGCTGAGCGCCACCCGCAGGCTGCGCCCGTACCAGTCGCGCAGGCTAAGGAAACCTCTTTCGAAGCGGCTCTGTCCCTGATGTTTCACCCGCAGATAGCGGGCGCAGAGCATGGGGGTTAGCGTAAGGGATACCAGCCCGGACAATAGGATGACCACCGCGATAGTGACGCCGAACTCGCGAAATAAACGACCGATGATGCCACCCATCACCAGAAAAGGCAGGAAGACCACTGCCAGCGACAGGGTCATGGAAATCACGGTAAAGCCGATCTCGCGGCTGCCAACGATCGCCGCCTGATAGGGCTCTTCGCCGTTTTCCTCATGGCGGGCGATGTTTTCCAGCATGACCACGGCATCATCCACCACAAAGCCCACCGCCAGGGTCAGCGCCAGGAG
The DNA here is from genome assembly GCF_023255755.1 of Acidithiobacillus sp. Classification (GTDB taxonomy): domain Bacteria; phylum Pseudomonadota; class Gammaproteobacteria; order Acidithiobacillales; family Acidithiobacillaceae; genus Acidithiobacillus. Next base: position 9,948 of record NZ_JAGDVS010000169.1, on the reverse strand, counting down.
CGTCAGCGTATTCAGGGTGTAGCCCAGCGCGTAAATGATGGCGAAGGTGCCGAGAATGGAGGCGGGAATCGCCAGCGCGCCGATCAGGGTCGGGCTGCCGCGGCGCAGGAAGAGCCAGAGCACCCCGGCCACCAGTATGGAGGCGAGCAACAGGGTGACTTCGACCTCCTCCACCGCCGAACGGATATAGTCGGCCTTGTCATACACCACCGTCATGTGGGCGCCGCCGGGCAGGCTGGCGCTCAGCAGGGGCAGGCGTTTCTGGATAGCGTCAGAGATGGCCACTGTGTCGGCATTGGGTTGGCGCACTACGGCGAGAATCAGGGCGCGCTGCCCCCCCATCCAACTGGCGATCTGATCATTGTCCACGCCATTACTGACCTGGGCGATGTTCGCGAGTGGCACCACCGCGCCGTTGGCGAAGGTGATGGGCATGCCGGCGAAAGCCTGGGCATCATGGAGCTGGCCATGCACATTCACCGCATAATTGCGCACCGCACCCAGCACTGTGCCCTGCGGCAGGTTGACGTTATGACTGGAAATGGCCTGGGTAAGGGCCTGTAGCGATATCCCATGCGCCTGCATGGCAAAGGGGTTGGCGTGAATGCGGACCGCGTAATTCTGCTCGCCGAAGATCAGCACCTGGGCGACACCGGGAATACCGGAAATGGCGGGCACTACCTTGTCTACCGCGTACTGGTTGAGCTGGTAGATAGGCATATTGGGCGCGGCGAGGTCAATAAACTCGATGGGTGCCGCCGAAGGGTTAAGCTGCTTGACGAAGGGCAGGCTGGGTATGCCCGGCGGCAGCAGGGGGGAAGCCTGGGTGACCGCGTTTTCGACATTCTGGGTGGCGACATCAATGTTCTGGCTGAGGTCAAACTGCAGGATGACCCGCGTCGAGCCCTGATTGTTCACCGAGCTCATGGAGGACAAGCCGGGAATGGCGGAAAACTGTTTCTCCAACGGCGTAGCCACGGCGCTGGCCATGGTCTGCGGGCTCGCTCCCGGCAGACTCGCCGCGACCATGACCGTCGGAAAGTCCACACTGGGCAGCAGGGCTACCGGCAGTTTCATAAAGGCAAAAATGCCGTACAGCACTAGTCCGAGAATGAGGACGACCGTCATCACCGGGCGGCGAATGAATAGGGCGGAGAAATTCATGCGGATTTCCTCTGCTGACCCGTATGCAACCCGGTGGCTGCAGGGGGGCCAGTGAGTTCCACCTTCGCCCCCGGATAAAGGCGGGCGGGAAGCGGAAAAATCACCCGAATACTCTTGTCTACGCCCTGTACCACGGCATCCGTGCCCGATTCCCAGAGCACCTGCACCGGCTTATCCACCGCTTTGCCATCTTGCACCACATAGACAAAGGGTCCGCTGCTGCCCTGCTGGACCGCGCCCACCGGCAGCACCGTCGCCTGCGCCACCTGCTGTACCGGCATCTGCACCTGTACATACTGTCCTGGCCAGAGGCCAAGGTTGGTGTTAGGTACGGTAGCCTGCAGGCTGATGGTGGCGGTCCCCGCACTGACGCTATTATCAATAAAAGTGAGCTTGCCCTGAGCGAGTACGGTACCCCCCTTCTCGTCGTTAATCGGCAGGGGGATTGCCTGCTGTTGCGCCCGCCGCGCCGCAGTCAGCAAGCCCTGGGGAATGCTGAAATTCACGGTAATGGGGGCGATTTGGTTGACAGTAGCCAGTTGTGTCTGGTTGGCGATGACCAGGTTGCCTGCCTTGACCTGGGCCAGCCCGATGCGACCGCTGATGGGGGCGACGATGCGGGTGTAAGAGAGGTTGAGGCGGGCCTGCTCCAGGGCGGCTTGATCAGCCTGCACCTGCGCTGTCGCGGCCTGTGCCTGGGAGACTGCCTGATCGAAGCTTTGCCGGGTGATGAAATCCTTTTCCGCCAGCGGACGGTCCTGCTCCACTATGTTACGGTTGTAGCGCGCTGTGGCCTGATCCGCCACCAGTTTGGCCTGGGCCTGGGCGAGCGCTGCCTGCATCTGTGCCGGGTCGATGGTGAACAGGGTTTGTCCCTTCTCTACTATGCTCCCCTCGGTAAACTGCACGCTCTGCAGGATGCCGGAAGTCTGCGGCACGAGTGTCGCCGTTTGCAGGGGCGTCACCGTGCCCAGAAAACCTTCATAATGGGTCATGGGGCGGGTACTGGCGCTGACGAGGCTGACCTGCAGGGGCGGCATTTCATGTTTGGCCTTGGTCTGGCAACCACTCAACAGCAGGGCGAGGGCTGCCAGCGGCAGCAAGAGGACAACAGGGGAACGGGTCACGGTGCATTCTCTCCCAAAGGCATGCCGACGGCCTGACTGAGTTGCGCCAGGGCGACATAACTGTTAACCAGATTCTGAATCAGGGTGTAGCGCGCCTGCGCCAGAGTGGATTCGGCGAGGAGGACATCCTGAATGGTAGCCTGGCCGACCCGATACTGGGCCTGTACCACCTCCAGCGCCTTCCCGGCATTTTCCAGACCGCTCTGTGCGCCGGGGTAGGCCGCAACCGCGCCCTGGAAGTTGTGAAAATCCTGCCAGACTGTGGTTTCGGTGCTGCTGCGGCTGGCCGCGAGGTTGGATTGGGCCTGGTCCCTCAGGGCCTGCGTCTGGCGTATCTGATAATGGGTGTTGAAGCCGGTGAAGAGGGGTACGGTCAGGGTAAAACCCACCGTCCAGGTGTCGCCGGGCAGATAGCCGTTCTGAAAGGCGTAACCGTAGGAACTGCTGACCCCCAGACTGGGCAGCCCGCTGGCCTCGGCGCTGCGGACATTGGCCTGGGCTACGGCGACCTGGGCCCGCGCCTGCTGCAAAGCGGGATTGGCGGTGAGGGCGGCGTGCATCAGCGTCTCAGCGGCGCTGTGGAGTTGGGGCGGTTCCTGATACAGCTTGAGATGCGCAATCTTCAGGTGGGTCTGAGGACTGAGGCCCAGGGTGCTGGCTAGCGACCCCTCGCTGCTATGCACGGTCTGGCGTTGCTCGGCGAGGGTGGACTGCGCCTGCGCCATGGCGGCCCGGGCCTGATAGAGGGCGCCGATGGTGGCTTGCCCGGCACGATGCAGTACCTCGGCGGCTTCCAGGTTTTTCTGGTTTTCCGCAACGGTCTTTTCATCGGCCAGCAATAGGGATTGATTGCCGAGGAGCTGGTAATAGGCCTGTGCGACGCTGAAGGCCACGGTCTGGATGCTCTGGTTCTGGGTGAAGCCTGCCACCCATTCCTGGGCGCGGGCGGCATCTACTTTGGCGGCGCGCAGGCCAAAGTCCCAAAGGGTGTAATTCAGGGTCAGATTTGGGTTAGCGCTGTTGCGTGCCGGCACCGTAAAACCGACAGTGGAGACTGCCTGCCGACGGCTGAAACCGGTATTGAGGGTCAGGCTGGGTAGCCAAGCGCTTTCCGCCATCCCCAGGCTCGCCGCCTGCGCACGCAAACCATCCCAGGCGGCGGCGGTCTGCGGGTTGTGGGCGAGGGCGTAAGCGGTGAGTTGCGGGAGCGTCCAGATTTGCGCCTGCTCCGCCACAGAAAGACCCTGGAGCTTAGGTAAATTGGGCAGGGTGGCTTGGGTGGTCCAAGGCTGGGCCGGGCTGGCACTCAGGCCGCTATCTGTATCCAGAGGGTCGGCCAGCCATGCACCGACGCCCGCTTGCGCCAGTCCGCCTTGAGCCACACAGAAAACGGTACAGACAGCCAGCAATAGCGCTTTGGGGGCCACACTCAGGTTCCTCGGCAGTGGAGCCGCCATTCTCCCGGAAAGCGGGGTCATAAGGAAGATGTGGTCCCGGAGGAAATTGTTGCGAAATGTTACGGGCTGACCTTGCGAAAGACGAATCATGTTCTATATAAGTCTTTGCTGACTCTGTGACGTGTATTGTTTTTACCATTGGCTACAGGCCGATTCAGCGCGTGCACACTATCTTAAGGGATAAATAAAAGGATGTCCGCATGATCAACAAGAAAGCCATCGCAGCCCTGACCGCAGCAAGTCTGGCCCTGTTTTCCGTTTCTGCCATGGCCGGCAGCGCCTGGAATGTCAGCCAGAATCCTATTGTTGCGGCAAATAATGAGGTCGGCATTGCCGCTACAGGGACCTTGATGAATTACCAAGAGCACTTTGCTACAACGGGCATTCTCAGTTCTCCAATGGATGACACAGAATCGGGTTGGCTGCCGGGATTTTCGGTGAATCTCTCTGGGATGAATAACAACCTTACAGAAAATCTGTATTTATCGCTTAATTACAATTATTCTTCGGCCGGGATAGCTTATAAAGGGTTCGTGTACAACCCGAACATCCCGAACTCAGCCAGGCGCGCTGATCTAACGGATCAGGCGACCACGCAGAACTTTCTGGGAAAATTGGGTAAAGGTTTTTCTATTAGTAATAACATGATGCTCACACCATATGTAGCGGGTGGATTTCAATTGTGGAACAGACAGCTTCCCGGTACTCATGAGCGTTACCATTCTGAGCTTGTTGGCGCCGGTCTCATGTATCAGTACGCACCGACAGCCAGGTTGGTCCTCGGTGCTGACATGCGCGTACTCGCTCTTGTTGGCGGAGGTATCAAAACATCCCAATGGTCCTCTGGGTTTGGTACCAGTGGAGAAGAAACCGTAGGGATTCATGCAGACTATAAAATTTCTGGTGGATGGCATGCTTATGGCGGCTTGAATTTCACCCACTTTACCTACACTGGGACGGGCATTGTAACCTTTTATCAAGGTGCCACGAAGTATATTGGTAAGGAGCCCCCATCATCGACCAATCTGCTCGGTATGAGTGTCGGGCTTGCCTATAGTTATTAATCCTGTTTGTTCGCGAGCAGAGCACGCATGCGGTGTTAACGGACAAAATAGTATCATCCTAGTCCCCTGATCCATAGTCGATTGAGTATGTTTGTAGGATAGGGTCGGCCCTAGCTATGGACGGCGTGAGAGCAGTCGCGGCGAGTGTATTATGCCCAAGCGCGCGGCGGCAACCGTCTTTGGTCTCTTGCGACAGGCCTTGTCTACAGGCGACGGGGTGCTGTAGTACCTTGCGGAGCGAACGGCAGTAATAGACTGACTGCGGTCATTCGGTTGCGCCATCCGATTGCCCTCAGCGCCACTTTTGCAATATGTTAGGACAAGGCGCCAAAGTGGTATCCTCGGGAGATAGTTTCGGTATTGCATATACGAGCGTTAGTGATGGCGATTGATTGATGCTGCAAGCGGACGTATGAACGGGTAAGTTAGCTGCATGCTTGCCGTGTGGTACGCTTCCCCCTGTTGCCCGGTATAAATGTTTTTTGAAGGAAAATATGTCTAAAAAGATAGCAGTAGCGATAACGGCAGTGATAACAGCAGTGGGAACAATCGTTGCCGCTATAATTACTAGCAATCCAGGATCAATCGCACGCACAAATAAACCACAGGATGCTGAAAAAAATAAATTTGGAATTGTTAATGGAAACATTATAAATATCAATGGATCAGTAATCAAAGATGAAAATAACAAACTAGAAAAAAAAGAGTTGCTGGATAACCAAGGAAAAAACAAAAATAATTTCGCACAACCTTACAAACGTCCAGAAGATGCTGTGCTTATCCTGCAAAGAAAAGAGTGTGTAACATCAAATGGTAGCGGCAATATAGATTTTAGTATCGGGCTATTTTTTAAATTTTATTCGTTTTTTGGAAGCGAAGGAAAATATACCCTTGAGATTGGAAACAATGAATCTGGTCGGTTATATTTAAATCTCGGTGATCCACCAGTAACCGTTTATTTTAAAAAAAATGAATATAATCTATGGGCCACGAAACCATCTAACGGATTGTTTCATATATGCATAAAAATGCAGTCCAATTAGAGTGGAAAATATCAAGGTTTTCTAAACACTAGCGGCTCTGCCGTCAAACGGCCGCTTACGCTGCATTCCTGTCGTTTGGCCCTAATCGATAAAGCAGACGGCTTCCTACCCTGATCCGGCCTACCGAATTGTCAGGATATTTGGTGCGTTCTACAGTAAGCCCTCCCTCCGAAGCGATTCGGCTTATCGAAACAAAAGCGCGCCTCTGCGGGAGTGATTCGCTTTCGGCACTGAAAACAAAAATATCTGCCATCAGCATTCATGGGTCGCCTGAAGTGTATACAACGTCTTCGTTTGCCTGTTTCGTTTTTTCAGTTCTCGGCTGCATCTCAGATTCGGTGATACCGAAGTGCTGACGATAGTCCGGTTTTGATGGTGGTCTATGCCAAGAAGCGATAGCTTCGCCGACCCCAGCCTATTCAGGCAGGCCATCGGCTTGCGTTCGGAGAGATTACTAAAATCTCCCCGCAAAAGCGCCGACACCTTGGGTTGGTTAGTCCCCACACGTTGGGCGGCCTCTACTTGAGTCAATCCGAGCTTGGTAATGATCTGAGTGATTTCAATGGCCAAGCCAGACTGGCACTCAGGCCGCTATCTGTATCCAGAGGGTCGGCCAGCTATGCACCGATGCCCGCTTGCGCCAGTCTGCCTTGAAGCCACACAGAAAACGGTACAGGCAGCCAGCAATAGCGCTTTGGGGGGCACACCCAGGTTCCTCGGCAGCGAAGCCGTCATTCTCTCGGAAAGCGGAATCATAAGGAAGACGTGGTCCCGGGTGAAATTGTAGCGAAATGTTACAGGCTGACCTTGCGGAAGGCAAATCATGCTCTATACTCAGTCTATGTACTACAGTTAAGCAATTTATCTCATGAGTAAACGATTGTATCGGTTCTCCGAAATATATATTAAGGAGGGGGGTATGCTTTACTGGGCTGTTGTGTTTTTCATTGTCGCATTGATCGCAGGTATGCTTGGCTTCTTTGGGATAGCAGGGGCGGCGGCCTCAATCGCAAAAATATTTTTTGTCATATTCCTGGTGTTATTTGTGGTGGCGCTGATTACGGGTAGACGCAGATTGTAAAGGGGATTACTTCTCAGAAATATTGTATTTGTGCTACATCGCTGTGAGCGACAAGATTTTATCTCCGTGCGAAATTCTCGGTGGCCATGAAAAACGCGGGTTTTGATGCGCTACTAATGAAACTTAAGACGCGCACTGCAGAACTTGCCCATGGGCATCGGTGATTCGCATACGGATGTTGGTATAAGAAACCTTTGTTTTTTATGGTGAAGCAAGGAGAGTGTCATGAATAAAGATCAAGTCAACGGTCGTGTGAAAACTGTAAAGGGTGCTGTTAAAGAGGCGGCTGGAAAGGTTACAGGAGATCGCCAGCAAGAAACGGAGGGTAAGGTAACAAAAGAGGTGGGTAAGGTGCAGTCCAAGTGGGGCGACCTGAAAGATAAGTTGACCAAGTAGTTTTTCCGCTTTGATAAGGGCGTTGGCGGTTTCAATTTTGACACGTAACACTACCGTTTAACGCTCTGATTTGCTGCGTCTTCACTTCGGCGGGTGTTCGAAATCCCAAGTATTTCCTTGGGCTATCGGTAGGCCGCCAGGCGTGTCAACAGCAACAAGCAATCACCCCCATTCACAATTCTTGACACTTTGCTGCTGGTATCCACCGGAGCGGAGCGCTAACTTGTTTGCCACGGAAAGGGTACACCTTTCCCCCTGAGTGATGAGGAGCAGAGTGATGTTAAAATTTAAGCACGTAGTATCTGGATTGATGGTCGGAACGATGGCGCTGGCGGTAGTACCCGCCTTTGCGGCGGGTGCAGAGGCCCCGCCTGCCATGAATAGTGGCCCCATGATGGGACCGGGCATGATGTACGGTCATCCCTGTCCAGGAGGATGGCGGCATAGCCCCATGCGCAAGGGGGGCTGGATGCGGAATGCACCCGTGCCCATGCTGATGCCCATCGTCTGGCGGCATGCGGTGGACCTTAAGCTGACCCCCGCCCAGGAAACGGATCTGAAAAACTGGCGCACCCAGCAGGAAAAAGCCATGCCGACCTGGCGTCACGATATGCTGGTCCACAACACCGCATTGCGTGATGCGTTGCTGAATGGTGAGTCGGGCAGTGCCATCACCCCCTTGCAGGAAGCGGTCCTCAAGGATCATGCCACGATGCTCGAACATGGCATCCAGCAGGTGAATTATCTCCATAAGATCCTGACACCTGTGCAGTGGCAGAAAGCTACCGCCTTGTACAAGGAAATGGGGACCAGGCGGGGACCCTGGGGTAAGTAATACTGGGGTAAGTAATAAATGACGGAGGGCGGCAAAATCCTGCTGGTCGATGATGACCCCCGGCTGCGCACTATGCTGGTGCGTTACCTGGAAGGGCAGGGCTTTGTCGTTCACGCCGCCGCCTCCGGCGTGCAGATGGATCGCCAATTGGAGCGGGAATACTATGACCTGCTCTTGCTGGACGTCCTCATGCCCGGCGAAGACGGCTTCAGCATCTGTCAGCGCCTGCGGGTGCAGGAACCGCATTTGCCTATTATCATGCTGACTGCCCGAGGTGATCTCAGCGACCGGGTGCAAGGCCTTGATGTGGGCGCCGATGACTATCTTTCCAAGCCTTTTGAGCCGCAGGAACTGGTTGCCCGCATCCGTGCCGTCCTGCGGCGCAGTCAGGATCTGCGCAGTAGTGATCCAACCCCGGGGGTACTTGTTTTCGGACCCTTCCGCCTTGCTCTCGACAGCCGCAGTCTCTGGCGGAATGACGAGAAAATCTCCCTTACCGACAGTGAGTTTTCCATTCTGCACGCGCTGGCCAGTCATCCCTGGCAACCGCTCTCGCGGGGCCGTCTGCTGGCCATGACCCACGGCAACGACACCACACCGGGGGCACGGGGTATTGATGTGTTTATCTCGCGCTTGCGACGCCTCGTCGAAGACGACCCTAGCGAGCCACACTATATTCAGACCGTTTGGGGGCGGGGCTATGTGCTGGTACCCGACGGCGGGGACGCTACGCCCAGGGAACAAGGCGCTTTACCCGGATGAAAAAGCCGCGCTGCTGGCCGGATACGCTTTTTACCCGTATGTTTCTCATCATCGCTGGGTTGCTGCTGCTGAGTCAGCTCGCGGTGTACTGGTTTTTCAATATCTATCAGGCCAACCCGCAGGCCGAGCTGCTGGCGCAGAACTGGGCGCAAATCCTGACCCTGAGTGAAAGCCTTAGCCCGGTCCAGCGTCGGGCGGCGGCGTCCGAACTGATGCACCAGGGGCTCCGCATCGTTCCTGCCGGTACGCTGCGCGGCCACAAGCCCCGTATGCCGGTACTGGCAAATGCTCTGCAATTGCTGCACCGCATGGGCTGGCCGCAGGCGCAACTAGGCATGGACGGCCAGCGCCGGGTGCTCTGGCTGCTAGCTCGGCCCGATGCCACCCTGGCGCTGGCTATGCCCATGCCTCATTCACCGGGGCTGCCATTGCCCTGGTTCAAGCTGGCGGCGATTTTGCTGCTGTCCTGGCTGGGGGCGTATCTGGCGGTACGTCAGGTGACCCGACCCCTCACCCGGCTCATGCAGGGGGTGGCACGTTTGCGCGGTGGCGATACACCAGCGGATCTGCCCGAGGCCGGTCCAGCCGATTTGCGGCGCCTAGCCGAACGCTTCAACCAAACCCTGCGCGATTTGCATCGTCTCTGGAAAGAGCGGGAGATGGTGCTGGTGGGGGTCTCTCATGATCTGCGCACGCCGCTTACCCGCATGCGCCTGAGCGCCGAATTTCTGCCGGCCGAGGAGGAGGCCCGTGGCGAAATTATCGCCAATATTCAGGAGATGGATAAGGTTATCCACCAGTTTCTGGATTACGCCCGCAGTGGTGAGCAGGAGCCACTGGTAACGACTGACCTGGGTCTCTGGCTCAAAATGTTCGTTCTGCGCCAGCAGGCTGGCGTGGTGTGGCACCCCCCTGCGGCGGATCTACCGAAGCTGCCCATACAGGAAGTGGGTCTGGCTCGCGCCCTGCAAAACCTCATCGACAATGCGCAGTCCCACGGCGCCGCACCCATAGACGTC
>NZ_JAGDVS010000058.1 GCF_023255755.1 Acidithiobacillus sp. | reverse complement strand
AGAATCGGGGGCAGCAGCAAAAGTGGCAGGAGCAAGGGCAGGAAACCCAGGAACCACTCGCCATAGCGCCTTACCGATAGCACGTTCATTCCACCGCCCTCTCGAAGAAGAGGGCATTATAAGGCGGAAGAGTGAAAATGATGCAACCCTCTCCCGCAATCCACGTTGATGAGGATTCAGAGAGTTTTGGTAGAACGTGCCATGGCTTCAACGATTTCTTCGGATGACAGGTCACCCGCAATATGAATTTCCTTGCCATTCTCTCCCTGATGCACTGACATTCCTGTTACCTTGGTTTTGGTTTGAGTGCTCATGCAGTCGCATAGACCGGTCTGACAATTTTCAACTATAGCGAAGACTTTTTTTGCATCTACCGATTGGTCGACATGCACAGCGACACCTTCCGCAGTTTTTTGAACGGTACTGACATCTTTGATGGTGCGATTACAACAGGACTGACGCTCATGCATGCCGATCAGAAAAAGGTGGAGCGCGGAATTGAGAATATCCGCCGAGGCTTACGGGCGGTTCGCCAGACTGCGGAGCGGTTGCTGGGGCACCAGCCATGGGTAAGCGTCTAAGCAACCCACCTTCCAATATTTTCTGACCTGGCCGATCCTGATCCGCATTCATTGAGGAGGGATGGACATGACGAAGGACGAGAAAGCGGCTTATTGGCGGCAACAGGTAGACGGGTTTCAGGCGAGCGGTTTGTCGGTCAAGAATTACTGTACGCAGGAAGGGATCGCCGTTGGCACACTGCATTACTGGCGTAAGCGATTTGCCGATGCGGCAGAACCTCAGTCGATGGTCCCTGGGGCAGAAGGGTTTTTGCCGGTCACTCTAGTGCCGGTCCGACCGCCTATTTCTCCGGTAGAGATTGTTCTGTTGTCAGGCCGTGGTCTGAAGCTGACGGCACCGGTGGACACCGGCTGGTTGCAAACCTTGGTGCGGGTCCTGGAAAGTCCATGTGGTTAAGTCCGGGCAGTCGTATCTGGCTGGCGGCCACACCGGTGGATATGCGGCTGGGCTTTGATGGTTTGGCGGCCAAGGTGCAGGGCGTGCTTGCTGCTGATCCCTTTGGGGGGCACGCGTTTGTCTTCCGGAATCGGCGTGGTGATCGGCTGAAACTGCTGCTGTGGGATGGCCTGGGTTTCTGGCTCATTTATCGCCGTCTGGATCAGGGGCGACTGCACTGGCCCAGAGCCGATACCGGTGCCGTAGAACTGTCGGCCGCACAGTGGGCGATGCTGGTGGAGGGTCGCCCATGGACACCGTTACCAGCCCTTGAAAAATGCACGCCAACACTACTCTAACTCGCTGGATTTGATTGTATAAAGGCCCCATTTCTGGTACTATTTTCCCATGATTTCAACGACCCTTATGCCTCTTCCCACCAGCCCCGATGCCTTGGGCGATCTGGTGCTGGACCTGCTCCAAAAGCAGCAGCAGAAGGAGTCGGAATTAGCAGAACACACCCGGCATATCGCCCGGCAAGAAGCCCTTATCGCCCAGAAAGACCAGCATATCGCGGTGCGTGACGAAACCATCGCTCGCTTGGAAAGCACCCTCGCCAAACTGCAGCGCTGGCGATTTGGGCGCCGTTCGGAAAAACTCTCTCCTGACCAGATCAATCTCTGGGAAGAAGCGTTGGAGACGGAAATTGCCGCAGTAGAAATCGAGCTGGAGGCGGTACTGACCGAGAGTGCCACCGTCACGGAACCGGAAGGAATAGCACCAAAGTCGGTGACTCGTCCTCCCCGCCGCCACCCTGGCCGCATGAAACTGCCCGACACCTTGCCCCGGATAGACGTGCACCATGATCCTCTGACCTGCACCTGCGGGCAGTGTGGTGGTCGCTTGGAAACTGTCGGGGAGGAGATCAGTGAGAAACTGGATTATCTCCCTGGACGCTTCCAGGTGATCCGCCATATTCGCCCCAAACTGGCCTGTCGCCCTTGCGGTACCATCGAAAGTCCAGCGTTGCCCGCACAAGTCATCGACAAGGGCTTGCCCACGGGCCGCACGGTAGCCCACGTGATGACGGCAAAATATGTGGATCACCTGCCTTTATATCGGCAGGAAACCCAGTACCTGCGAGCGGGAGTGCCGATCTCCCGCGCCACCCTCTGCAGCTGGATGGGTCGGGGAGAATACTGGATCAGCGTGATTGCTGAAGCCTGCAAAATGGCTCTGCTGGAAGGGACTATCCTGCACGCCGATGAAACGCCCTTACCGGTACTGAATCCTGGTAGCGGTAAGACAGACAAAGCTTATCTCTGGGTGTATCGCAGTCAGGCAGATGCGCCGCATCCCATCGTGGTCTTTGATTATGCCCCAGACCGCAAGGGCATCCATCCGCAAAACTTCCTGGGCGACTGGAAAGGCATCCTCCAGACGGATGACTATGGGGGGTATGATGCCCTCTACCGCAAAGAACACGTCACAGAAGCCGGATGCTGGGCGCATGTGCGCCGACACTTTTATGACGTGGAGCAGCGGGGTCCGAGCCCCGTGGCACAGAAGGCACTGGTCTGGATTGCCAAGCTCTATGAGATAGAGGCCGATATCAAAGAATCGCCGCCCGATCAGAAAGCTGAAGCGCGCCAACATCGGGCCGGTCCGCTGCTGGAATCCTTCCGGGATTGGCTCACCACCACCCAGATGCAGGTAGCTCCTAAAAGTGGCATCGCCAAAGCCCTCAATTACGCCCTGAAGCGCTGGAAGGCCCTCACCCTCTATCTCGAAGAAGGGCAGCTCAGCATCGACAATAATCCGGTTGAGCGGGCGCTGCGGGGCGTTGCGATTGGGAGAAAGAATTTTTTATTTGTTGGGAATGATGCCGGTGGGGAACGGGCGGCGTCCTTCTACAGCATCATCGAAACCTGCAAGCTTAACGGCGTCGAGCCCTTCGCGTACCTCTGCGATGTGCTCGAAAAACTACCCACTTGGCCCAACAAACGGCTCCACGAACTTTTACCCTGGAACTGGAAAAAAACTGCAGTAGCCTGATCGGCGCCAACCCGCAAGGGTGGGTTGCTTAGACGCTTAGTGCGCCGGTACAAACTGGCGTGAGGTAATTGATGAAAGTTCAACACGGAAAAGACGTAACGCATCATTCCGGCCCCGAGTCATGCGGTGCAGATCGTGAGGTTTGTATCGAAGCGTTGACAGGGGACACCGGCAGGCCAGCCATTGAGCCGCGAAATCAAAAGCACGGGATGCCGACGCCGTTAAGCGAGGCGGAAGGCTACATAGGGCAGGACGCTATGCGTGAGTCCTGCTCTGATCCCGCGCGGTCGGAGACCCTGAGCATGTCGGGAAGCCTCACGAACAGGAACCGGGAGATCTCATCAGTGCCCATGCAGTCGGTGGGCGGAGCAGGGAAGGCCCAAAGCCATAATCATGCTATCCACGCTGGTGAGAAGTCGGATAGGCCCATAGTACCGAAGAAGCCGTCGAACAAAGGGGAATCCCCGGCGGAGATGGTGGAGGGAAGGGGTGTAACCAAGGGGAACCCTGGAGAGCCTCCCGCGTCCCGGACACAGAGCCGGATTCACGCGTCGATGGGACTCGAAGGGGTACGCGAAAAGGCCCGCAATGATTTGCGGGCGCGATTCACGGCGCTGCTACACCACATCACCCCTGCTCTGCTGGTGGAGAGTTTTCATGCTCTACGCCACAATGCAGCGGCGGGTGTGGACGGCAGGACGTGGAGAGAATACGAGACGATGCTGGCACAGCGAGTGCCCATATTGCACCGTGAGATTCATGCGGGCGCATATCGGGCGCAGCCTTCGCGGCGGGTGTACATACCCAAAGCAGACGGCAAGCTGCGACCACTTGGCATAGCTGCCATAGAAGATAAGATTGTTCAACAGGCGGTAGTCACCGTGCTGACGGCGATCTATGAGGCAGATTTTCTCGGTTTCTCCTATGGGTTTCGACCGGGGCGCAGCCAACATGATGCGCTGGATGCCCTGTCGATGGGGATAAAGGGCCGTAAGGTGAACTGGATATTGGATGCGGATATATCGGCATTCTTTGACAGCATCGACCACGGGTGGATGCTGAAATTTCTGGAACATCGCATTGCGGATCGGCGCATGTTACGGCTGGTTAGCAAATGGCTCAGAGCAGGTGTTATGGAAGATGGGAAGCGTATTCCTGCAGAACGAGGTACGCCTCAAGGGGCAGTAATTTCGCCCCTGCTCGCAAATGTGTTTCTGCATTATGCCCTGGATTTATGGGCACATCGCTGGCGACGGCGGCATGCACGGGGGGATGTTATCATCGTGCGTTACGCCGACGACAGTGTGATGGGTTTCCAGTATGAAGGAGAAGCGAAGCGTTTTCTGTCTGCTATAGCAGAACGCTTAGGCAGGTTCGGCCTGAAGCTGCATCCGGAGAAAACGCGGCTGATTGCTTTTGGGCGATTTGCTGCGGCTCAACGGAAAGAGCGAGGGCTGGGAAAGCCTGAAACCTTCGACTTTCTGGGACTCACACACTGCTGTAGCCAAAACCGGCAGGGTTGGTATGAAATCCAACGCTTGACGGTCAAGAAACGCA
>NZ_JAGDVS010000133.1:14927-25468 GCF_023255755.1 Acidithiobacillus sp. | reverse complement strand
GGAGCAGTGGGGACACTGCGCATATTAGATGATTGCCGCGTCCCGAGAAAATGCGTTTTCGGGCCGGGACTGATGGCTTTTGTGCACCACCGGAAAGGCACGAGACAGCGAAAATCAGACAGCGCGAATCAGCAAGCGCCCCATGAAAAGGGCTATCCTTCAGAGTACGACTGCCAGTACTTTACGCGCCCGCATGAAGAAGTTCTTCCACCCTGGGATGGCCGCGGCACGGCAAGGTGCTCAATGACATCCTTTTTTCGTCTATTAATTATTAAATGTAATGAAGTCCATATAAGTAGACATGCAGTTTAACCGGTATAGGTGCCTGCAGTATTCTTATCCGTCAGGATGGGCTGCACTGCGGAAGGGTGAGGTCCGGAAAGTTGGTATGCAAAGTGTAATGAAGGACAACTGAATTTGAGCAACATGCCTTACCACAGGTTTAACCCCCGCGAATTCATTCTGCGGGACTGGCTCGCCCTGGACAGGACCGTGCTGGCCAATGAACGGACTTTTCTGGCGTACACACGAACATCGTTGACGCTGGTTCTTGCTGGCCTGACTTTCATCCGCTTTTTTGGTCCCGACATCTGGTCCACCATCGGTTACATTTCGCTGATGCTGGGTTCGGTTCTTTGGCTGACGGGCCTCAAGCGCTACCTGCACACGCTGGGCCACTATCGCACCATGATTGTTGCCGAAAACACGGCACTGGACGACCACAACGGCAGCGCCATCACGCCCTGAGATTCCCGCATCTGGCTGGCATCGCGCTCAGGGAACGCGGACGTGTACCAGCCCAGGGAAGAGCGCCGCCAGACCATTGGCGATAAAGGTCACGGCAATGGCGGCGAGCACCAGCCCGAAGATACGGGTAGAGATGTTGATGCCTGCTACCCCCAGCCGACGTGACAGGGGCTGCGCCAGGCGCAGCGCCCCATAGGCCCCCCCGGCAATCAGCAATATATCGACGATCAGCAGGCCGCTGGCCAGCCACGACGCATTTTTGTGATGGGCGATGATCACGGTGACCATGGTGCCCGGCCCCGCCAGCAGCGGAATGGCGAGCGGTACCACGGCAACATCCTCTTTCTGCATACCCTCGGCAGCCTCCTCCGGGGTGTGGACATAGCGGCTGGACTTGGCCTGCAACATGTTAAAAGCCAGCATCATCAGCACCATGCCGCCCGCCACCTGAAAGGCGGCGATGCTGATCCCGAAAAATTGCAGAATATATTCTCCAAGAAACGCCGAGGTGAGCAGAACAATGGCTACGGCACGGGATGCCAGCTTCGCCGTAGCGATCTGCTGTTGCGTATCTTCGTCGCCGGTCAGGGCAATGAAAATCGGGATGGCGCCAATAGGGTTGAGAATGGCGAGCAATGCGATGAGGGTCTGCAAGGCGCTGTGCAGTTCAGTGCCGACGAGCATCCGCGCCTCCCTTACCAGGCCGGTTCCGACGCAAGGCCCTTGAAAATTGCGGCGTGAAGACGTATTTAATAGGCATCTTTGAAGTTACAACCCAATACGGAGTCGATACGATGCCAACTTACGAGTATGTATGCAAGGACTGTGGACACCATCTGAGCGCCGAGCAGCGCATGAGTGATCCCCGTCTGACCAGCTGCCCCCACTGCGGCAAGCCGGGGCTGGAGCGGCAGCTCAGCGCCGGGGGCTTCGCCCTGAAGGGCTCCGGCTGGTACCAGACCGACTTCAAGGGTGGCGGCAGCAAGGCTGGCGAGAGCACGCCGGAAGTTGCCGCTGCGCCATCCTGCCCCGCTGGGGGCTGCGCCTGTCATTGACGTAACGCGCGCGGCAAGGCTAGATTGTGCGCGGGCCTCCCGGTCGGGCGGCCCTTTTCTTATTGACTCATACGGGACGCAGCATGCGGACACACTATTGTAACGGCATTCACGAAGGCCTGATTGGCCAAACGGTCACCCTCTGCGGCTGGGCGCAGCGGCGGCGCGATCACGGCGGCGTCATTTTTATTGATCTGCGGGACCGCGAAGGTCTGGTACAGGTTGTCGCCGATCCGGATCAGGTCGACGCCTTCGCGGCCGCCAACGAGTGCCGCAGCGAGTTCGTGTTGCAGGTGGAGGGTGTCCTGCGTGCCCGTCCCACGGGTACCGAGAATCCCCAGATGCCCAGTGGCAAGGTCGAACTGGCGGCAGCGCGCATCGGCATACTCAACCGATCCGAGCCGGTCCCCTTCCCCCTGGATGAGGAAGACATCGCGGAGAATCTGCGGCTCAAATACCGCTATCTCGACCTGCGCCGCCCGGAAATGCTCCATCGTCTGCGTCTGCGCCATCAGGTCACCCGCTTCGTGCGCAGCTATCTGGACGGTGCCGGCTTTATCGACGTGGAAACCCCCGTCCTCACCCGTTCCACCCCCGAAGGCGCTCGTGACTATCTGGTGCCGTCGCGCACCCAGCCGGGACACTTTTTCGCGCTGCCCCAGAGTCCGCAACTGTTCAAGCAGCTGCTGATGGTGGCGGGACTGGACCGCTATTATCAGATCACCAAATGCTTCCGCGACGAGGACTTACGCGCCGATCGCCAGCCGGAGTTCACCCAGATCGATATCGAGGCCTCGTTTGTCGATGAAGAGGCCGTCATGGGGATTGCCGAGCCGATGATTCGCGGGCTGTTTGCTGAGGTATTGGGCGTGCAACTTCCCGATCCCTTCCCGCGGATGACGTACCGGGACGCCATGCATCGTTTTGGCGTCGACCGCCCTGATCTGCGCAATCCGCTGGAGCTGACCGAACTCACCGACCTCATGGGTACGGTGGACTTCAAAGTGTTCCGCGAAGCCGCCGAACGTCCGCATGGACGGGTGGCTTGCCTGCGGGTACCCGGTGGCGCCCAGCTCAGCCGGGCGCAAATCGATGCCTACACCCAGTTCACCGCCATCTACGGGGCCAAGGGTCTGGCCTGGATCAAGGTGAATGCCCTGGATCAGGGCAACGAAGGCCTGCAATCCCCCATCGTCAAGTTCCTGCCGGAGAACGTCTTGCAGGAAATTCTTCGGCGTTGCGGCGCGGCGGCGGGCGACATCCTCTTTTTCGGCGCCGATACGGCCAAAATCGTCAATGAAGCCCTCGGTAATCTGCGCAACCGTCTGGCCACCGATCTGGGTTTGCTGGAAGGCGAATGGTGCCCCGTCTGGATCACCGACTTCCCCATGTTCGACTATGACGACAAGGAAGACCGCTGGACCTCCACCCATCATCCCTTTACTGCGCCGCAGACGGAACACCTGGAAACCCTCAGCCAGGATCCCGGCAACGCCTTGGCGCGGGCCTACGACCTGGTGCTCAACGGCAACGAAATCGGCGGCGGCAGTATCCGCATCCACCAGGAGGCGGTACAGGAAAAGGTCTTCGCCGCCCTCGGTATCGGTACGGAAGAGGCGCGGGATAAGTTCGGCTTCCTGCTCGACGCCCTCCATTATGGGGCCCCACCCCACGGCGGCTTGGCTTTCGGGTTGGATCGACTGGTGATGCTCCTGTGCGGCGCCGACACCATCCGTGACGTGATCGCCTTCCCCAAGACGCAAAAGGCCGGTTGCCTGCTCACCGAAGCCCCCGGTACGGTAGCCGACAAGCAGCTTCAGGAACTGGGCATCCGCCTGCGTCCCGGAGTCGGAGCCGGGGTACAGAACCCCTGAGACGGGTACAGCTTGACGAACGGATGGCGACTTCGTAACGTAATCGAGCAGTTATGCACGCGCAATAGCGCCTGAGAGGGTCAGTTATGGGTGTGGAAACGGTGATGGTTCAGGGACTCCGGCGTAGTGATGGGTTGGAGCTCGACGCACGGATTCGGCGGGCCAAGGCCGCGCTGGGCAAACGTGCGGTCATTCTCGGCCACCACTATCAGCGCGAAGAAGTCTATCGCCATGCCGACTTTCATGGCGACTCCCTGCAACTCTCCCGCGCTGCCGCTGAGCAGGAGGCCGAGTTCATCGTCTTCTGCGGCGTTCACTTCATGGCGGAAGTGGCCGACATTCTCAGCCGTCCGGAACAGGCCAGCATCCTGCCGGACCTCAATGCCGGCTGCTCCATGGCCGACATGGCCGATATGCCACAGGTGCAGCGTGCCTGGGAGGAGCTGGCAACGGTGATCGATGTGGAGCGGGAGGTCACCCCCGTCACCTACGTGAACTCTTCGGCCGCGCTCAAGGCCTTTTGCGGCGTCCACGGCGGCACCGTCTGCACCTCCTCCAATGCCCGCAAAGTGCTCGACTGGTCTTTCCAGCAACGTCCCAAGGCCCTGTTCTTCCCCGATCAGCATCTGGGACGCTGGACCGGGCATCAACTGGGTATTCCCCTGCGCGACATGCCGGTCTGGGACCCCAACTTGCCGCTGGGTGGCCTCACGCCGGAAGAAATCCGCCGTGCCAAAATCCTGCTCTGGAAGGGACATTGTTCCGTCCACCAGATGTTTCAGCCAGCCCATATCGAACGCTGGCGCCGCGTGCATCCCCAGGGGCAGGTGATCGCCCATCCGGAAGCGTCTTTTGAAGTCTGCGAGCGGTCCGATGCCGTCGGCTCCACGGATTTCATCCTGCGCACGGTCAAGGCTTCGCCGCCCGGCAGTGCGTGGCTGGTAGGCACAGAAATCAATCTGGTCACCCGTCTGGCCGACGAGGTGCGCGCGGAGGGCAAAACCGTGGAGTTCATGTCGCCCATGGTCTGCATGTGCTCCACCATGTTCCGCATTGATCCGGAGCAACTGGCGCGTTCGCTGGAAAATCTTCTTGCGGGCCAGGTAGTCAACCGGATTCAGGTAGACCCGGAGACCGCCGCCCAGGCCCGCCTGGCGCTCGAACGCATGCTGGCGGTTTCCTGACGGACACCATGGGGCAACCGTCTGCGGTGGCCGACCGGGCAACGGAATGGTCCTTTACCCAGCGCGGCCTGCATGCCCTGCTTTACGGCTACACCCGCTTTTATCAGGGGGGGCACTGGGAGCCCAGCAGCGTTCCCGAAACCGGGCCAGCCATCCTCGCCTGCAACCACGTCTCCGTGCTCGATCCCTTGTTCCTGGTAGCCAGCAACCGCCGGATGATTTCCTTTCTGGTCGCCCAGGAATATTACGACAACGCCTGGATGCGCCGCCTGCTGGAGCAGACCTATAGCATCCCCGTACGCCGCGACCGCCGTGACGTAAGTGCCCTCCTGCAGGCGCGACGGTTATTGGAAGACGGACGGGTGCTGGGCATATTTCCCGAAGGTGGGATCAACCGCGATCAGACCCAGAAAGGCGTTGCCTGGCTAGTGCGGGAAAGTGCCGCCCCGGTGGTGCCGGCCCATATCAGTGGCGCGCGGCAAGGCCGGTCCGACCTCGCCACCTGGCTGCACCGGCAGCGGCCCCTGTTGCGTTATGGCGTGCCCCTGCATTTTCATCGCGATGTCAGCGCCGCCGAGGTGCTCGGCGCCACCATGAGTGCCATCGCCACCCTCGCATGACGGCATCCCCGCCTTTGCGGTACCATAGGCGATATTTTTGGCAGAATAATCCAGTGATAGTTACAGGGAGTGCGTCATGTCCGGGCATAGTAAGTGGTCCACCATCAAATTCAAGAAAGCGCTGAAGGACGCCAAGCGCGGCAAGATTTTCACCCGCCTCATCCGCGAAATCACGGTGGCGGCGCGGGCAGGCGGCGGTGACCCGGCCAGTAATTCCCGCTTGCGTCTTGCCCTGGACAAGGCCTACGGGGCCAATATGACCAAAGATACCATCGAACGGGCGATCAAGCGCGGCACCGGCGAGCTGGAAGGTGTGGACTACGAAGAAGTCACCTACGAGGGCTATGGCCCCGGCGGTGTCGCCATCCTGATCGAGACGATGACCGACAACAAGGTGCGTACCGTCGCTGAAGTGCGCCACATATTTTCCAAGCGCGGCGGCAATATGGGTACGGCAGGCTCGGTGGCTTATCAGTTTAAAAAGCTTGGCCTGATTGTTTTCCCGGCGGATGCTGACGAGGACCGGATTCTGGAAGCGGCACTGGAAGCAGGTGCTGAAGATGTGGTCAATGAAGGCGAGCGGATCGCCGTTTATACGGCCCCATCGGATCTTCACAGCGTGGTTCTGGCCCTGGAAGCGGCGGGGCTCAAGCCGGAAGAAAGTGAAATGACGATGATTCCGGAGAATACGATCGAAGTCAGCGGTGAGGAGGCGGAGAAATTGCTGCGGCTCATCGATTTCCTCGAAGAAAATGATGACGTACAAAACGTCTACGCCAACTACGAGATCAGTGACGAGGAAATGGCCCGTCTGGAAGCGGCCTCCTGAACCCGCGGCGGCGCTTCTGGCGGATACCGCAGCCATGGCGCTGAATGCGGGCGCATCGCCGGCATCCCTGCCGAAGACCGCGGTGCGGATCATCGGTATTGATCCCGGTTCTTTGCGCACCGGCTACGGCATTATTGAATCCGACGCGGCTGGCCAGCTCCGGCATGTGGCCCACGGTTGCCTGAATGTGGGGGGGCAGCCCTTTCTGGAGCGCATCGGTGCCATCTACCGCGAACTGAAACAGGTCATCGGCGACACACAGCCCGATGTCGCCGCCATTGAGCAGGTGTTCATGGCGCGCAATGCCGACTCTGCCCTCAAGCTGGGGCAGGCACGGGGAGCAGCACTGGTCGCCTTGCTGGAAGCCGGGTTGCCCGTACATGAATACACGGCACTGCAGATCAAAAAAGCCGCCGTCGGTGGTGGCCATGCGGCCAAGGAGCAGGTGCAGAGCATGGTCCGCTGGCTCCTGAAACTCAGCGAAAACCCACAAGCGGATGCTGCGGATGCCCTGGCCTGCGCCATTTGTCATGCCCATCATGCCAGCACCCGGCAACGCTGGCAGCTCGCTGACAGCCGCTGAACCCCGTTACGACCAGAGGGCCGCCCCGTCATGATCACCTCGCTCACCGGTACTATCTTGCAGCGGCGTCCGCCCTGGCTCTGGCTCAACGTGCAGGGGGTCGGCTATGAACTGGAGATGCCCCTGTCCGGCTTTTATCAGATGCCTGCCGAGGGTGCGGCACTGACCGTCTACACCCACCTCACCATTCGCGAAGATGCCCATTTACTCTATGGTTTCATGACCATAGCGGAGCGCGATACCTTTCGCCTGCTGATCCGGGTCAACGGCATCGGCGGCAAGGTGGCGCTGGCCTGCCTTTCTGGTCTGTCTGCGGAGCGGCTCAGTCAGGCCGTGGCCGAGGGCAACACGGCGCAACTTACCGCCATCCCCGGCATCGGCCCGAAAACCGCTGAACGGTTGGTGGTAGAACTGCGCGACAAGATGGGTGGCATCGCGCCGGGACCGGTGGGGTGCAGCACGGTCGGCGACCCCCGTCAGGAAGCCATTGCAGCACTGCTGACTTTAGGTTATAAGCCTGCGCAGGCGAGCCAGGCCATAGCCGGCCTGGCGGAAGGTCTGGGTCTGGAAGACCTCATCCGCCAGTCGCTGCAACATTTGTCACGTCATTGATTTTTTGGAACCCGCCAGCGCGCCGATGGTCAGATCAGGATGATGGATAGAGGCCCTCTCAACCCCCAGGAAGCCCACAACGATGCGGTAGACCATGCCCTGCGTCCGCGTCGGCTGGCGGAGTACCTCGGGCAGGCTAAACTGCGGGAGTCCCTGGGTCTGTATATCGACGCCGCCAAGGGGCGCAGCGAAGCGCTGGATCACGTGCTGCTCTTCGGCCCGCCCGGACTCGGCAAAACCACCCTGGCGCATATCATCGCCCAGGAGATGGGCGCGGGCCTCAAGGTCACCTCCGGCCCCGTGCTCGACAAGCCAGGCGATCTGGCCGCCATCCTCACCAACCTGCAACCCCACGACGTGCTTTTTGTCGATGAAATTCACCGCCTCAGCCCGGTGGTGGAAGAAATCCTCTACCCGGCGCTGGAAGACTACGAACTGGACATCCTCATCGGCGAAGGACCTGCAGCGCGCTCCATCAAAATCAGCCTGCCCCCCTTTACCCTGATTGGCGCCACCACCCGTGCCGGGCTGCTGACCTCGCCTTTAAGGGACCGCTTCGGCATCAGTTTTCATCTGGAATTCTACAGCGACGCCGAGCTGACCCAGATCGTCACCCGCTCCGCCCAGATTCTCGGCACCCCCCAAGCCCTGGAAGGTGCGCAGGAGATCGCCCGGCGCGCGCGGGGCACGCCGCGCATCGCCAACCGCCTGCTGCGCCGGGTGCGGGACTATGCCCAGGTACGCGGTAACGGTGAAATTGACATGGCGACGGCGCAGGCCGCCCTGACCCTCATGGAGGTGGACCAACACGGTTTCGATGGCCAGGATCGCAAATTGCTCCAGGCCGTTATCGCGCGCTTTGCGGGCGGGCCGGTAGGGGTGGAGAGTCTGGCGGCCGCCATTGGCGAGGAGCGCGGCACCATCGAAGATGTGCTGGAACCCTTTCTGATTCAGCGCGGTTATCTGATTCGCACCCCGCGCGGACGCTGCGCAACGGAACTCAGCTATCTCGCCCTGGGCCTGACGGCCCCCAAGGAGCCTGGGGGGCTTTTCGATGCTGGCTAATGATCCCGACAGCACCTTCCACGTTCGCGTTTATTATGAAGATACGGATCATGGCGGGGTGGTGTACCATGCCAACTACTTACGCTTCATGGAGCGCGCCCGCACCGAAATGCTGCGCGAACGGGGTTATGAACTGGATGTACTGGAGCAGGATGCGGGGATCATTTTTGCGGTGCGCCGCGCTCGTCTGGACTTCCGCGCCCCGGCCCGCTTCAATGACCTGCTCCGTGTGGAAACCCGGGTCGTGAGCAAGAGCCCCGTGCGTATGGGTTTTCAGCAAATCATCGCTGTCGGGGACAGGATGCTCTGTAGCGGAGAGGTGGAAGTGGTCTGCCTCGATGTGGCCCGTTTTCGTCCCCACGTTATCCCTGCAGACTTGTTGCAGGCCGTCCCGCTTTCTGTTCAGCCGTGAGATTTTATGGATCCGCATAGCATCGCCAATAGTGCGCAGTCCCTCTCCCTGGGCCATCTGGTCATGAACGCCAGTTGGATCGTGCAGGGCATCCTCGTCATCCTGCTTATCGCCTCCGTCGCCTCCTGGACCATCATCTTCCAGAAATGGGCCGTCTTTGCCAGCGCCCACCGCGCCCTGGAGCGCTTTGAGAAGCGCTTCTGGAGCGGCGGCGAGATGAGCCAGATCTACCAGCACGTTTCCGGTAACAGCGATCTGGAAACGGGGGCCGGCAGCATCTTCTGTGCCGGTTATGAAGAATTCCAGCGCCAGCGCAACAAGATTCGCCCCAGCGACGCCCTCGATGCAGCGCGACGCGCCATGCGGGTGGCCCAGATGCGCGAGGTCGGGCGCCTGGAAAACAACCTCGCCTTTCTTGCCTCCGTATCCTCCGTAAGCCCTTTTATCGGCCTTTTCGGCACCGTCTGGGGCATCATGACCGCCTTCATGCATATCGGCATAGCGGGACAAGCCACCCTGGCGACGGTAGCACCCCCCGTCGCCGAAGCCCTCATCGCCACCGCGGCAGGTCTGTTCGCCGCCATCCCGGCAACCCTGGCCTATAACCGCTATGTCCATCAACTGGACAAACTCGACGCGCAGTACGAGGTTTTCATGGACGAATTCACCAACATCCTGCATCGGCAGGTGCCTGAGACGAAGCCATGAAACGACGGCGTCTCATGGCGGAGATGAACGTCGTCCCCTACATCGACGTGACCCTCGTGCTGCTGGTGATTTTCATGCTCTCGGCGCCGCTGCTGACCCAAGGCGTCAACGTCAATTTGCCCAAGGGCGTGACCAAGCCGGTATCGGATAAGACACCACCGGTACTGATTTCGCTGACGCGGCAGGGCAGTATCTCGGTGCAATACAAGGGACACCACAGTGCTGTCGCCCTGGATGACCTCGCGACGACGGTGCGGCATATTGCCGCTGCCAGCCACAATCAGGTGCAGGTGCTGGTGGGCGGCGATGCGCATGTGGATTACGGCAAGGTCATGGCGGTCATGGCGCGTTTGCAGGAGGCGGGCATTTCCCATGTCGGCCTGCTGACCCGTCCGGAGGGACATTGAAAGAACGCAAACGGATCTGGCCGCTGGTGCTGGCTATTGCGCTCAACAGCGCGATACTGGTGGCCTTGTTCTGGAGCTTTCACATGAACGTGCCGAGCAGCACCGGGGATACCCCGATGCAGGCACAACTGAGCAGCGGCATGCCACCGGCTGCGGCACCGGCGCCGCAACCAGTACCCGCGCCACAACCAGTACCCGTGCCACAGCCCGCACCAGCACCACAACCCACACCCAAACCGGTACCTGTACCGAAACCCAAGCCCTCCACTCCGCCGCCACCCCGCGCCGCACAGATGGCCGCGGAAAAGGCGGCACAAGAAAAGGCCGCAGCGCAGAAGGCCGCGCAGATCACCGCGGAAAAACAGGCTGCCGAGAAGCGGGCTGAGGAACTGGCGGCGCGCGCAGCGCAGGAGAAAGCCGCGCAACGGGCGGCCGACAAAGCCGC